>WGLZ01000040.1 GCA_016471375.1 Cyanobacteria bacterium RI_101
ACCGAGTTAACCTAGACGGGGAATGGCAGATTAGTAATCTCAACGAGGAACGTCGTCTCATTATTCACCTTTTAGGCCCCCCTGTTGAGTATTATTACTACCCATGTAGTTAATTATTTATCAACCTGCGGAATGAGGGCCGTAGAATCCCTTAAGCGCCTCTAGGCCCGTTTTAGAAGTTTTTCGGTAACTTTTAATACATATTTTCTTGCCCAATCGTTAACCGTCAATCCCTGGGGGGGATTTCCAGTCGCGCTTTGGCAAAAAACGATACAAAAACTAGAAAGAATTGACCAGCCAACTGAGGAAGGATAGAGTATTCGGAGAGCGCAATCCCGAGGAGACTCACAGCTGAAAAGTTGAGTTGATGCTCAACCGTGATCAAAGTCACTTCCTTGGAAGCCGACGTCTCTTTAGAGAACGCCGGAAGGAGGAAAGGGAAGAAATGGGCTGTTTTTTCCCCAAAACGCCCTAGAAACCCTAAAATCTGTCCTAGGATCGGCAATGGAAACCTTCAAGTCTCGCTAGAAGATCGGCGCTTTTATTGCTTAGCCGGGCCGCCTAAGGCTTCCTTCTCTAAGCGGGCAAAAGGAATTGCCTTCGGGTTTGCCCTTTTTTCAGCCTCTGTTAACCAAACAGGGTTTAAAACGCTCAGTAATCCGCTATGCTGATAAAAGCCCCACAATTTCATAATGGCTTACTAGCTGTATGCAATATGCTTTCTATACCGTAGATGTTTTTACGGATCAAATCTTTGGCGGCAACCCCCTGGCTGTGTTCCCGGAAGCCGAAGGGCTGACGGACGCCCAAATGCAACGCATCGCCACCGAGTTTCACTATTCCGAAACCGTCTTTGTCTTTCCCCCGAAGACGGCGACGGGCCATTACCGCCTGAGAATTTTCACCCCCTACAAGGAAGTGAATTTCGCCGGACACCCCACCATCGGCGCCGCCTATCTGCTGTCCGCCATTGGCAAGCATCCTCTCACCGATCCCAAAACCTACATCATTTTTGAAGAAGGCGTGGGCTTAGTGCGGGTCGCTCTCTACAGTCAGAACGGCCACCCCTACCAGGCGGCGCTGAAAGTGAGCCAACTGCCCAAACAGGGGCCGGAGCCGCTCTCCAACCACATCATCGCCGATATCCTCTCCCTCAAAAGCACGAACATTCGGGACGACCAGTATTTTGTTCAGTCCTTCTCCTGCGGCATTCCGTTCCTGATTGTCCCCGTCACCAACAGCGAAGTTCTCGCCAAGGTAAAAGTCCGCTACGACCTTTGGGATAAGTTCCTCAGTCACCACTGGGCGTCCTCGATCTTCCTCGTCACCTGGGACTTCCCTCAAACTAATCCCATTGGAACCATCGATATCCACGCCCGGATGTTCGCGCCCGGTCTCGGCATCGCCGAAGACCCCGCCACCGGCTCCGCCGTGGCCGCTTTGGGGGGTTATCTCAGCGACCGTCTCGAACCGACGGGCACCTGGAACTGGAAAGTGGAACAGGGTCTGGAGATGGGCCGTCCTAGCCTTCTGGAACTCCGCGTCTCTAAAACCAGAGGCGCCATCACCGCGGTGGAAGTGGCAGGCTCTTCGATCATCGTCAGCCAAGGCGTCATGGAGGTTCCTTAACCCCCCGTTTTCCCAGATCTTGCGCTACCCTGTGAGTCAATTTCAGCCTCTGGTCTAGTCTGATTTTCATTGATTTATCTTCGTCTATGAATCGCAACACTTACTTGTCCTGCCTGGCGGCGCTGGCGGGAGGCTTGGCCCTGACTCTGACTCCCTGGACGCTGGCCGGCGCCTCTTCTCCCACTGCGCCGGAAACCGCCCCGGCCTCCCCCGGCGTTCAGGCCGCCCCGGCCCCCGGCTCCAATTCCACCGCCAGCGTCGCGGCGCCGTCTCAAAACCTCGCCACCCACCTGGTGTTGGTGTTGGGCGAGCGCAAAGTTTACGCTTACCAAAACGATAAAGTGATCGCCAGCTATCCGGTGGCGGTGGGCAAAAAAGGCTGGGAAACCCCGACGGGAAATTTCCAAGTTATTCAAATGACGGAAAACCCCGTTTGGGAAAACCCTTGGAACGGCAAAAAAGTCCCCGCCAGTCTCAACGGGCCCATTGGCGTCCGCTGGATTGGCTTCTGGTCCGACGGCAAAAATACCATCGGTTTCCACGGCACTCCCAAAAAACAAGAGCACTTGTTAGGAAAAGCCGTCTCCCACGGTTGCGTGCGGATGCGGAATCCCGATGTGGTGGCGCTGTTTCAACTCGTGCAACCCGGCACGCCGGTGATTGTTAAGCAGAAAAAGTAGTTTTTTTCCCTTGCAAGCTCCCCCTCTTCTCTGGACTACCCGGAGGATGGGGGACTCCTGTTTCAAGACTTCTACAGGGATGTTGGGCAATCTACGCTCCGGGGCGCTATCGATCGCTCAGGGTATCGCCCGCAAGCTGTCCCTGAGCTAAGAGAAGACCGCTACAAACCGGCGCTTAGGAAGCCAGCGCCACCTCTACTTTTTCTTGTAGTTCCCCATTTTGGTAAAGCTCGATCAAAATATCGGAGCCGCCGAGAAATTCGCCATTGACGTAGACCTGGGGAATGGTGGGCCAGTTGGAATAGTCCTTAATCCCCTGGCGGATTTCGTAATCCGAGAGGACGTCGAAGGTTTCAAAGGGCACTCCGAGGACATTCAAAATCTGTACAACGTTATTAGAAAAGCCGCACTGAGGCATCAGTTTGGTTCCCTTCATGAAGACCATAATTTTATGGCCGTTAACCAGTTCGTCAATTCTAGCTTTGGTGTCCGGGGACATGGAAGAGCCTCCTTAAAGATGGGGATGGAAAGGACTTAAACAACAAAACGCTTGCTTAACCTTAGCAAACAAAGGGCTTGGATCTCAACCGTCGGCGCCGGAACCGGTAGAGGCGGCAAACTTTAGCGCTTAGTCCTGTTCTGATCGCCCAAGCCGCGCCTCGGGATCAATTGGGGATCAAGGATAGTCTTCGTGTATTGAATTTTGCGCCTTTGATATCTTCCAAATATTTGTCTGTAATCTCGGTAACCAATACTGAAATCAATTTCGGGTATTTACTTAACTTAAACTACCTGAATCAATGTCGTTTCTATCCAAGTATCTCAGAAACTCAGTAAATGGTTTTAAGCTGATGAATCAGTTTGTGTTTGTGACGGCGCTGTTCGGAATTTGGCTCATCGGCGCCCTCCCGGCGGAAGCCCAGACGGAATTAACGGAACAGATCGCCGCGGCCCAAAGCGCCGCCGACACCGGGTTTTTACTGAACTGCTCCGGTTTAGTCTTACTGATGACCGTGGGGTTAGCTTTTTTCTACGGCGGCTTTGTGGCCAAGCGCCATGTGTTGAATACCCTGATGATGAATTTCATCGCCCTGGGGTTAATGGCCGTGGTTTGGCTCCTCTGGGGTTATAGTCTCGCCTTCGCCCCCGGCAACCTGATCATGGGCGGTTTCCAGTGGCTCTTTCTACAGGGCGTGGGTCTAGAAACGACGGGTTACTTAGAGGGGAGCGCCCCGGTGGACGTTCTTTCCTACGCGCCCACGGTGCCCCACCAACTGTTCATGGTCTATCAAGCCATGTTCGCCGTCATTACCCCGGCGCTCATTTCCGGCGCCATTGTGGAGCGGACGAGTTTTAAGGCCTATTGTTTATTTCTGGTTCTCTGGCTGACTCTGGTTTACTGTCCCCTGGCCCATATGGTCTGGGGCAAGGGCGGATTACTGGGATTGACGGGCTTGTTTAAATCGATGGACTTCGCCGGGGGGATGGTGGTTCACACCTCTTCGGGCATTTCCGCCTTAGTCGCGGCGCTAGTCATCGGTAGTCGGGGCACCTATCCCAATCGGGTGTCCCCGCCCCATAACGTGCCCTTCATTCTCCTCGGCGCCGGTCTCCTCTGGTTTGGTTGGTTCGGCTTTAACGCCGGCAGCGCCTTGGCGTCCAGTTCCCTAGCGGTTTCGGCCTTCGTCGCCACCAATACCAGCGCCGCCATGGCCATGCTGACTTGGTTGTTCCTAGAACAAATTCTGCGGGGTAAACCCACCACCGTCGGCGCGGCTACGGGAGTGGTGGTGGGGCTGGTGGGGATCACCCCTTCCGCGGGTTTTGTCTCCCCGATGTCGGCGCTGATTATCGGCGTTTTGACGGCTATCGCCTGCTTTTTCGCCATTAACCTCAAGGTGCAGATGGGGCTGGACGACAGTCTCGACACCTTTCCGGTTCACGGCGTCGGGGGCGTGGTGGGAACGATTTTCACCGGGATCTTCGCCGAGCAGAGTATTAACAGCGCCGGCGCTAACGGCTTGTTGGCCGGCAATCCCTACCAACTCATTATTCAAATCGGCGCCGTTATTTTAACCGTGGCCTTCTCCGCGGTGATGACCTTCATTATTCTCAAACTGATCAGTCTGGTCATGCCCCTGCGGGTGCAACCCGGCGCCGAATTACAGGGCTTGGATTTAACGGAACACGGCGAGCAGGCCTACGGGGACGACCGCTTCGAGCGCCGGGAAGCGACCGCCTTTCACGAAGGTTAAGGCTGGTCGTTTTTACAGGGGGTTGGCTTTTTCGCTATAATTTGGGGCTAATACCTAGCCCTAGCGGAACCGACAGCGGTTGCCGTTGACTCCGACTCCCAGCGCCCATGGAAATTAAAGCGGTTCAAAGCGCCTATTACGGCGATATGGCCTTTCGCACGCCTCCCCCGGATTTGGAATCCCTCCTCCTGAAAGAGCGGATTGTTTATCTGGGGATGCCCCTCTTCTCTTCCGATGAGGTCAAGCAACAAGTCGGTCTAGACGTCACCCAGTTGATCATCGCTCAGTTGCTCTACCTGCAATTCGACGACCCCGATAAGCCTATTTACTTTTATATCAACTCCACCGGCACCTCCTGGTACACCGGCGACGCCATCGGTTTTGAGACGGAGGCCTTCGCTATCTGCGACACCATGAGCTATATCAAGCCGCCGGTTCACACCATTTGTATCGGTCAGGCCATGGGCACCGCCGCCATGATCCTCTCCGCCGGAGCCAAAGGCTGTCGGGCCAGTCTTCCCCACGCCACCATTGTCTTAAATCAAAACCGCACCGGCGCCCAGGGGCAAGCCACGGATATTCAGATTCGGGCTAAGGAGGTGCTGGACAACAAACGCACCTTACTGGAAATTCTGTCCCAAAACACCGGGCAAGCGGTAGAAAAGTTAGCCAAAGATCTCGACCGCACCTTCTACCTCACCCCGGAGCAAGCCAAAGAATACGGTTTAATCGACCGGGTTCTCGACAGTCAGAAGGACTTGCCCAAACCCTTAGTCGGCGCCGGCGCTAACGGGCGCTGAACATAGCCTAATAACGGGCGCTGAGCGTAGTCGAAGCGCCAATCCCTAATTCCTACCCCCCAATCTCTGAGAACCATGCCCATCGGTGTCCCTAGCGTGCCCTATCGTCTCCCCGGCAGTCAGTACGAGCGCTGGATTGATATTTACACCCGCCTCAGCCAGGAACGAATTATTTTTCTCGGTCAAGAAGTCAACGACTCCATCGCCAACCGCATCGTCGCCTTTTTGCTCTATCTCGACTCCGACGACCCCAGCAAACCGATTTACCTTTACATCAACTCCCCCGGCGGCTCCGTGACCGCGGGTATGGCCATCTACGACACCATGCGCTATATCAAATCCGAGGTGATTACCATCTGCGTGGGTCTAGCGGCTTCCATGGGCGCCTTTTTATTAGCCTCCGGCTCTCCGGGGAAACGTTTGGCTCTACCCCATGCCCGCATCATGATCCACCAACCCATGGGCGGCACCGGGCGCCGTCAGGCCACGGACATTGATATTGAAGCCAGGGAAATTCTCCGTATTCGCCAGCAATTGAATGAAATCATGGCGGAACAAACGGGCCAGACCCTGGAGAAAATCGCCAAGGACACGGACCGGGACTATTTCCTCTCCGCCGCGGAAGCCAAGGATTACGGCTTAATTGATAAAGTGATTGAAAGCACCCCCACTCCTGTCCTTTAATCCCATGCGTCTTACTCCCCCGCCCCTGTTTTTCGCTTGGTTCGCCGCTTTATTTTTGCTCTGGACTCCCGCGGCGCTGGCTACGGGGATTTACGACCTGCCCACCCTCGGCGCCGGCTCTAACACTTACCTCCTCGACCCCGCCGAAGCCATCAGTCGAGCCAATGAAGGCCGCCTCAACGGCGACCTGAAAAAACTGGCCCAGAAAACCGGGCAGGAAGTCCGTTTTGTGGTCATTCGCCGCTTGGATTTTGACCAGACCATCGAGGGCTTTACGGAACAACTCTTTAGCCGCTGGTATCCCACTGCGGAGGAGCAAAGCAACCAAACGCTTCTAGCGATGGACACCCTTACCAATAGCGTCGCTCTCCAACGGGGAACGGCTGCCCAGGCGCAGGTCACAGACGACATCGTCGATAGCCTGATCCGGGAAACCATCGCGGTTCCCCTGCGGGACGGCGCTAAGTATAACCAGGCGCTGATTGAAGCGGAAAAGCGCCTCGGCGCCGTTTTAGCCGGTCAACCGGATCCCGGGCCGCCCCAGGTGGCGGAGATTAACCTAGAGGGCACCTTCGCCAGCGCCGAAGAAACCGACGACCGGAGCGCCACCCTTTGGGTGGTGGTTTTGCTCGTTCTGGCGACCTTGATTCCCATGGCGACATATTTTTGGTACGCCGGAATTCCGGGACGTTAGCGAATAGATTGACCACCCCGCGCCTCCACGGGGGGCAATTTATCGCAAATCAGCCGTTGTCGCAGTTCCCCTCCCTTGGAGGGATGGCGGGCGTCGCCTGACGGGGGGTCAAACTGTGGAGAGGTATAAACAACTCGGGACGGCTACAGCCCAAACCCTGGATTCGGGGACTGTCGAAAGCCCTCGCTCGCTCGACTGCATACCGCTATAGGTTAAAGGATTTAGTCTGGTTCAATCTAGATCTAAGCCATGATTTTCTTCACCGCTTCCACAATTTGAGGCGGTTGGACAATGGTCAGCCGTTCCAGAGCGCCGTTGTAGGGCGTGGGAATATCTTGAGAAGAGAGACGCACCGGCGGCGCGTCGAGTTCGTCAAAGTAGTGGTCGTTAATGAGGGCGATTAACTCCGCCGCAATGCCCCCAGTTTTCATGCACTCTTCCACGATGATCACCCGGTGAGTTTTGCGAATCGAAGCGCCGATGGTTTCCAGATCGAAGGGTTTGAGGGCAATTAGGTCGATAATCTCCGGGTCGTAGCCGTCTTTTTCCAGTTGTTTCAGCGCCTGAAGACAGTGGTGGCGCATCCGAGAATAGGTCAAAATGGTGACGTCTTTCCCGGGTCGCACAATTTCCGCCCGGTCGAGGGGGACAATATATTCGCCGTCGGGGAGGTTTTCCTTGAGGTTGTAGAGGAGGACGTGCTCGAAAAAAAGCACCGGGTTATCGTCCCGAATGGCGGCTTTGAGTAAGCCCTTGGCGTTGTAGGGAGTGGAGCAGGCTACGATTTTTAACCCCGGCACGGCGTGGAAATAGGCTTCGAGGCGCTGGGAGTGCTCGGCGCCCAACTGACGTCCGACGCCGCCGGGGCCGCGGATCACCAAGGGAATTTTAAAGTTGCCGCCGGAGGTGTAGCGCAACATCCCGGCGTTGTTGGCGATTTGGTTAAAGGCCAACAGGAGAAAGCCCATATTCATCCCTTCGATAATGGGCCGCAGACCCGTCATCGCGGCGCCGACGGCCATGCCGGTGAAACTATTTTCGGCGATGGGAGTGTCCAGCACCCGCCATTCCCCATATTTGTCGTATAAATCCTTGGTGACCTTGTAGGAGCCGCCGTAGTGGCCCACGTCTTCCCCCATCACCAACACCGTGTTATCCCGACCCATTTCCTCGTCGATAGCTTGACGGAGCGCGTTAAATAAAAGTGTTTCTGCCATAGGATTGTCGCTGAGAGTTGGGAAAATGAAGGTGCGTTTACGGTCTAAACCCCATCCAAATTGAAAACCATAGCTCGACTCCCCCTCTTGGGAGGGGGCTGGGGGGTGGGTTCTAACCTCCAAACCTAGGGTAAACCCACCCCTAACCCCTCCGAGGGAGGGGAACCGGAAACTTCGGATTCTAAGTTAGACGCAGTTTAACGATGACTGCCAAGGATTTTATCGGTTTTCGGCGCCGGAGTCATCCGACCGGGAAGCTAAGCCCCTTTACCGGCGCGATATAATCGGCCCATTATTGTTTTGACCGAGACTGCCCGCGCCATGACTTCTCCTAATCCTTCCCAATTTGACACGGAAACGCCCCCGGTAGAAGTGGAAATTAACCCCGAACTGCCCGGCGCCGAGACGGTTCCCAGCGCCTTGCGTCTGCAACTCCGGCAATTCCAACTCTGGTTTGAGAAGTTGCCGGCGCCGGTCAAAGTGATTGTGGCCGTTGTTTTAATTTCCGTTTCCCTATCTTTACTGACTAAAGTCTTGCACCTGGTGGCCTCTTTAATCAGCGTCGCCATTTCCGCGACTTTCCTGTATCTGCTCTACCGCTTTATCCTCAAACCGGCGCTGTCCAAGGATATTTAACCCTCCGGTTACCAGCCCCGTTTACCGTTGGGCATCACCGTGCGCCAGTTGGTTTTCGCCATCGATAGTTGGTCGGGGTTGATTTGGGTGGAACTGAGATCCACCCCGCAGAAATTGGCGCCGCGGATATTGGCGTATTTAAAATTAGCGCCCTGCAGATTGGCGCCCCGAAAATCGGCGCCTTCTAGATTGGCGTAGCCGAAATAGGCGTCGGACAGGTTTGCGTCTTTTAGGTTGGCTTGGGTTAAAGTCGCTTTGCCAAAATCCGCCCGAGTCAGATCCGAGCCTTGGAAATTAGCCCGGGTGAGGTTGGATTGATAACAGTTAATGGCCGGGAGAAAGCCTTTGAGGAGGGTTAGCCCCTGTAGATCTTGGTCGGCAAAGTCCCGTTGCCCCTTTTCGTAGGCGCTGAGGAAACTTTTGCTATTCCACTGGACGGGCTGGTTTTGAATCACCGTGTCCACCGAGCGCCGATCCCGTTTGGGACTGCCCTTCATCGCCACGTTAAAATCCATACCGCCGTTCACCGCCGGTCGGGGCGTCGACGCCGCGTTGGGGGAGGGTTTGCGGGCGGGCGCGGGAGACAGGCGGGTGGTCTCGGCGGGGGGATTCAGGTTAGTGGAATGGGTTCGGGTTTTAATGCCCGTTTGCATACCGCTGTTAAAAGAAGTGCTAGGAGCGCCGCGACCGAGACGAGTGGAGGGTTCCGCGGGGGACAAAAAACCAGTGGAGGGAGGGGCGTTATGACCCCCGGAAACCGGCGCCGAGATTAAGCCCTGGCGCATGCCCTCTTCGTAGGGGAGGGTCTGCATAGCGTCCAACACCTGCTGGGCGGATTTGTAGCGGTGTCGCACCGACAGTTCCAGCATGTTTTTAATCACGGTGGCGAAGGACTCTGAAACGGTGACGTATTTTTCCCAGTCGATTTCCCCGGTTTGGTGATTACAGTCCATTTCCTTGGGGGTTTTGCCCGTTAAGAGGTAAAGACAAGTAATGCCCACGGCGTAAATATCGCTGGCGTAAACCGGCCTCATCGCCATCTGTTCCGGGGGAGCGAAACCGGCGGTGCCCACGGCGAAGGCCGTCAGCGCCGTTTGGGCGGAGGTGTTGGAGGCGAGAACGGAGTTAACTTCATTTTTAACGGCGCCGAAGTCAATCAGGACTAACTTGCTATCGGTCTGGCGCCGAATCAGGTTGGCGGGTTTAATATCCCGGTGAATCACCTTTTGAGAGTGGATATAGGTGAGGATGGGGAGCAGTTCTTCCAGAAATTGTTTAGCGCCCGCTTCGCTGAAGGGGCCGTGTTTTTTGACTTCCTGGTGGAGGTTATGACCCTTAACGTATTCCTGGACTAAATAAAATTGCTGGTCTTCTTCAAAATAATCCAGCAGACGGGGCACCTGGGGATGATTCCCCACCTTGCCCAGGGTCTGGGCCTCCCGCTCGAAGAGTTCCTTAGCCATGCGGAAAACATTAGGATCGTCCGTGTTAGGACGCAGTTGCTTGACCACGCAGATGGGCGTTCCCGGTAAACCCACGTCCGCCGAGGCGAAGGTGGCGCCGAAACCCCCTTTTCCCAATAACCCCAGAACCTGATAGCGCCCATTGAGCCGTAATTTTCCCCCGCAGGCTTGGCAAACCTGCACGTCGTTAGGATTTTTGGGATGGGGGCAGGAAGGATTAACGCAGTAACTCATCGCGCAGGACCGGGAGAGGGGGGTAAACGCCCGTTGACCCTAGGGCTAGGGGGAATTTTGGGGATTTAACGGGCCAGCCATTAAGCCTAAAAAACTTAAGAGCCTACAAACTTCCGTGAAAACTAGGAGAAACTGAGCGCTTTTGTCGAGTTCTGGAGCTATTTTCAGGCTAACACAACCCGCGATACAATGATTGCGCTCTACCCCAGTATTTTAAAGGATTTAGCCCATGCGGATCTCCGTTAACTGGCTCCAGACTTTGGCGAAATTTTCCCAATCCCCCGAGGAGTTAGCAGAATTACTCACCATCGCCGGGCTGGAAGTGGAGGAGATCGAAGACCGTCGCGCCTGGGCCGACGGGGTGGTGGTGGGCAAGGTGTTGGAGCGCCGACAACATCCCAACGCCGATAAACTTAGTCTTTGTCAGGTGGATGTCGGTCAAGAGGCCCCTCTGCAAATTGTCTGCGGCGCCGCCAATGTCCGGGGCGATATTCTCGTCCCCGTGGCCACCGTGGGAACCTATTTGCCCGCAGTGGATCTAAAGCTCAAACCGACCAAGTTGCGGGGGGAGCGGTCGGAAGGCATGATCTGTTCTCTGGCGGAGTTGGGGTTAGAGAAAAATTCCGAGGGTATTCATATTTTCACCGACCCCCAGTTAGCGCCGGGGCAAGACGTCCGGCCCCTGTTAGGTCTAGACGATGTCATTATTGAAATCAGCCCTACGGCCAACCGGGCCGACGCCCTTAGTTTAACGGGCATTGCTCGGGAAGTAGCGGCGCTGACGGGAGCGCCGTTAACCCTGCCGGAGGTTCAACCCGAAGAGTTAAAACCGGCTCCGGGGTTAAGCGTTGAGATTAGCAATCCTCAAGCTTGTCCCGCCTACTTCGGAACCCTAGTCACCGGGGTAAAAATCGCCCCCTCCCCTCCCTGGTTACAACGGCGCCTTCAGTCCGGCGGCGTCCGTCCCATTAATAATGTAGTGGATATCACCAACTATGTTCTGCTGGAGTGGGGACAACCCCTCCACGCCTTTGACTGGGATAAACTGCGAGCTTTAGTTCAGCAAGACCCCTTAACCCTGGGGGTTCGCTTCGCCCAACCGGGGGAAAGTCTGGAAACTCTGGACGGGCAAAAACGGGAGTTAACGCCCCAAAATTTGTTGATTACCGCTAACGATCAACCGGTGGCGCTGGCGGGGGTGATGGGCGGCGCCGCCACGGAGGTGGACGAGGGGACTCAAAATATTTTGCTAGAAACGGCCCTCTTTAACTCCGTCGCCATTCGGCGCTCCGGCAAAAGCCAAAATCTACGGAGCGAGTCTTCCACCCGTTACGAGCGGGGGGTTAATCCTTGGCAGTTGGAAACAGCTTGTCAACGGGCGCTGGATTTATTGCGGGAAGTCGCGGGGGGGGAAATTCAGGGACAGGCCAGCGCCGATTATCGGCCCCAGGAAGAGCCGCAACCCATTACCCTGCGCTTAACCCGCCTCCAATCGGTGTTAGGGCCCGTTAAAAGCGCCGACGGAGAAGGAGAGGCTTTTCCAGCGGAGGACGCGGAACGTATTTTAACGGCGCTGGGTTGTCAGTTAACCCCAAGCCAAACCGATCCCCTAGTCTGGAGCGTCGCGGTTCCGCCCCACCGCCGGGGAGATTTGGAGCGGGAAATTGACTTAATTGAAGAAGCGGCCCGGCTCTACGGCTACGACCATTTTCTGCCTCAGTTACCGGCTAAAACCGTGCCGGGGGTTCTCTCCCCCGAGTTTCAAAGCCAGCGCCGGGTTCGCGCCGTCCTGGAAGCGGCGGGCTTAACGGAGGTGGTTCATTATTCTTTGGTTAAACCCCAGGGGCCGGAGGTGGTTCTGGCCAATCCCCTGCTGGCGGAGTACGGCGCGTTACGGACTAACTTATTAGACGGACTAATTACCGCCTTCGCCTACAACCAGGCCCAGGGCAACGGAGCGCTCAACGCCTTTGAAATGGGTCGGATTTTCTGGCGAGACGGGGAAGAGATTCAGGAAGGGGAAGCCCTGGCGGGGATTTTGGGGGGCGACGCCTTTCCCCAGGGGCGCTGGACTCGGGGCGGCAAATCGGAACCCCTGACTTGGTATGAAGCCAAGGGCCGGTTAGACAGCGCCTTCGAGCGCCTAGGTTTGAACCCAACCTATAGGGCCGACCCCGGCGACCACCGTTACCATCCCGGCCGGACGGCGGTTTTGACCCTAGGCAAGGAACGGTTGGGGCGCTTTGGTCAACTTCACCCCCAACTGCGCCGGGAACAGGATCTGATGGACGCGGTTTACGCCTTTGAATTCAACCTCGACGTCCTCTACGCGGCGCTGGCCAGTCAGGGAACCCAGCCCTTCCAGCCCTATTCCCCCTATCCCCCCGTGACTCGGGATCTGGCGCTGTTCGCTCCTCTAACGGTTTCCGCCGCTCAACTGGTACAAACCATGGAGAAAGCGGGTCAGGGTCTGCTAGAAAGCGCCGAGTTGTTCGACCAGTATTTAGGGGAGAACGTGCCGGAGGGACAACGCAGTTTGGCCTTTAGTCTCACTTACCGTCTTCCCGACCGCACCCTCGCGGACGAGGACGTGGAACCCGCCCATAACCGCATTCGCTCGGCGCTGGCAAGTCAGTGGGGGGCGACGCTCCGCAGTTAGTGTCGGTAACTTCTCAAAAAGATACAAAACTTAATCATTTTATGGGTTAAAGAACTCTCCGGGGGCAAAACGGGGAGCCGAGTCTTTCTTTAAAAAACGCCTAGGGGAGAAGCGCCCCAAGATGATTGATAATGGCCCTCGTCTCCATTTTTTTGAGGGGTATCCCTATGGCGCCCAAAGACGTGCAAGTTTTTCCCCTAGCTCAGGACACGACGGCTTTGCGGGCCCGCACCTGGGAGCGCCTCAAGTTTGAGGTAGAGTACGGTCGTCAACGGGGCGCGACGGCTAACGCCTTTTGGATTGCCGGGGATTTACGGGCGTTGGTGGATCTGCCGGGGGAATCCTTCACCGATATTTTTTTAGAGGCTTTGCGGGCTCGCTTTGACCTGACCCAGCTTGATTACCTAATTTTGGGGCATGTTAACGCCAACCGGGGCGCCACCCTGAGAGCCTTGCTAGAACTCGCGCCGCAGTTAACCGTGGTCTGCTCCAATCCAGCGGCGCTCAATTTGGAAAAAATCTGCGAAGGGCAAGTTCCGCCCTTGAAAATTATTAAAACCGAAGAAACCTTAGAGCTAGGGCGGGGCCATTGTCTTGAATTTATCCCGGCGCCGAATCCCCGGTTTCCCGATCTTCTCTGTACTTACGATCCTCTCACCCAAATTCTCTTTACCGACAAACTCTTCGGCGCTCATGTCTGCGGGGATCAGGTGTTGGACGAAGGGTGGACGGTGTATCAAGAAGACCGGCGCTATTACTTTGACTGTCTGCTCGCGCCGACGCCCCAGCAGGTTCTTTCGGCGCTGGAGAAACTGAACCTCAAACCCGCTCGCCTCTACGCCCCCGGCCACGGCCCCCTGATTCGCTACGGGCTTCAGGCGGTGAAACAGGCCTACGCCCACTGGTTAGAGCAACAGAGCCGCAGGGATCTTCGAGTCGCCCTCATCTACGCCTCCGCCTATGGCAACACCGCCACCCTCGCCCAGGCCATCGCGTTAGGCGTTACTAAAGCGGGGGTGGCCGTGGAAGCCCTCAACGCCGAAACCGCCAGCGCCGAGGAGATTAAACAAGCCATTCGCCACTGCGCCGGATTTATCTTTGGCTCCCCCACCCTAGGCGGTCACGCCCCCACCCCCATCCAAACGGCGCTGGGCATTACCCTGGCGGAGGCGGAACCGCGGAAACTCTGCGGCGTTTTTGGCTCCTTTGGCTGGAGCGGCGAGGCTTTGGACTATCTCGAAGCCAAATTTCGGGACGGCGGCTATCGTTTCGGTTTTGAAACGCTCCGGGTTAAATTCGCTCCCACGCCTCAAATTCTTAAAATCTGCGAAGAGACGGGCACGGACTTTGCCCAGGCGCTGAAAAAAGCCCAAAGGGCCAGTCAGCCCAAGTCCTCCGTCAGCGAATCCCAGTCCGCCCGGGCCGAGCAGGCGCTGGGGCGCCTAGTGGGGTCTCTCTGTATTGTGACCACCCGTCAAGACGATATTCAGGGGGCTATGCTAGCATCTTGGGTATCTCAAGCCACCTTTACACCCCCCGGTTTAACGGTGGCGGTGGCTAAGGAGCGGGCCATCGAGTCCTTACTCTATGTCGGTCAACCCTTTGTCCTCAATATTCTGGGGGAGGGTCAATGCCAAACCCTGATGAAACACTTCCTCAAACCCTTCCAACCCGGCGAAGACCGTTTTCAGGGAGTCGAGACTCAACCGGCGCCCAACGGAGCGCCGATTCTGCAGGCGGCGCTGGCCTATTTGGAATGCCGAGTAGAGAGTCGTCTAGAATGCGGAGACCACTGGCTCCTCTACGCCGTCGTCCAGGGCGGACAAGTTCTGCGAGACGGTCTCACCGCTATCCACCACCGTAAAACCGGCGCTTATTATTAAAGGCGCATCCCGCAGTTTTAGGTTTAAAAAACTACTGTCAATCTTTAGCTCTTCGGTTATAGTAAACTTAATTTCTGCTCAATCTTGTTGATCCGGAGCTGAATCCAAGGTCTTAACCTCTCGAATCCACAATATTCTCTCCCGCCCCTATGCCCGACCTCCAATTTGAGACCGCCCCCAATCAAAAATATCCCCTAGCGCCGGCTGGCAATCGCTACCCGATTTTGCAGAATCCTTTGGCGCAGGAGGGCGGCGGCTATCCAGCCGAAGAGGACGAAGGTTTTGATATTTCCAATATTATCGGCATTCTCCGGCGGCGCTGGTGGATCATTCTAGGAGTCGGTTTAATTGTGGGAACTGTTGTGGGACGGCAACAATTTTCTAAACCCCCCGTTTATTTTCAAAGTTTCCGCCTGTTGGTGCAGGCTCCCAGCGCCGAAGCCCCCAATCCCCTAGCCGGCGCTCAACAACTCCTCAACCAGGGGCGAGATAACACCTACTATCAAACTCAGGTTCAGATGATGCGCAGTTCCCGTCACTTGGGGCCGGTGGCGGAACAGGTGCGCAAAGAGTTTTTTCAGGGGAGTCCGGCGGGTCAAAATTTTTCGGAAAACTATATTTTAGAGGGACTACGGATTGGGCAAATTGAGGGCACTAATCTCCTTGAAGTGGGGTACTCCAGCGGCGATCCCAAGTTAGTTAAGTTCGTCCTGAGTCGACTGGCGGAAACCTATGTCAGTAACGCCCTAGAGGATCAGGCTATTTCCACCAATCAAAGACTCTCCTTTGTGGATAAACAAATTCCGGTGATTAAGCAAAAAATCGCCGATCTTGAAGAGCAACTGAAAAACTTTCGGCTGAAAACCGGGTTTATCAATCCCCAAGCCCAGGGAGAAATTCTCTCCCAATCTTTGATTGAAGCCAATAAAAATCGTCAGGCGGTAGACGCCGAAGTGCAACAGGCTAATGTTCTTTACGAGAATCTCCGCAAGCAGTTGGGCGTTAGCCAAAACGAGGCGCTGACGATTAACGCCCTGACGGAATCTAGCCGTTATATGAGTCTTATTGGCAAACTGCGGGAAATCGACGCCCAGTTAGCCGCAGAATCTGTCCGCTACACCGAGGAAAATTTTCGCATTCAACAACTCAAAGAAGAGCGCAAAAACTTACTCCCCCTGATCAACGAAGAAGCCAGAATCGCCCTGAAGGACGTTCCTAAACCCGACAAGCCCCTGACAGATATTTTTGTCGCCAATAATAGCCGCCGCGCCGAAACCTCCGCCCAATTGATCGCCGCGGCTAACGCCCGCACCCAAGCGCTGGCTCGCCAAAAAGCGGTCTACGCTAGCGAAGCGCAAGCTCGACAGGCGGTTCAAGATTTTGCTCGCTCGACGGGCCAGTATTCTACCTTAACCCGAGAGATGGAGATCGCCAACCAAAGCCTCACCGCTCTGCTATCAGCCCGGCAGGCGCTGGAAATTGAGGCGGCTCGGCGCTTTACGCCCTGGCGCTTAGTGAGCAAGATTGAAGAGCCGGGAACCGCCCGGAGCGACGTGGTTCAGTATCTCCTGACGGCCAGTCTAGCAGGCCTAGCGGCCGGCGTCGCCGCGGCGCTGTTGGCGGAAAATCTTGACCGGGCGTTCCATGATCCCGACGACATTACCGAAAAAACTGGGTTGCCGGTTCTGGGGATGATTCCTTTTATGTCCACCCTGCCCAAACTGAGCCGCGACAGGAAGACCCTGATTACGAATGACCGCCAGACGCCTATCGGCGCCGTCTTTTTGGAAGCCTTTTCCCTGCTTTACACTAACCTCTTCTTAATGCGGGAGCGCCGCCCCTACCGCTCCATTGTGGTCAGTTCCGCCATTCCGGGGGAAGGAAAATCCACCACTTCCTTTTTTCTAGCTAAAGGCGCCGCTAATTTAGGACAACGGGTGCTCCTGATTGACGGAGACCGCTATTTTCCCCAGGGAAATCGGTGGGCGACCCTAGCCCGGCTCATTGGGGAAGATACCCAAGATCTGGAGGAAGACGTGCAGAGTATGGAACCCATCGCCATGGGCAATAATTTATTCGTGATTCGCAACGACCAACGGGCGCTGAACCCCAACCAACTCCTGACTTCCCAAAGTCTGACCCAACTGATCGAGCGCTGGGAGAGCGAGTTTGACTTAGTGGTGGTGGACGCGCCGCCCCTGCTGGGGATTACGGACACCAAACTGCTAGCCCGTCAGGCCGACGGCATGTTGTTAGTGGTGCGCATGGATAAAACCAACCGAGACTTGATTAAACAGGTGGCTAACGAAATGCAAATCGCCAATATTCCCATCATTGGGGTGGTGGCTAACGGAGCGAACCACGCCAATAGCAAGTACAATTACTACTACAAATATTACCGTCGAGCAAAGTACAAGTATGCGCAAGCTTAAAGGCCATTCAGGTTGGCTCTTGCCGACAATTTTCGGGAGATTAATTCCCTCGGTCGGGTGACATTACCCGGGGACATTATAGGGTAAAACTAAAGAGGGAGCCTGTTTTTTGACCCCCTGCTGGTTCAGAAGTCCCTTCGCTACTACCGGCTTCCCCTGGCGAGCGCCATGACTCTTCCTCCCTCCCCCCCTCAACTTCAGGGGCAGTTTAGCCCAGACTGGTCTCGGATTTGCCAGACCATGCTAGAGCGATTTTTGCCCAGCAATTCGGTCAACACGTTGCCTAACGTCGCGGCTCCCTTGGCGACTCCTCTACCGAGCACCCTGAAAATTTTCCCCGCGCGCTATGGTTCCCAGGGGGGAGGAAACGGGATCGATAGTTATGATCCCGAGGCGTTAATGCATAAATTGCTGGAGCTGGATTTGCCCGGGCCTCAGGGTCGTCGCCTAGTCATCGAGGGGGAAGCGGGAACCGGGAAAACCCTCTTTCTCAAACATGTCGCCGCCTATCTTCTGGCCCATCCTCAGGAGGGTTTGCCTCTTTGGATTAACCCCCAGCAGTTAAAAAATATTTCTCTAGGGGATTACCTTTTTGGCCCTTGGCTAGAGCAGGCTAGGCAGGGAGAGGACGGCGCCCTAGCGGATTGGCAAAGCGGTCTCAAGGAGCTTTTGCGTCAAGGGCGAGTGTGGCTTTTAGCGGACGGTCTGGATTACCTTTACTGGGATACCCCCAACGGCGTTAAGACCGGGCCCCTCTCCCTCCTCAAAGCCTCTTTGCAGGCGTGGCCCCGTCTAAACGTTATTCTCACCTGTCGCCCCGAAACCCGCCGGAGCGATCCGAAGGGGTTGGCGGGGTTTGAGCGTTACCGCATTCAAGAGTTTGAAGACTCAAACTTGATTGCGGCGGCTATCGGGGACTACTTCTCCGCCGCCGGATCCGACGCCGACGCCGCCGCTCTGATGGCTCGCCTTCAGGCGCCCCAATCCCGCTCCATCGCCCAATGGTTGACAGCGCCGATTCGCTTGATCTTATTTTGTCGAGTTTGGCAATCCGCTCCGAGTCAATTTCCCGAGAACAGCGCCCAACTCTACGCCCTTTTAACTCAGGCGTTTTTTGAATGGAAAGCGGAGGAGGCCGTAACCAATCGGGAACAGCGCCGCGCTTTGACGGAAATCTTTGGCAAATTGGGGCAATATTTACTGCTAGAGGGTCGGGACGGAAACCAACCCCTCTCCCAAGCGGATGTGGAGACTGTCTTCGGCAAAAATTCGCCCCTCCTGCGTCTGGCGCTCCAACTGGGCTGGCTGATTCCGAGGGGTCTGCTGTGGGAAGGCGCCTGGGAACGGGGCTACGGCTTTTTCGACCGCTCCTTCCGGGACTATTTCACGGCGCTGGCGATCCGGGATTGGCGTTTCTTTTGGGACGTTCATCGGGTCAACTACCGCGCGCTTGAGCCGCAGTGGCGCTCGGTCATCGCTTTTTGGTTGGGCCGGACCGATATTCCCGAAGAAGAGCGCCGGGACTTTTTAGACGCGCTTTTGAATTTCCAGGACGGTTGTAGCCCGGAAAATTTCTACGGCCTCCAGGCGCTGAAGGTCGCGGTTTTGGCCTGTGGCGAATTGCCGGATTGTCCCCAGGCCCAGACGGCGCTTAAAACCTTGGCGGACTGGGCCGCCCAGCCCCAGCTTGCGCCGAGTAAGGAGCGCCTGGCCCAAACCCTTTTGGAAAAAACCGATCCCCATCAGCGAGGGGAAATCTTGCTAGCGCGGCTAGACGGCGCCGAAACAGAGGAAGAATACCGACGACTTCTGAGACTGTTACGGCAGTGGGGCCAAGGGGTAGAGACGGTCATTACGGGACTAGAGCGCCAACTTGCGCTGTTGGAAACCTCCGGTCTTCGGTTCCCGGTGGCGGAAACCCTGGGAGAACTGGCTCCGGGGCGCGAAGGGGCCTTAGGGGTCTTTTTGAAGGCGTTATCCGCAGGAAGTCAGTCCCCGAGTTGGGGAACGGCGCTTCAGGGCCTGGGCAAAATTGGCCAGGGAAACCCTTCCGTTATTCAAACCCTCTTAGATCTCCTAAATCAATCCTTGCCCGCCCAAAGCCGGCGTCAAGTTTTAGAGACTTTAGTGCAAATCGCCGAGGGACATGATCTGGCCATCGCCAGCTTACTCCAACAATTGCGACGTTCCGCCAACGGCGCTCCGCGGTGTCAAGTGGCGGAAACGTTAGAAAAAATCGACCCCGGCAATCCCGCGGCGCTGTCGGCGCTCCGGGGGTTTCTCCAGGACAAAACCGACCCCGACCTCCGTAAACAGGCGATTTATAGTTTAGGAGAATTGAAAAATCCCAGCGACGCCGATATTGACGCCCTAGCCCAACTCCTCCAACCCGAGGAAGATATTTTTCTGCAATGGCTGGCGGTCAGTAGTCTCAGCAAAACCGGCGGGGAGAGTCTCAGGGCGAAAACGGCGCTGGAAGGCTTGCTCCAGCGCCTCTTGACGGAACCCCTCACGGACTCGGCGGAAGGATTGCTGAAGGAAACCATCGACGCCTTGGTTAAGCTCGATCCCGCCAACGAGTGGGCTGTGCAAGCCTTAATCTACCGTTTAGGGCAAACCCAAGATTTGCACGCCTGTCAGGAACACGCCGAACTGCTGGGGCGCCTCGATCCCGGCAACCCCAACGCCATTAACGCCCTGCTAACATTGCTCAAAAAAGGGCAAGACGAATTTGTCCAGCGCCAAGCGGCCGCCAGTTTAGGGATTATCGACCCCGGCAACCTCACGGCGCTGATGGCGCTCATTCACCTACTCCACAACGGTCAGAGCCAAGACGTCCGGGTGATGGCGGCGGAAAGTTTGGGGATCATCGGCGTCAATAACCCCGCGGCCATGGCGGCGCTTTTGCGGACGGCGTCCGGTCAACCGTCTCGGGAGCTTCTGCGGGCCATTGTGGGGAGTTTAGGGAAAATCGCCCAGGATAATAAAGAAGTTTCCCAGGTCTTGCTAGAACTCTTCCGTAGTCAAACCGATCCGCAACTGCGTTTGCTGATCGCCGAGTGCCTCCAACGGATTCTACCCAACAAAATGCTAACGGGCGCCATCCACCAACTGCGGGACTGTTGCCGGCGCCCCTACGGACAAAATACGGCGGCGGATTGGGAATTTTTCTGGCACTGCGCCCAGCGCCTACCCTTCCCCGTTTTCTACCAAGCCTGGCATCAGCGCCCCCTCAAGGGGGAACCTCACAGCGACCCGGCCCGCCGCCAGCGGGAGCGCCAGGCGTTAATTGCGCAACTAGACAGCCTCGCCGTCGACGCTAAACCCCTCCAGACTCTTTGGATCGACGCCGGGCAATTTCTCAGTCCCCAGGATCCGAGCGTGGATATTTACGACCAAATGCTCTCCCAGGGCTGTCCTGAATTTATCCACGGCATTCCCGACAGCCCCTCCAAGCTCCGCCTCTATTGGCACCAACTCCAGCGCCAACGGGCCGACCACTGTCTCCTCCTCTGTTTAGACTACGCCAACGGTCAACCGGAAACGCCCGAAGTGAAGGACTTTTTGACTCGTCTTCAAGCCTTTCAGGGCGCCATTATTATTCTGAGCAATCAAAAGGATTTACCCCTAAAAACCTTTTCTCTCCCCTATGACCGAGTCTTCGGCCCCCTACGGGACTGGTTGCTTTCGGACGACAGATGACGGATATCAGTTATCAGTTACGAGTTACCAGTTACCAGTTATCAAGGCTGGTTTCGGCTACGCTCAATCAGCGCAGAGGTCGAAGTATGCTGAAGTCATGCCCGAAATCTGTAGTCTGATCTCTGTAATCTGTTTTATGTTTACGATTACTAAACAGTTTCACTTCAGCGCCAGCCATATTATCGAGGGCGTCCCGGCGGAGCATCCCTGCGGGCGTCTCCATGGCCATAACTACATTGTCGAATTGATTCTCAGCGCCGAAACCCTAGATCCCATTGGTTTTGTGGCGGATTACAACGACCTGAAGCCCTTTCAGGCGCTGATCGACCGGGAGTTAGACCACCGCCACCTCAACGACGTTTTGCCCGGCGCCACCTCCGCCGAAGCCCTCGCTTATTACCTCTTCCAAAAAGCCAAGCCCCTCTGGCCCCAACTGGCGTCCGTCCGGGTCAGCGAAACGCCAAAAACCTGGGCGGAATATCGGCCGGGTTGAGCGGTATCCTCATCGCTATACTGGCGTTTTTTAACGCAGGGGCCACCAACCGACTTTTTCCCGAGTGGCGCCGTACACTTCCTTGAGTCCTTCGGGGGACAAAATTTCCAGCGCGTCGTCCCCTTCCGTTTTACAAGGGGCGATCAGCTTAACTTGTCGCATTCCCTTTAACACCAACTCCACTGTGCGTTGGTTTAACTGGCAGGCCCGGGCGATGACGTCCACGGGTAGATCAAAAATATAGCGACCCTGGGGGTTGGGTTGGCGGCCCAATTCCCGCTCCTGATAAATTAAGCCCCGCAGAAGACTGGCCACCGCCTGGGGCGGATAAGCGCCGCAGTTGAGCAGATGATATTCAAATTTTTGTTGGAGTTCAAAGAGTTGACGGTAGCGCTCCTGAAAATCGGCGCTCTCTTGATAGATCTCCTGAATGACCGGCGCCGGAATTTTGAGAACATGAGCGGTCTTGTAGGCTTCCACTAAGCAGGGAAACGTCCGGGCGGCTAACCCGTAGCTAAAGGGCAGACTTCGCAGTCCAAAGCAACTCCCGGCGTAGTTGAGGGCGATGATTCGGTCTAAAGGGGTGGTGCGAGTGATAACCAAACCCTCGTCCAGCATGACATAGAGACTGTCGAGATTTTGCTGGGGCAAAAAAGCCGTGTAAACCGGACGGTTGGAAAAGAGGGTTTCAATTTTGAGATCTAGGGGGGCTAGGCGCTCCGCCAGGGCTGACGGCGCTAAACCTTGAAATAAGTAAGACTCTTGAATTAATTTCTCCGCCAAGCCGGAGGGTGGAATCGGTATAGGTTGCGCCATAGGCCTGCGTGAATCACAACAGCCGGGAACCCCGAAGGACGGCCCAGCCTTGTTTTGATCTTGGCACAGGGAGAATCGTTCGCTACCGCGTTCAAAATTTACTTGCAATTGCATCTTAAATGTTTTAAGATGACTCGCATCTTAAATGTTTTAAGTTTTTTCTCTAATTCGCCCCCAGTTGAATCCCGCTGGGATGGAGGTCTATGAAAGCAGTCTTGTGGTTGTCCCTAGGGGGACTGACCGGCGCCGGTCTGATCGCCAGCCAACTGGCCCCGGCTCCCCTGTTGAGCCAACGCAATCCCCAAAATCTAGAAGTGACCCTGGTGTCCTACGCCGTCACCCGGAGCGCCTACGACAAAATCATTCCCAAGTTCGTCGCCCAGTGGAAAAAGGAGAAAAACCAGACCGTCACCTTTAAGCAAAGTTATGGCGGCTCCGGCTCCCAAACCCGGGCCGTCATTGACGGGCTAGACGCGGACATCGTCCAACTGCCCCTAGAGTCCGACATTAAAAAGATTGAACAAGCCGGTCTGATCAAACCCGGTTGGCAAAAGGAAGTCCCCAACAACGGCGTCGTCACTCGCTCCGTCATCGCCCTGGTGACTCGCCCCGGCAATCCCAAAAAAATTAAAGGCTGGTCGGATTTGGCCCGTCCCGGAGTGAAAACGATTACCGCCAACCCCAAAACCTCCGGGGTGGCCCGCTGGAACTTTATGGGTCTCTGGGGTTCTGTCACCCAAACCGGCGGCTCGGAAGCGAAAGCGAGAACCTTTACCACCCAGGTTTATAACGCCGTTCCCGTGCTGGCGAAGGACGCGAGGGAAGCCACGGACGTCTTTTATAAACAAAAACAAGGGGACGTTTTGCTCAACTATGAAAATGAGATTTTACTGGCCCAGGCTAAAGGCGCGAAGGAACCCTATATTATTCCGCCGGTAAATATTTCCATTGACGCTCTGGTGGCGGTGGTGGATAAAAACGCCGATAAAAAAGGAACCCAAGCGGTGGCCTCCGCTTTTGCGAAATATCTCTTCACGCCGGAAGCCCAAGAAGAATTCGCCAAGGCGGGTTTTCGTCCCGTTAACGGCGCCGTCGCCAAAAAATACGCCGGGAAATTTCCTAAAGTCCCTAAGTTGTATACCATCAACGCTTTTGGCGGCTGGCAAAAAGTTCAGGATAAATTCTTTAGTGACGGAGGAGTTTTTGACCAAATTTTTAAGGCAAAGTAATGGCTTTAAAAGCCGTTATAGTCAGACTAAATGAGTGGTGAAACCAATCCAATGGCGATCCCCCCTAGCCCCCCTTGGAAAGGGGGGAACCGGCCTTCAAAGTCCCCCTTGTAAAGGGAGATTTAGGGGGATCAAATTCACACACAAATTTTAAATGCTAAGTTGTTCGTTTTATTGCCAGCATTGCCCATGTTTAAACCTCAACTGTTTCCACTCCCCAGCGCCGATCCCGACCGTTCAATGCAAACCAAAATTCACCTAGAAATTCCTAACCAGTATCATCAGGAGCCGATTATTTCCGAACTGGCTAAGCGCTTTAACTTAGACGTGAATATCCTAGCGGCGCTTTTAGGGGGCAACGGTCGCGCCAGCGGCTGGTTTCAGCTTTCTCTGGTCGGCGCCGAGCAATCGATTAAAGACGCCTTGATTTATTTATCGGAGTTGAATATCCGAGTGCTAGACGCGGAGCCGGACGGATGGTAATGACCGATTTTCCCAAGAGACCGAGGCGAGATCTTTTGACTTCTGCCGTAACGCTTCTTTCCCGAATTTCAGCGCCGGGTTTGCTGAGCGTTGTTTACCTACTGCTGATCCTCCTGTTACCCATCGGGGCGCTGGTCGCTAAATCTCTAACTTTGGGGCCGGAGGAATTTTGGCGCGTCGCCACCGCGGACGTCGCCCTCTCAGCCTATAACGTCACCTTTGTCACGGCGCTGTTAGCGGGCGCGCTGAACGGAGTTCTGGGAACTTTAGTGGCTTGGGTATTGATTCGCTATCAATTTCCGGGGCGTAAAATTCTGGACGCGGCGGTGGATTTACCCTTCGCTTTGCCCACCTCGGTGGCGGGCTTAGTGTTAGCGACTCTTTACAGCGAAACGGGCTGGGTCGGTCAACTCTTCGCGCCCTTTGGCGTCAGAATTGCCTTCACCCGTTTAGGGGTCTTTGTGGCGATGGTGTTTATTTCGTTACCCTTTGTGGTTAGAACCCTCCAGCCGGTGCTGGCGGAGTTGGAAGAAGAGGCGGAAGAAGCGGCCTGGTCCCTCGGCGCCACGGAATGGCAGACCTTTTGGCGAGTGATTTTTCCCCCGCTGTTGCCGCCAATTTTAACAGGAATCGCCCTAGGATTTTCCCGGGCCGTGGGGGAATACGGCTCCGTGGTTTTAGTCGCCTCAAATATTCCGTTCCATGACTTAATCGCTCCGGTTTTGGTGTTTGAGCGCCTAGAGGAATACGACTATGCCGGAGCCACCGTTATCGGGACAGTTTTGTTGATAGTTTCTTTACTACTGCTACTAGTCATTAATCTCTTACAACAATGGGGACGTCGTTATGCGCTGGATTAAACCTAAATTTTTCCTCATTGGCGCGGCTGTCGTCTATCTCGTTTTGGTTTTAGCGCTACCCGCCATCGCCGTTTTTTACGAAGCCTTCCATCGGGGGCTAGATCCCTTTCTGACGGCGCTGCAAGATCCTAATTTTCAGTCGGCGGCGCGGTTAACGGTGGTGATTACCCTGATTACCTTGCCCTTAAACACCGTCTTTGGACTCTGCGCCGCTTGGGTTTTAGCCCGCCGTCAGTTTCCCGGTCGAGCTTTGGCTTTGAGCGTTCTAGACTTGCCGTTTTCCATTTCCCCAGTCGTGGCGGGTCTGATGATCGTCCTCCTCTACGGTCAAAAGGGTTGGATCGGCTCTTGGTTCCACGCGAGGGACATTACCCTGATTTTTGCCCTCCCCGGCATGGTCATCGCCACCATTTTTGTCACCCTGCCCTTTGTGGCTCGGGAAGTGATTCCCGTCCTTGAAGAAATGGGGCCAGAGCAGGAGGAAGCCGCTCGTATTCTCGGCGCTAAAGATTGGCAAATTTTCTGGCGGGTCACCTTGCCCAATATCCGCTGGGGTTTGCTCTACGGCGTTCTGCTCACTAACGCTAGAGCCATGGGGGAATTCGGCGCCGTTTCTGTAGTCTCCGGCAGTATTTTAGGCGAAACCAGCACCTTGCCTATTTTTGTCGAGCAGGAATACAAAAACTACCAAACCGAATCCGCCTTCAGCGCCGCTGTTGTTCTGGCCCTATTAGCGGCGGTAACCTTGGTTCTCAAGGAAATTTTAGAGCGCAAAACCGGGCATCATCAATCGTAAGACAATTGTATGAGTGTTTCCGGTTCCCCTCCCTCGGAGGGGTTAGGGGTGGGTTAGTGAGCGAGTTAAACCCACCCCCCAGCCCCCTCCCCAGAGGGGAAGTCAAATTAAAGCCTTTATTTTTACCCCCAAAAAAAATTATGAGCATTATTATCAAAGATGTCGCTAAAAACTTTGGCTCTTTCCAAGCCTTGAGCGATATTAATCTAGAGGTAAAAGATGGTAAATTAGTGGCGCTTTTGGGGCCTTCCGGTTCGGGAAAATCCACCCTGTTACGCACTATCGCCGGTTTAGAAGCGCCGGATCGAGGACAGGTTTTTATCAACGGTCAAGACGCGACCCATGTCGATATTCGCAAACGCAACATTGGTTTCGTCTTCCAGCACTACGCCCTCTTTAAACATTTAACGATCCGCCAAAATATCGCCTTTGGCTTAGAAATTCGCAAGCAACCCGCTCGCTTAATTCAAAATCGAGTGGAGGAACTGCTAGCCCTGGTTCAGCTTGAGGGGTTAGGCAACCGTTATCCTTCCCAACTCTCCGGGGGTCAACGACAACGGGTCGCCCTGGCTCGGGCCTTAGCGGTTCAACCCCAGGTTTTGCTCCTGGACGAACCCTTCGGCGCCCTGGACGCTAAAGTGCGCAAAGAACTGCGGGCTTGGTTGCGGCGCCTGCACGACGAGGTTCATTTAACCAGCGTCTTCGTCACCCATGATCAGGAAGAAGCGATGGAAGTGGCGGACGAAATTGTGGTGATGAATCAAGGAAAAATTGAGCAAATCGGCGCTCCGGCGGAAATTTACGACCATCCCGCCACGCCTTTTGTGATGAGTTTTATTGGAGAAGTGAACGTTCTTTCCCCTTCAGCCATTCAGTTTGAACCCCATCACGCTCTGCCGGAAAACGCGGATTCAGTGTTTGTGCGCCCCCACGATTTTCAACTCTCGCGACACGCCAACGGTAGTTCAACCCCGGCGGTTGTCCGACGGATTACCCATCTGGGCTGGGAAGTTCAAGTTGAACTAGAGCTACCCCAACAAGAGTCAGTCATCGCTCATCTAAGTCGAGAGGAGTTTACCCAACTACACCCGCAAACGAACCAAACCCTATTTATTAAACCCCAACAGGCCAAGGTCTTTGTCAACAATTATGAAATTTAAGACCTCTAAGGGGATCGGCCCGTTTAAACATGGCATTTACGGATAAGTCGTAAACGCAATCAAACGCTTATCCCCCCAACCCTCTTTAGAAAGGCGGGCGCTAACCGGAGCCTGTTCATGATTCACTTCAAGCCTCGATGGATGACCGATATTCGGATATCAGATGACAAAGGAGATCTCCAATCTGTAATCTGTAATCTGTAATCTGTAATCTGCAACGCCATGGGTTCTTCCCTGATTAGTAAAATCCTCTCCCCCGCTCTTCGTCTCTGGCTTCGTTCCCAGGTGCAGGGGGTGGAAAGTTTAGAGGTGGATATTCAGGGGCAAGACCGCCAAATTCTTAAGGGCTATGTGCCGCGGGTCTCCCTCAGCGCCGAGCAGGCCGTCTATCAAGGTCTCCGCCTGGGCCGGGCCTTGCTCCGGGGAGAAAATATTCGTATTAATATTGGCCAAGTGATTAAGGGTAAACCGCTCCAATTATTGGAACCGATTCAGGTGGCGGGGGAAGTGCGCTTATCTGAGGAAGACCTCCAAGCCTCTCTCGCTTCCGAGTTATTCCAAAACGCCCTAGGGGAATTACTAACGGCGCTGTTGGAGCAGAAAGGTCTAGCGAACGGCGCCGACGCTTCCCGGCGCTACCGCGTCCACTGGCAGAATTTAACCCTAGGGGAGGAAACCTTTTCTTTAGAAGGCGCTCTAAGCGCGGGGGAGCAAACGCCCCAGCCCCTTTTTCTCCGAGCGCGTTTATCTTTAGTCGACGCTAAAACCCTGCGCTTGGCTCAGGTGGAACTTCAAGGTTGCCTCGATTTTGCTCTAGAGGATCTCACCGTCGATCTAGGGGAAGACGCGGAAATTGAAGCCTTAGCTTTAACCGCCCAAGAACTCTCCTGTTTAGGGCGCTTGTTGATTCGCCCCTAGAGTTTAGTCGAGACTTGGCCATTTCTGTCCCGCCCGCCGGTCTAGGGCGAACGCGCCGAAGGCGGCTATTTCTCAAAGCGGTTGCTTCGGGAACAGCGCCGCCACTCGTCAGCCTGTCGCCGCATTTGCGCTAATTCTTGAGAATCGAGGCGGTCAAGATTTTTCAACGCCAATCCCATACGCCCTAAACTAGCTAACTTTTCCCGATGGCGGGCGAGGAAATCCCAGTAAAAGTAGTTAAAGGGACAGGCGCTTTCCCCTAAACGCGCTTTGGGATTATAGACGCAACTTTGGCAGTAATCGCTCATTTTCTGAATATAATTCGCCGAAGAGGCGTAGGGTTTAGACGCCAGCAGACCGCCGTCGGCGAATTGTCCCATCCCTAAAACATTGGTCTGCATGACCCAATCATAACCGTCGATAAAGGCGCAGTGAAACCAACTCTTCAGGGCTTGGGGAGAGACGCCGCTAATCAGGGCGAAATTGCTGAGAATCATCAGGCGCTGGATATGATGAGCGTAGCCCGTTTCCTCGACTTGTCGTAAAACTTGCCGCAGACAGTTCATGTCCGTTTGAGAGCCGTCCCAATAGAAACTGGGTAGGGGTAGGTCGTGGTTAAACCAATTTTTTTGGCTATAATCGGCGCCGAGGAAATGATACAAGCCAAACATATATTCTCGCCAACCGAGAATTTGACGGATGAAGCCCTCGACGCTATTTAGGGGCAGGCGCTCCGGGTTGTCCTGAAACGCTTTTTCGGCTCCGCGGATTAACTCTAGCGGCGAGAGTAACCCGAGGTTTAAATAGGGAGATAAAAGACTGTGCCAGAGAAAACTTTCCCCTGTTGCCATGGCGTCCTGATAAGCGCCAAATTGGGGTAAACCATGGTTTAAAAAGTGTTGAAACGCCGCTAGGGCTTGGTTCCGAGTGACGCCCCAAGAAAACGGCTCCAATTCCCCATAACCAGGGAGGTCTAAGGCCCGGACTTGATCAATGACCATTTGCGTCAAGGCGTCGGGCGTAAAGCTTAAAACCGGCGGCGGAGTTAATCCCTTTTTGGGCGGCCGGCGATTCTCCGGGTCAAAATTCCAGCGCCCCCCCAGGGGTTGATCCCCCGTCATTAAAACCTGGAAACGACGGCGCCCGGCTCGGTAAAAGTCTTCTAATAAGAGTCGGCGCCGGTTCTGGGCCCAGGCTTGAAACTCCCCCCTTGACCAGAGAAAATGCTGATTCTCTAACCAAGTTAAGGGGCAGGGCAAATCTAGCGTCTCAATGAACTCCCGAAAGGGACGATCCTTGGGTTCCGTCAGGACTAAACGCTCAACCCGCTCCCTTTCAATCCAAGCCAATAGAGGCGTTCGGAAATCTTCGGCGCCGGCGTAGGTCACGGGCCAACCTTCGACTTTTAAGGCCTCGGCGAAGCGGCGCATGGCGGCCCAAACCAAAACTAATTTTTGGCGGTGGTAAGGACGACTACGGGCGTAATCCCAAGATTCGATGAGGATAACCGGCGTTTGCGCCTTGATTCCGCGATAGGCCGCCAGCGCCGCTTGTTGTAAGTTAAGTTGGTCGCCTAAAATCCATAGCCCGATTTTCATCTTGGGGAGCATCCCATTTCGCGCCTAGTCTTCGCTAGGACAAGAGATTGTAACGCTGTAAAATTTCCAGATTTTCTGGCTTGAGGAGGTTTTGCAGTTCGATCACCTCGTCCAGTAGACGAGACTGACGGGCCGTTTCTTCCTTGAGAATCCCCATATACTTAGAGCGTTGCTCGGGAGAATTGGCGCTGGTTTGAAGTAAGGACGCCACTAGGTTGATTTTATTGACGGTGTCTCCTAGATTTTCCACAATTTTATTGAGGAGTCGGTCTTTAATCAAGATCATGTTGTCCCTATCCAGAGCGCTTTGTTTACCTTCCTGGGCCAGCTTTTGAAACTGTCGAGTAATGGCTTTTTCTTCTTCGAGTTTATGTTTAACCTTAGCTTGTTTGACCAGACGAGTCTGAATCGACGCCAGCAGATCGGCGATGTCAAAGGGTTTAATAATATAGTCGTCGGCGCCCAGCTCCATCCCTTGACGCAGTTGGCGAGGCTCGGAGTTGCCCGTCAGAAAAATCAAAGGAGTGAGGGCGATTTCCGGTATCTCTTGAATGCACTCAAGCACATCGTACCCATCCAGTCTGGGCATGGAGACGTCGCAGAGGATCAGATCCGGTCGTATATCCTTCGCTAAAGCGATGCCTTCTTCCCCGTCCGCCGCCGTCGCGACTTCATAGTCCGCCATGGACAAAATCTCCCCAAGGTTTTCCCGCACCTCGGCGTCGTCGTCAATCACCAAAATTTTTTCCATAAACAGCCTCTTTTTAAGTCTTTTAAGGTTAAGCACAAAGATCTCTAGACTGCCATCCTAGCGTGAATCCCCGGCCTAAGTAAATCTTAGGGGCTGATTCTACGGCTCAAGCCGATTGGGAAAACGTTTTAAGGTCAGGGAATTGGTCACCACCAAAAGGGAACTACCCGCCATGCAGGCCGCCGCCCAGCCGGGGCTGAGGGACAGATGACCCCAGCGCCAAAAGAGACCCGCGGCGAGGGGAATGGCGACAAGATTATAGCCTAAGGCCCAGAAAAGATTTTGGCGAATTTTCCAGACCGCGGCTCGACTGAGGCTTAAGGCCCGGAGGAGATCCCCTAATTGGGCCCGCGTTAGCACGATGTCCGCGGTTTCTAGCGCCGCGTCGGTGGCGCCGCCGAGGGAAATCCCCACATCGGCCTGAGCCAGCGCCGGAGCGTCGTTAATACCGTCCCCCACCATCGCCACAATTTCCCCTTCTTTCTGCCAGGTTTCAATCCACTGGGCCTTCTGCTGGGGTCGGATTTGGGCGCGAATTTCTGCGATTTGCAACTGAGCGCCGACAGTCTGGGCCGTCTCGGGGCGGTCGCCGGTGAGAAGGGCGGTTTTTAAGCCCAAAGCTCGCAATCGAGCCAGGGTTGCCTCCGCTTCCGGCCGCAGAGGATCGGCCAGCGCCAAACAGCCCAACCAGGTTTGTTCTCGGGCCACGTAGAGGAGAGTGGACTCGGCGGGAATCGAAGGCGAGTCGTTGGATAGGAATAGACCCTGTTCCTTGAGCCAGCCGGAGTTGCCGATGAAAATCGGGGTTCCCTCCTCCAGAACGGCCCGAACCCCGGCGCCGGCCTCGGTGTGAAAATCCCGAGCCTTGAGGAGCGGCAAGCCCTGTTCCCGAGCGGCCTGTAAAATCGCCTGGGCGAAGGGATGGCTGCTTCCTTGTTCCAAACTGGCCGCGACTTGTAACAGTTCCTTTTCTGAAGAGCCGGGCCGGGGAAAAAGGGCCTGAAGTCGGGGCTGACCCTGGGTGAGGGTGCCGGTTTTATCAAAGGCGATCATCGTCAGCCGTTGAGCGGTTTCCAGCGCGTCTCCCCCCTTAATCAAGAGTCCCAATTCGGCGCCGACGCCGGTGGCCGCCAAAATCGCGGTGGGGGTGGCCAACCCTAGGGCGCAGGGACAGGCCACCACGAGGACGGCGATGGCGAATTTAATCCCCAGCAGTTCCGGTTGAACGCCCCCGGTTTCCAGCCCCAGACGGCCGCCAATACTCCAGACCAGCGCCGTTAGACCGGCAATCGTTAAGACTCCGTAGGCGAAATAGCCCGCCGCGAGATCCGCCAACCGTTGAATCGGCGCTTTGCGGGTTTGGGCCTCTTGCACCGCGGCGACGATTTGGGCCAGGGCGGTGCCGCTCCCCACCTGGACGGCTTGGATCGTTAGAACTCCTGTTTGGTTGAGGGCGCCGGCCAGAACCGTATCCCCCGCTCCCTTAGCAACGGGTAGGGATTCGCCGGTGACTAGGGCCTCGTCCACGGCGCTGGTTCCCGCGAGGACTTCCCCGTCCACCGGGATTTTTTCCCCGGGCAGAACGGACAGTCGGTCCCCCGGAACAATCTGCTCTACGGGTAAAATCACGTCCCGCTCTCCCAATCGCAGGCGAGCGACGGGCGGTTGTAGGGCGAGCAAACTTTTGAGAGATTGGGCGGCCCGATTACGCGCCTGCTCCTCCAGGGCGCGACCGAGGAGAATAAACCCCAACAACATCACCGGTTCGTCGAAGAAGCATTCCCAGCCCCACTGGGGCCAAAGGAAGGCCAAACAACTGGCTAAATAGGCGCCGCCCGTCCCTAGGGCGACTAAAGTATTCATGTCGGGTCGGCCGTGACGGAAACTCTGCCAACCGTCCCGGAAAATCTCTCGCCCCGGTATCGTTAAGGCCAGGGTGGCTAGGAGCCAGTGAAAGCCCAGACTTCCCGCCAGGGGCAGATGGGGGCCGCCCAAATGTCGCCAATGCCCCAGGCTAGACAAAACGAGCAACGTTAGGGCCGTTGCTAGACTGCGATAGGGAAAGTCGGCCTCCGGCAAGGGGGCGGGCGGCGCTTCCGGCGTCTGAACTTGGGCGGGAAAGCCCTTTTCCCCTAGATAGGCCGCTAAGGTTTCAGCGTCGCCGGCCCCTCGCCGACAGGCGACTCGGGCCGTGGCCGTCACTAAATTAACCGAAGCTCCGAGGACGCCGGGTTGTTGCTTGAGCAAGCGCTCCACGGCGCCGACGCAACCGCCGCATTTCATGCCGCCCACGGAGAGGATAAAGGTCTCGACTTCCGGTAGGTCTAGACCGGTTGGGGGGCGCTCGGAGAGGGAGGTCATGGCGGAGGAAGAATAGTTAAATAGTTAAGGTCGGGAGTAAAAGCGCAGTCCGCTATTGGGCTAAGCCGGATCGTAGCGCCCGCACGGCGGCCTGAGTGCGGTCGTCGGCGCCGAGTTTATGGAGGATATTGCGCACATGGGTTTTCACCGTTCCCACTGTAATATAAAGTTTCTGGGCGATTTCAGCGTTGCTCAAACCGTCCACAACCAGTTGCAGAATTTCGCGCTCCCGTTCCGTGAGGCCAAAGTTCGCCCCGCTCTGATTGTTTTCCGGGAGAGCGCCGGTCAACGCGGTTAACAGAACCCGAGCGACGGCGGGATCAATCCAGGTTTGTCCCCGGTGGGTCGCGTTAATCGCTTCCGTCAGCAGTTCCGGGCGAATATCCTTGAGGCAGTAGGAATCGGCGCCGGCGCCGAAGGCCCCGAGAACGGACCGGGGTTGGCTGTCCAGGGTCAAAATTAGAATACGGGTCGGCCAAGAGCGGGCTTTAATCTCCGCGGTCAAAGCGATACCGTTTCGCTCCGTTAACGCCAGGTCAATCAGCGCCACATCGGGCCGGGTTTGTTCGATTAAGGCCAAACCGGTCTCGGCGCTGGAGGCTTCCCCTAACCAGAGAAAATCGGCGCGACTCTCCAGTAAGTCCCGCCATTTTGGGCGACTTAAGGCGTCCGCGTCCACCAACGCTAGGCTAATTTGGGTCATGATTCCCTCTTTCCCGCGGCGCCGGACAAAGGGGTTTTTCCGCGGGCCTTAACGCTCCTCCGGGTTGGTTTCCCCGCGACTATTAACGGTTCCCAGTTGCAGACGCACCTCGTCGATGGCGCCGTTGAGTTGGGCGATTTTATCCTCCAGACGGCGCCGGGCCAGTTCGATATTTTCTTCGGAATCTAGAGGCAGTTCTCCCAGGGGAAGTTTCTCCTCCGGGGTCTGGGGGCGGCGGTTGGCTAAAACGGCGCCGATCGCGCCGCCCAGCACGCCTCCCACTAGGGCGCCGAAGATAAAACCGCCGCTGAAATTATCTTTTTGAGACATGGTTTTCGCTTCCTTCCTAAACCGCGACAGTGCCAAAGGCGCGGTCCCCCGCGTCCCCCAAGCCGGGAACAATCCAACCCCGGTCGTTGAGGCTTTCATCAATCATAGCGGCGTAGACGGTCAACTCGGGATAGTCGGCGCTTAATTTTTGCAGGGCCGGCGGCGCCGCTAGGACGGAGACTAACCGAATCAGCGCCGGGTCGGCGCCCCGCTCTAGGAGCAATTTCAGGGCTTCCCCCACGGTTCCCCCCGTGGCCAGCATCGGGTCTAGCAGGAGAATATGGGTTTGCGGCGCCAAGACGGCGGGTAGTTTATTGAGGTAACAGGTCGGCGTTAGGGTTTCTTCGTCTCGAACCATGCCCAGATGGTAAGTGGAGGCCAGGGGCAAGAGGGATTGAGCGCCGTCGAGGAGAACCAGTCCCGCCCGCAGGATGGGCACTAGGGCGAGGGGAATCTGGGGATTAATAAACTTCCCCGGCGCGGCGGCTAGGGGCGTTTGCACGGTCGCCTCAAGGGTGGGCAACCAATAGCGGGCGGCTTCGTAGGTTAACCAGCGCCCCAATTCCGTCAGCGCCGTTTTAAAGAGAACCGGGGGCGTCTCCCGATCCCGAGCCACCGCCAGCCAATGTTGGAGGAGGGGATGTTCAGGGACGTAAATTCGGAGTTGGGATGCCATTGTATTCGTTAAAGTTTCGTTAAATTGGAGTAATGGGCGCTGTATAACTGACGGACAATCCGCGAGTCGCGCGCGCGGGGTAGCCTTACTCAGGAAAGTCGGGCGGATCGCCCGTCGCGTTTCCTTCGCGACTCATCCGTAAACGCTATCTCAATGAGCGGCTCGGATCCCTTCAACGATGGCGATTTGCTCGGCGCTGAACCCCGCCTGTCGGAGATGGCTCAAAAAATCGGCGCTCCGGTAACGCCCATCCAAACGGACGGCTTGATTGTAGAGGCTTTTGGCCTCGTCCGTCTCCCCCCGGCGCCAGTAAACCAAGGCCAGCGCCACCCAAGGATGGGGATTCCCCGGCTCTAGCTCCGTCGCTTTCCGCCCCCGTTGGGCCGCCAGATCGTAGTCTCCCCGGCGCTCGTAGGCGAGAGCAAGATTATAGTAGGCGATTTCGTTATCGGCCTTTAACGTCCGGGCCCGTTCGTGGGTCTCAATGGCGCCGTCATAGTTTCCCTGAACAAGATAAACAATTCCCAGGGCGTTCAGCGCCGGGACATCCTCGGGAAATTCCCTCGCGGTTTCCCTTAAAACCCCTTCCGCTTCGGCCCTTTGCTCCGCCAGGTGGAGCGTCCAGCCCCATAAAACCCGACCGGAAACATTGGCTCGATCCAGTCGAACAGCTTCCTCCAGGGCGGCGACGGCTTTCGGAAACTCCCCCTGTCGGCGGTAGCGGAGTCCCGCTTGCCGCAACTGGGCCGCCCGTCGGGGATCGAGGGCCAGGGGACTCGGCGTCGGGGCGACACTCGGACTAGGACTGGGTTCCGGCGCCGGCGCTTGGCAGGCGAGACAGAGTAAACAGATTGATAGGTAAAGGAGAGAGGGTCGGCTCATCGGTAAACTTGCGGCGCGGATCGAGGTAGTTGACGATCCTTAACAGTAAAACTCAGGCCAAGAATCGGCGCCGAGATGGGGAAAGAGAGAGAGTATGATAGAAACTCGAAGGAAAAGGGCGGGGTTGTCGCGCCATCCTTCCCTAGGACATCCCAAGCGCCGGATCGATGAGTAATTCCCAGTCTGTCCTCTCAGAACTTCTGCGGGCCTTTCCCCAGGGGCGTCCGCAGTTGTACTTTAAATCTTCCTTGACGGCGCTGTCCCACGCCATGGAAGACCAAGTGTTGGCGGACTCCCAGAACCCCCTGATTATCGCCAGTTTTCAACGGGAGCGCTTCTATCGTCAAGAAGCCCATCGCTACCGCCGCATCGCCGACCGCAGTCGGCAAGTCTATGTCCTGGCGGCGCCGGAAACCGACTTCAAAAATAATTCCGACCGCTACGAGACCATCGCCTTTGATCCCCAGGACGCCCTCAGTCAGGAATGGCACCTGGTGGTCATCGGTCAACAGTACGCCAGTTGTTTAATCTGCCGGGAGCGCCCCACCTCCGCGGGGGACGTCATCGACAATAACCGGCGCTTTGAAGGGATTTGGACTTTTGAGCGCTCCATGAGCCAAAAGGCGGCGGAGATTTTATTGGAACGAATTTTAAGCTATCGCCCGGAGTTAGGGCCCAAGATTCGGCAAGCCCGGCGCCGTTACCTAGTCTCCCCGACCCTAACCCTACCGACCTCTAATCAGGACTTTCAGAGCAACCCGGCGCCCTTTGTGGAGCGCCTAGTGACCTACCTGCAAGCGGGGCAGTATAAACTCATTAAAGCCAATCGCTCCCTTTCGGCGAAAGAGCAAAAAGAGCGCCTCCTCAACTCCGTCACCGCCGCGATCCGGCGCTCCCTCGACCCGGAGGAAATTTTACAAATCGCCGTGGAGAAGTTGGGGGAAGGGCTGGGCGTCTGTCGGTGCTTAATTTACCGCTGTCAGGAAGAAGACCTGGACGCCACCATCACCCACGAATTTTTAAACCCCGGCATTAGCTCCCTCAAGGGTCGGGCTTGGCCCCTGCGGGAAAATCCCCTCTTTCAGCAGGTTTTAGAACTCCGGGACGCGGTGGTTTTGGATAACGCCCCCCAGGATCCGAGAGTATTGGCGGACGCTTTTTTGGAAAAACCCGGGCCGCCCCTAGGGGAATTGGTGGCCAGTTGCTCAATTTTATCCTGGATGCTGGTGCCCATCCTCTACCGAGACCGACTGCTGGGGATGATGGAACTGCACCACTGCGGCCCGGCGCCGTTAACCTGGAATCAGGACGATGTGGCGCTGGTGGAGGCGGTGAACCTCCAGGTGGGGGTGGCGCTGATCCAGGCGGAGGCCTACGCCAATTTGCAGGACCTGAACGAGCAACTGGAAGCCCTCGACCGCACCCGCTCTAACTTAGTGGCCATAACCGGCCACGAATTGCGCACCCCCCTCTCCACCATTCAGGTCTGTTTAGAAAGCCTCGCCACGGAGCCGGACATGGCGCCGGAATTACGGCAGGTGATGTTAAACACGGCGCTGGCGGACGCGGAACGGATGCGGAAGCTCGTGCAGGATTTCCTTACTCTTTCCCAACTGGAGAGCGGCCGGGTGGAATGGAACGCCGAACCGGTTTCCCTAGCGGAATGTATCGACCTTTCCATCAGCCACATGCGGGCCCACAACCGTCACCAAACCTTGCCGCGGATTTTAAACCAGGCGCCGCTAGATCTGCCGCCGGTGCAGGCCGATGGAGAATGGCTGGTGGAACTGTTGGCCAAATTATTAGACAACGCCATTAAATTCACCGGCGCCGGGGGACAAATCACCATTACCGCGGCGCCGAAGGGGGAAGGTTTTTTAGAGATCACCATCGCCGACAACGGTCGGGGCATCGAGCCGAATCGCCTAGAAACCGTGTTTGACCGCTTCTATCAAGAAGAAGGCGCTCTGCGACGCAGCGCCGGCGGCACGGGTCTAGGATTGGCCATCTGCCGCCAGATTGTCACCGGTTGGGGTGGGGAAATTTGGGCCGAATCCGCGGGGAAAAATCTAGGCAGTCAGTTCCATTTCACCCTGCCTGTGGCTCCCCCCGGCGCCGAGCGCCGGGAGTCCAAACCCAAACCGGAACCGGTCTCTGCGCCCCGTTTTCGGCGCTCGTCCCGGCGCCGCCGTCCTGGGCTATGAGGCGGCCAGACGCCTACTTCGCCACGGTGGCGCGAGGTTTGGAAACCCTAGCGGCGGAAGAATTACGGAGCCTTGGCGCCGGGGCGGTCAAACTCCAATTTGCCGGCGTGGCCTTTGAGGGCGATCTAGAGCTTTTATATCGGGTCAATCTCTGGTCTCGCTTGATTTATCGGGTTTTGGTTCCCCTGGCTGTTTTAGAAGCGGAGTCGGCCCAAAGTCTTTACCAAGGGGTTCACACGTTAGATTGGTCGCCCTATCTGCAACCCGACCAAACCTTTGCGGTGGTTTGCTCCGGCAAAAACGCCCAACTCAACCACAGCCACTTCACGGCGCTGCAAGTTAAAAACGCCATCGTTGATCAACAGCGCCGACAGTTTGGGCGCCGCTCTTCCATCAATACTGAGAATCCCGATTTAGTCGTTAACGCCCATATCCAAGATAACCAGTGTCAGTTAAGCCTCGACAGTAGCGGCTTTAGCCTCCATCGCCGGGGCTACCGTCCCGCCCTCGGTCAGGCGCCGTTGAAGGAAACCCTCGCCGCGGCGCTCTTGGGTTTGGCGGAATGGCGGCCCCATATTCCCCTCTACGATCCCCTCTGCGGCTCTGGCTCCTTTTTACTAGAAGCGGGTCTTCAGGCGCTCCATATTGCGCCCGGCAAATTCCAGCGCCGTTTCGCCTTTCAGTCCTGGCCGGATTACGACCCCGACCTGTGGCGACATTTACGCCAAGAAGCGGAAGCCGGGGAATTGACCCAGGCGCCGGCGCCCCTCTGGGGAAGCGACGAGAATGTGGAAACCCTTGAGCAAGCCCAGAGTAACGCCCAAGCCGCCGGTTTAGGGGAGCAAATTTATTTTTTCTCGGAAAGCCTGAACCAAATCGCGCCCCCCACCCCGGAGGGATATTTAATCTGTAATCCCCCCTACGGCAAGCGCCTCGGAAATGCGGAAGATTTAGGGGATTTTTATCGACAGTTGGGGGATATTTTTAAGCAACGTTTCAAGGGCTGGACGGCCTTTGTCCTCAGCGGCAATCCCGAGTTAACGAAATGTATTGGTCTCCGCCCCGCCCGGCGCTTTCCCGTCTTTAACGGCGCTTTGCCCTGTACGTTTCTTAAGTATGAGCTTTATTAAGTTTTGTGAAGAAACTTGATCGAGTTTATGAGCTTATGAATTTTAATTAACCAGTCCAGCGCTTCTAAGGATAAACCGTCTTCAGCTCTTACCTTAACTAGGTTAGTGTATCAAGGCGCCTCTTCCAAGGGAGGATCACCGACTTTCCCCTCCTTGGAGAGCTTAGCGCCGGCGCCGGCTGGGGGTTTTGTCCCCCTAAATTCCCACAACTACCCCGTCAGGCTACGCCTGCCACCCCTCCAAAGGAGGGGAACTGCAACAATGACTTATCTGTTATAAATTCCCCTCCCCTGGAGGGGTGCCCCGAAGGGGCGGGGTGGTCAATTTATCCTTAATCACAAAGGGCTTGATTTACGAATCACCTACGACCGCTATAGGCCAAGAGTGGCTTGGTTGGCTTAGCGCCGGCGCCGATCGAAGGTTTGATCCCCCCAACCCCTACTTCGACAAGCTCAGTACGGCGCCTTGGTAAGGGAGCTTCTGTGAACACTGGTTCCCCATTTTATCCAAGCGCCGGACTAGATCCGACATCCGGTTCCCCTCCTTGGAGCGCCTAGGGGTGGGTCTGACTGACGCTTGGGATTTGACCCCTTCCGCCCTACGGGCACCTTCCCCAAGGAAGGATCGCCCTCAGGTTCCCCTCTTGGGAGGGGCTAGGGGTGGGTCTGACTGACGCTTGGGATTTGACCTCTTCCGCCCTGCGGGCGCCTTCCCCAAGGAAGGACAATCCGGTTCCCCTCCTTGGAGCGCCGAGGGGTGGGTCATTTTTCAGACGCTACGCCGAGAAAGTCGAGGTTGGCTTTGGCCTGAGCGCGGCGCCGCTTGTACCACAGACCCCCGGCCATGAAGGCGACAGTTCCGACAATGAGCAGAGTGTTAGATTGTATGGAGAGCGAGTTAGAACGCTTGGGGTTGAAAGACAGTCGGTGTATCCAGTTCAAAGACGGAATCCTGGATACGGGCCACATAAAATCCGGCTTGGAGGATTTTTTCCCGTAGTTCAGCGGAAAGATCGACCCCAGCGAGAATCCCGTACAGAGTTTTGTTTTGATGTTCGGGGAAAAAGTAACGAAATCGTTCAAGGATAGTTTTGAGTTGATCGATGGCCTCTTCTCGGACATGGCTTTTGACTTCCACAATATAAGCGGTATTAATATCGCCATTGGCATAGGCTAATACATCAATTTCTAGGTGTTGACCATTTTTACTGGCCCGGACGCTGGGGCTAATAATTTCCATGCCAAACCGTTCCCGTAAGAGGGTTTCCATGGAAGGCAGGGCTAATCCTTCAGTAAAACTGCCAAATTTTTTCCCTAAACCGCCAATTTGTTTACCGAGTTCTTTAATCTGGCGGTCTGTTGCTTTGATTTGGCGATCGGTTTCTTGGAACTTGCGATCGGTTTCCTGTTGGGATTGGATGAGTTCGCGCAGGAGTTGCCAAACTTCGTCGGTGGTGGTGGTGGTCATCAGCGCCGTTTCTGGGGTTAGTACTCTCTAGATTCTAGCGCCGGCGCCGGCTGGGGGTTTTGTCCCCCTAAATTACCACAACCACCCCGTCAGGCTACGCCTGCCACCCCTCCAAAGGAGGGGAACTGCAACAATGACTTATCTGTTATAAATTCCCCTCCCGTGGAGGGGTGCCCCGAAGGGGCGGGGTGGTCAATTTATCCTTGATCACAAAGGGCTTGATTTACGAATCACCTACGACCGCTATAGGCCAAGAGTTGCTTGGTTGGCTTAGCGCCGGCGCCGATCGAAGGTTTGATCCCCCCAACCCCTACTTCGACAAGCTCAGTACGGCGCCTTGGTAAGGGGGACTTCTGTGAACACTGGTTCTCCATTTTATTCAAGCGCCGGACTAGATCCGACATCCGGTTCCCCCCTTTGCAAAAGGGGGCTAGGGGGGATCTAGACATTTGTGTATACACGGTAGCCGTTGAAAGAGGGAAAATCCGGTTCCCCTCCTTGGAGGGGCTAGGGGTGGGTCTGACTGACGCCTGAGGTTTGACCCCTTCCGCCCTTCGGGCACCTTCCCCAAGGAAGGATCGCCCTCATTTCCCCTCTTGGGAGCGCCGAGGGGTGGGTTATTTTTCAGACGCTACGCCGAGAAAGTCGAGGTTGGCTTTGGCCTGGGCGCGGCGGCGCTTGTACCACAGACCCCCAGCCATGAATAGGGCAGACCCGACAATAGGCAGGGCGTCGGATTCGAGGGGAACCGCAGTGGCGGAGCCGGAGGTAATATTTCCTGAAATATTGACACTTCCATTGCCGCGATTCAAGCCAGAATTAATAGTGTTTAACGTAGCGGTATCTCCTGCATTACCTGTTAGTGGGGAGGAAAAGGTTAAGCTAAAAGACCGAAAACCGGCGCTTGTCGTGCTCCCAGCGGTTTGAACAAGAAGAAAATTAGAATTTGAGGATCCGCCAACTAAAGTAGCGGAACCACTCCATAAATTAGGAGAGGCTGGAGAGGTCTGAGTTGATGTTAGTGAGGCATTAGTGTAAGTAGTGCCATCGAAGTCAAAAGAGCCGGAAATTGTACCTGTAATGGATCCCGCAATATCAGGGTCAGCTCCAACAACAAAGTTGACACCAGAAAGCGTGTAAGTGATCGCCTGAGCGGAGGGAGCTAGGGCAAGGGAGCCGACGGTGGCGCCGGCGGTCAGCGCCGCGAGTAATAAGGGTTTTTGGAGTTGCATAGGGTTATGGGATAGGGATGATGGCTGGCGGTCGGCGCTGGCGGGGGTCGGCGCCAGAGATAACTCAGCCTCATTTTCGGCGATCTGTCGGGAATGCTCTATCCGAATATTCCTTGTTTTTGAGCAAAACGCCAGGACGGCGCTGGTTTGGTCGGATAGTGGCTGAGAAATCAGGACAAGTCTCGGTGTAGCGGTTCCAGATTTTGACCCCTTCCGCCCTACGGGCGCCTTCCCCAAGGAAGGAAAGCCAGTCCAGTTCCCCTCCTGGGAGGGGTTAGGGGTGGGTTAATGTAGCGATCGCCGTTGATGTCCAATCCCCTCATTGTCAAAAAACGCTTTGCCACCGTTGACGCCCTGGAAGCGGCCTATAGCCAACAGCCCAACTTTCAGGTCATCCAGCTAGCGCCGGGACAATTAAATTGTCAGATTTATCGGCTCGCCTTAAACGAGGGCGTCTTTGAATTTCGCTCCATTGATACGCCGCTCCGCATTCTGGGGGAGAAAACCTCTGATTTTCTAACGTTTGAATTTATTCTCTCGCCCCTGGGGGGCAAGTATTTGTCCCACGGGTTTTCCTTAACGCCGGAAACCCTTTACGGCTTTGATCCCAGTCGGGGCATTGATTTGGTTTTGCCGAAAAAGACCTTGATGGGAACCTTAATTATTCGGCGGCAAGTGTTTGAAAGCTACGCCAGACTGATGGGGCGTATTGACCTCGATTCCCGCTTTTTATCCCAAAATTATGTTCAACATCCCATCACCTTTGGCCCGGTTCAGGATTACTTGCGGGAACTCTACGGCTTAGTAAAAAATCGGGACGCCCTGCTTGATCACGCCGCCATTCACAGACTCCTGCTAGAAGATTATTTACCCCTGTTGATCCAGTCCATTCCCCCCAGCGGTAAACCCAAACAAAAACCGCCTCCCTTTCTCCGGCGCTCGCGCATCGTGCTAGAGGTAGAGGCTTATTTACTGAACCATTTACGCCATCCCATCACCCTCCAAGAACTCTGCGAACGTTTTTACGTCAGCAAAAGCCCCTTGACCTCTGGCTTTCAGGAAATGGTGGGCATGAGTCCCTTGGCCTACCTCAAAATTTTGCGACTCCATGCCATCCGCAGAGTCCTAAAATCGGCGCCGCCCAAAACCAAGTTGGCTTCCCTGATGCAGGAATTTGGCTTTTGGCACGCTGGACGGTTTAGCCTGGACTATAAGGCGCTGTTTGGGGAATCCCCTTCGGAAACCTTGAAAAAATGATCCTCAAATGGGAAAACGATTTATCCCCCCTAACCCCCCTTTGAAAGCTACCGTGTATACACAAGTGTCAAAACCCCCTCTAACTCCCCCTTGCTAAGGGGGAGAACCAGAAATCTTTGTTCCCTCCCCTTGGCAAGGGGAGGGCTAGGGAGGGGTTCTTGATGGAATTTCAGAAATTATTTTAGTTATAGCGGTATTCTTGCGAATGAGGGACAGCCCTTCGGCTACGCTCAGGGCGCGAGGGCTGAGCGTAGCCGTGCCACACTGAGCAGTTCGACAGGCTCACTGTAACACTTGTCGAAGTGAAGCCCGTATCTCACCAATCTGCAAGCCGCTATATGTGTACACCGTAGCCTTTGAAAGAGAGGAACAGGAGCTAATTAGCCTTAGTCTAAAAACACTTGCTCTAAACTGTCTGCTCCCAACAAGCGATCTCCCCAGGCTTCTAACTGGGAGAGCGACGCCGAGGTTAACCGCGCTTCAATCTCTGAGGGTAAAGCGCCGAATTTCTGAGTTAAGAGGCGCTGTAGAAAAAGGGCTTCCCCTTCCTGTCGTCCTTCCTGTAGTCCTTCCTGCCGGCCTTCCTGTCGTCCTTGCTGTCGTCCTTCCTGCCGTCCTTGTTCAAGTCCTTTTTCGATACCAAAACGTTCCACCGAAGTTACATAAGGCATTTGTAGGTTCCTCTCTAGGGTCGAAATGGATTGCCACAAGCGCCGTTCAGGTTCCGGCGCTAGTTTCATGAGGGAGTCGATGACGGCGAATAGGTCAATAATGCGTTGTTTATCCCAGTCTCTTTCGTATAGTAAC
>WGLZ01000080.1 GCA_016471375.1 Cyanobacteria bacterium RI_101
AGCCTCGTTTTGCCCCCCCAGCCCCCCAATTTTGGGGGGAGTTCGGAGCCTTTCTGAGTTCAAAGTCCCCCAGAATTGGGGGATTTAGGGGGCGAGATAAGGTTAATGGCAAAACCAAAGACTTGTGTGTACACCGTAGCTTGGAAAGGGGGATTTAGGCAGAGCGCTAGGGACTTTTTAAAAATCCGCTAACCAGTGGGAACCGACCTAACCTTCGGGCGGCGCCGGAGAAGGAGACGGCCCTGGATTTTTGAGAGCTTCCAATTCTTTTTCTAAGTTTTGGAGTCGATTTTGCAGTTGGATTAACCGTAGATTTAAGGCGTCGTCTTCCTGCCGTTGTCGGCTTAACAGTTCCTCCTGTAAACGGTTTTGATCCTCCCGCAAGCGCCGGGTTTCTTGCTCCAGACGGCGCTCCAATTGCTCCAACTCCGCCCGACTTTGAATCACATAGGGTAATCGCCCTTGGATAAATAAGTAACCCAAGCCGCCGGTTAAGACCGCCGCCGCAAAAAGAACGAAGGCCCAAAACGCCTGACGGCGCCGTTGGCGTAATTTGCTGAAGAGTCCCAGCAATTCCAGCGCCGGGTCGGAATTGGGTTCGAGGGCCAAACACTGACGGGCCCGGAGGCGTAATTCTTCCGCGTCTTCCCGACGATGGAACAGACGCCAGCGCCCCAGATGGGCTTGAGCCAAGGCGAGCAACATCTCCGAATTCGTCGGATTCAGGGCGACGGCGTCCTGGAGTTCCGTAATCGCGTCTTCCCAATGACGCAGACGCAAATAACCTTGGGCCCGGGTGTAGTGGGCCTGGGCCTCCCGTTGGGCCGCCTGAATTTCCTCCGGGTCGATGCCCAGCTCCGTGGCGATTTTTTCTAGTTCGGCGGCGGTAGGCAAACGCTGGGCGGATTGGCTAAACTCCGTCACCCGCTGAATATAGTTTTCGATAATGCCGCTGGTCGGCAAAGTCATAGGGCGCCGATCCTAAAACCTGGGAAAATAAGTTACCCTCCATCTTAGCGGGGGAGATGGGGAAGACGCCAAATCCCAGATCGGTTCAGATTAACCAGTTTTAGGATTATGAAAAAACGAGTCACCCTTTCCTTTCCCCGGCGCGCGATTCAGATGCCGGTGACCTATCGTCTGGCGAAGGATTTTAATATCGCGGCTAACATTATTCGGGCCCAGGTGGCGCCCAACCAAATCGGCAAATTGGTTCTTGAACTCTCCGGCGACATTGACCAACTAGAGGCCGCCATCGATTGGATGCGGGCCCAGGACATCGGCGTCTCCACCGCCAGTCGAGAAATCGTCATCGACGACCAGAGTTGCGTGGATTGCGGCCTCTGCACGGGAGTTTGTCCCACGGAGGCCTTGATCCTCGACCCCAATAGTTTTAAGCTCACTTTCCGGCGCTCTCGGTGCGTGGTCTGCGAGCAGTGTATCCCCGCCTGTCCGGTGCAAGCCATCGCCACCAACCTCTGAACCCACATTCGGCGCCGGGGCCGAGAATCTGAGGAGTGTTCCTCGATTGTCCGCTTTTTAAGGGAACTTTTCCGACGGAGCGCCCCCGTGAAACCGGGTTTCTCCTTTACAATAGATAAGGGCGGAGACGTATGTTTCCGTCCACTCCTCACACCACACTCCGCCTGGACGATGTTCGGGCGGTTTCCTGTTCCTAGGGAAGGGGGGAAAATCCTCCCGCTTGGCGTTCAGGCCGCGGGTTTCCCGGCCTAGGCGAAGCCCCTCTAGGCCCAGTGTGCTAGGATTTCTCCCAGAATAACGACTGGCCTTTCCCCTATCAGACGAGGTTTTTCAATTGTCATGGACGTAAAACTGATTATGGCGGTTCTAACCGGGATCTTTCTGGTGTCGGCGCTCTTCTTTGGCACCCGCAACGGCTTCTACGATACCGATAAATACGACGGCAACGGTTCGGCCCACTAGAGACGAGGCATGGCTACAGTACCGCCGCCTCGACCGAAGAGCCTTCTGGCCTGTTTTCCCTTCGCCGTCGGTCATGGGCAAGAGGGGGTCTGTCTCCTACTGTGTCTAGGCCCCTACCGGCTCCTGTTGGATTGCGGCTTGGCGGATCTGTCGCCCTTGCTGGATTTGGGCGGGCCGCCCGCGGATTGGGTTGTTTGTAGCCACGCCCACGCCGATCACGGTCGGGGGTTAGCGGAATTGGGTCGGCATTTCCCCCGCCTGCCGATTTACGCCAGCGCCGCCACCGGCCGTCTTCTGCCCCGGCTCTGGCCGGATTCGCCGGCGCCGGATTTTCAGACTCTCCCCTGGCGCTCCCCGGTGGCCCTGGCGGAGAATTTAACCCTCGAACTCCTGCCCGCCGGTCATCTCCCCGGCGCCGCCCTGACGCTGTTGACCTATACCCTACCGGAGCGGACTTACCGGGTTCTCTACACGGGAGACTTTTGCGTCTCCAATCTGCAACTGGCGGAGGGCGTCGATTTAGAAGCTCTACGGGGTTTAAGACCCGATGTTCTAATTATTGAAAGCAGTCTCGGCGCCCGGCGCTATCCCCACCGGCGCCAGCAGGAAAAACATTTTCTCCAGTTAATCGATCAGGCGCTCCAGTCGGGGCGCTCGGCACTGCTCCCCTTACAACCCCTGGGGCCCGGTCAGGAAATCCTGAAACTCCTGCGCTCTCACCACCAATTTACGGGGCGGGACCTAGATCTGTGGGCGTCCGGCGCGTTGGCGGACTACTGCGACCTCTACCTGGATTTATTGGAAATCCTACCGGCCAACGTCCAAAACTTCGCCCAACATCAGCCCCTGTTTTGGGACGATAAGATCTACCCCCGTCTGGGACGGATTCGAGAGATTCCCTTTTCTCCCCAACGCCCCGGAGTGGTCTTAACAGAAGATTGGGCGGCGCTTTGGCCGGAGGTTCCGCCCTTTCCGGGGCGCTGGACGGTTCTGTTGCCGGAAGGCGAGTCGGTCTCGCTCCCGCCTCTGCCCCAGGTCAATTTGGAAACCTACGCCTTGACCGACCATAGCGACGGGCGCAATACCAGCCAATTGATCCATAATCTCCGTCCCCAACACATCGTTTTTGTCCACGGCGCGCCCCAGGAGATTCAGGATTTAACCAGTCTAGAAGAACTGCAAAGCCGCTATCAACTCCACTCTCCCCGGCCCCAAACCTGGGTGGACTTGCCCATTGGCGAGCGTTTTCTCCAGCCCACCGTTCCCCTGCCGGTGCGCTACGAGGGAGAAGTGAACGAACTGAGCCACGGGGTTTCCCTGACCCTAGACGCGGAAATGACCCAGGATCCCCGCTGGGCGCCCTTTGCCGACACGGGACTGGTGGAGGCCCGCTGGCGGGGGGAAGAATTGGTTCTGCGGGGCGTTTCCCAACGGGAACTTCTTAAACAACGCCAGCGGGAGCGCCGGGAGGAGTTGGATAGTTGTCAGCGCTGTCGCCATTACCGTCAGGGGCGCTGTTGGAATTCTCTGTCTCCCCTAGGGGGCTTAGCGGTGACTCCGGAGGGCTATTGTCCGGTCTTTGAGGGGATGTCGGCGCCGGCACAATGATGTAACCGGAAGCTCCATCGCCTAAAACCCAGTTTTTCTCTCGGCCCCAGCGCCACCAATAGGCGCCGACGTAGGCGCAGACCAGGCTATCCAACTGGTCTTCTAGAGCCTTGAGTTCTTTTCCCGTTAGGGGCGCTAAATCGACCCGGAGACAGTCCGTCAGGTTGGCCGTTAATTCCAGAGCGGGGGTTAACCGGGGTAAAACCGAGAGGAGATAGCCCTGGAGTCGGGCCAATTCTAGTTTACGCTCCGCTAATTTCCCTTTTTTGTATTTCAGAATTTGACTTAAGTCAAAAAGATGGATCATGGCGGGATGGGGAAAGACTTCAATCTGATACCGTCCTTCCTGTTGGGGAATGATCTCAGGGGCGTGACGAAAGCCCCTCGCTTCCAACTCTCGCCCCGCCGTAACCGTGCGCTCCGCGAAGGGCCGCCCTAAATTAGCCGGGTAACAACCGGCGTGATAGCGCCCGAAATAACGATGGGTCAGACCGTCGCAGGGGCGAGCGCCGCTAGCGTTGGCGATGATCGTCGGCGCGTCCACCGCCACTAGGCCCCCTTCTTCGGGCGCAAGCCAGCGGTCTAGCCAGGCGAAAATATCTTCTAGGCTTTGGCGCCGCGTTAGTTCTAACGTCTGAAGACCCGCGCCCTGAAGGGATAAACAACAGAGTCCGCTCTCCCCAGAGCGCCAGCCTAAATCAATGCCGATAAACTTCATAGAGGGTTCTTCTTCCGCGTTAAGCTAAGGGTCGCTGAGCTAACTCCTCAGCGGCGCGTTTCCTTTTTTAATCGGCCTGTTTTTATGGAGATCAACGCCTGGCGCTGGTGGCGAAGAATCGGGATTCTAGCGGTGGCTTTATTTTGTCTAGCGCCCCTAGCGTGGCAAGTTTTAACCTCTTTTAAAACTAACGCCGACATCGCCGCCCTTCCCCTCCGCTATTGGCCAAGCCAATGGACGCTAGAGCATTATCGCCAACTCTTCCAGCGCCGTCCGATGTTGACCTATTTAGGCAATAGTTTCCTGGTGGCGGCGCTTTCGGCTTTGCTAAGTTTAGCCCTAGGGGCGCCGGCGGCCTATAGCCTGAGTCGAGAGGCGTTACCCCGCCGTTCCCTCTGGATTAACCTGATTGTTTTAACCGCCCTCTTTCCCTATATGTTTATTTTTCTGGGACTTTTGGAATGGGTTAGAGCTTGGGGATTGGGCAATACCTATTTAGCCTTGATTGTTCCCTATACAGCGATTAATTTACCCCTCACTATCCTCGTCCTGCGCGGTTTTTTCCAACAATTACCCCCGGACTTGGAAGACGCCGGACGGATGGACGGCTATTCGCCTTGGGGCGTTTTCGTCAAAATCCTCTTGCCCCTGACCTTGCCGGCGCTGACAACCACGGGAATTTTAGCCTTTATTTTCGCCTGGAATGAATATTTACTGGCCCTGTCCTTTATGAGTCGGGAGACACTAAAAACGATTCCCGTCGCCACCGCCGCCATCGCCGGTTCCAGTTTATTTGAGATACCCTACGGCCCCATGGCCGCGGCCACGGTTTTAGGCTCTTTTCCCCTCATGGTTTTAACGCTGATTTTCCAGCGCCGTTTAGTCCGGGGTCTAACCGCCGGCGCCGTCAAGGGTTAAGGCAAGGTTTTTTTCGACGCCTTAAGTCAAGTTAACCTTAAGTCAAGTTAAACAGTAAAACCTCGCTTTCGGTTTCCGCCTGGAGAAGTGGCAGATTTTCCTCCTCGCTAATCCCCAAACCGTCCCCCTGAGCTAAGGAAAGCTCGCCGAGGGATACGTTCCCTTTAGAAACTTGGAGCCAGGCGTAATCCGCGGGCGGTAACGCCAGCCGTTCTCCCGGCGCTAGACGAGCCACGGAGAGGGTCGCGTTTTGGTGAATGGTGATCGTCCCCTGTTCCCCGGTGGGGGTGGCGATGAGTTGAAACTGGCCCCGGCTGGCTTCTAGGTCGATGAACTTTTCTTCGTAGCTGGGGGGCAAACGGGTTTGGTCGGGTAAGAGCCAAATTTGCAAGAGATGAACCGGCTCCGTTGCCGAGGCGTTGTATTCGCTGTGGGTGATCCCGGTGCCGGCGCTCATGCGTTGGATTTTGCCCGGTTCGATCAGCGCCCGATTCCCCAAGCTGTCCTGATGTTCCAAGCAACCGGACAACACGTAGGTAATAATTTCCATATCCCGGTGGCTATGGGTGGCAAAGCCCCCGCCGCCCCGAATACGGTCTTCGTTGATGACCCGCAAACTCCGAAAATTGAGATAGTCGGGGTCGTAGTAGTGGGCGAAGGAGAAGGTGTGGTAGCTCTGGAGCCAGCCGTGGTCGGCGTAGCCCCGTTCCTGACTTTTGCGGTGAAGTAGCATAGATTCGCTCAAAATTAATCGGAGCGCCAGGCGCGGTGACCGATGAGATCAATGAGCCGGTCTCGGAGAAGATAGTCGTGTTGCTCTAATTCCCATTCAATGGCGGGCCATTCCCGGGCGGGGAAGTAGGAGGCCAAGAGGTAAAGGGGCTGTTGGTAGTGGAGGATGCCTTGTTCGACCAGATGAACGGCTTCCTGACGGATCGCGTCTAAATCTAACCGAATAGTGGGGAGGGTAGGCGTCATAAACACTCCTAAAATAATATCGATGCGTTGGCTGGAGGTCGTCTATCCCTCATGCCCACCGTCGGCGCGCAGTCTCCCGTCTGACCTTTGGGACAGAGGAAAGGGGGCGACTGACGGAGAAAATTCAAGATTCGCTAAGTTGGAGTGGGGTCAATCACCCAGAAACACCGGGGTCGTCGGAATAGATCGGTATTTATGACTACTATTATCCAGGGGAAAGTTAAAAAGGCGCCCCATTCCCCCAGATTTTTAATCTTTCTTTACCTTTTGTTATCCTTGGGGCGCCGTTCCGGCGCTATTTGGCGGCGCCGGCTAGGGGTTTATCTTGAAACTCCCCCACCAGTTGGCGAAATTCGTCGCCCTCTAGGGTTTCCCGGTCAATCAACAGATCCACCAGCCTGTCCATTAAAGCTCGATTTTCTTCTAAAATACGCAACGCCTCCCGGTGGGCCGCGTCCACAATCCAGCGCACTTCCTGGTCAATGCGAGCGCCGATTTCCTCCGAGTATTCCGAGCGTTTGCCCCAGTCGCCGCCGAGGTAGTTGGCGCTGTCTTCGTTTTCCAGCGCCACCAGACCGAGGGAGGACATGCCGAGTTTGGTGACCATCTGTCGGGCCAGGTAGGTGATTTTTTCAATGTCGTTTCCCGCCCCCGTGGTCACTTCGTCGGCGCCGAAAATCACTTCCTCCGCGGCTCGGCCTCCTAACAGACCGGCGATGCGGGCGATGATCTGGGAGCGGGTCATCAGGGCGCGCTCCTCGTCCGGGGTGAACCAGGTTAAGCCCTTGGCTTGACCCCTAGGAATGAGGGTGACTTTTTCCACCGGATCGTGGCCGGGACAGAGGGTGCCGATTAAAGCGTGGCCCACCTCGTGGTAGGCGATCAGGCGCTTGCTTTTGCTGTCCACCAAGGGAGCGCCTTCCATCCCCGCCACCACCCGGTCAATGGCGTCGTTCACCTCCGCCAGGGTAATGGCCTCCTTCCGGCGCCGGGCGGCGAAAATGGCCGCTTCGTTCATCACATTGGCCAAATCGGCGCCGGTAAAGCCGGGAGTCCGGCGGGCAATCAGCGCCAATTCCACCTCCGGCGCTAGTTTTTTATTTTGGGAATGGATGGTTAGGATTTTTGTTCGCCCTTCCAGGTCGGGGTAATCCACCACCACCTGACGGTCAAAGCGCCCCGGCCGCAGGAGAGCGGAATCCAAGACATCCGGGCGGTTGGTGGCGGCGATGACGATAATGCCGCTATTCCCCTCAAAGCCGTCCATTTCCGTCAGCAGTTGGTTTAAGGTCTGCTCCCGCTCGTCGTTGCCGCCGCCGTAACCCACGCCCCGCTGGCGCCCTACGGCGTCGATTTCGTCGATAAAGATTAAACAGGGGGCGTTTTCCTTGGCTTTTTTAAAGAGATCCCTGACCCGAGAAGCGCCGACCCCCACAAACATTTCCACAAACTCCGAGCCGGAAATGCTAAAGAAGGGCACCCCCGCCTCCCCGGCGATGGCTTTCGCCAGAAGAGTTTTCCCCGTCCCCGGCGGCCCGATTAAGAGCACGCCCCTGGGAATTTTGGCGCCGATGGCGGTGAATTTTTCCGGTTGTTTGAGGAAAGTGACCACTTCTTGAAGCTCTTCCTTGGCTTCGTCGATGCCCGCCACGTCCCCAAAGCCGACTCCGGTTTTGGCTTCCATCTGGAACCGGGCCTTGGATTTACCGAAACTCATGGCCTGACCGGAGGCGTTGGCGGAGCGCCGAATCACCATCACCACGAGGCCAATCAGGGCGCCGATGATCACCAGATGGGTCAGCAGTCCCAACAGCGCCGAATTATCGGGGGTGCGACGGATACCCCAGTTCACCTTGCTTTTCTTTAAGAGTTCGATCAACTCGGGATTATTCTTAAACAGGCGCACCGTTTCCGGCGCCGCTTCTGGGGCCTGCCCCTTGAGGGTGACCCAGCCCTTTTCCAAGTTGGGATCGATTTCCACCTTGCTGACTTTCCCGGCTTTAATGTCCCGCACTAAGTTGCCGTAGGTGTAATTAGAGACTTGCTCCCGATTTCTGAACGCGGGAACCGCGGGGTCTTGGGCCAGCGCCGGCGCCGGGGCTAATAGCGCGGGGAGCAGTAAGAGGCCCAGCCCCAACTTGCCCCAACGGTTTTGAGAACGGGATAGGGGGAGTCGAGGCGTAGGGGACGGAGTCATGGGGGAGATCTGAGTCGAAAGAATTTTTTCTCTTTATTTTATAACCTGCTTTTAGGATTACGCCTGTTCCCGGGCCTTTGCCCCAGGGCTGAACGGCTAAAACCCAATCGGACTATAGCAAATTTAAACGAATTATGAACAGACCTCGATTAATGCCCTCCTTGCCAAGGCGGGTTGGGGGAAATCATCATGGGATTGCGTTCACGACTCACTTGTAAACGCTATATAAATCGCCTCCAAAATTAAGCGTCGGCCCCTGAGTCGAGACTCGCCAGCGCCGTTAGGAGGGAGTCAATCTCCGCTTCGGTGGAAAAATAATGACAACAGACCCGAACGCAATCGGGATCGCCGATGGTGCGTAGGTAAATCCGGCGCTCGTCTAAGGTTTTGACTAACTTTTTGGACGTTAACGGCGCCGTTGTCTGAAAGGAGACAATCCCGGCCTGAGGCGGCCGGGAACTGAGGCGACGCAGATGTTTAAAGGATTGTAATTCTTTCCAAAGATAGGCGCTGAGTTGAGTTAATCTTTCCCAGCGGCTTTGGGCGGAGCCAAACTGACGATGAATCTGAAGCGCCCGCTCTAGACCGATAAAGAGAGGATAGGGAGAAGTGGCCACCTCATAGCGCCGCGCGTCCCCAGTCCAACCCGTCATCCCTCCCCGGCTATCGTAATCGATACTCCGCCAGCCGACGTAGGTGGGCAGTAGTTCCCCCAGGCGCTCGGGAGCAATGTACAGTCCCCCCACCCCGGAGGGGCCGCAGAACCATTTATGTCCCGTGAAGGCGTAGTAATCCGCGCCCAATTCCGTCAGGTTGAGGGGCAAGGAGCCGGCGGACTGAGCGCCGTCCACGAGAACCGGAATTTGAAGGCGATGGGCGAAATCAAGGATCTCCGGTAGGGGTAAGACCTGTCCCGTATTCCAAAGCAGATGACTGAGGACTAAAATCCGAGTTTGAGGGGTAATGTGATCCCGTAGGACTTGAACCGGATCTCCCTCCGTCAGGGTGGCTTGAATGGGACAGGTGGAGTAGGTAACGCCCCGGCGCTGGGCCAGGGCTTCCGCAATGGCGATGACGCCGGGATGTTCGCAGTCCGTCAGTAAAAGATGATCCCCCGGTCGCCAATCCAGACCCCAGAGAACGATATTACAACCGGTGGTAACGCTATCCGTCAGCGCCAGAGTTTGGGGAGAAATACCCAATTCCTCGGCCCAGGTTTGCCGCAGTTGCTCCGTCTGCTCATTTACCCAACGGTTGCTGGTCAGGGTAAAGGGCCCCAGGTCTTCTAGGCGCTGGTAGGTCTGGGCGATAGCTTCCGCCGCCGGTCGGGGCAACATTCCCTGGCCGCCGTAGTTGAAATAGACTTTATCTTTTAACCCAGGGAAAACGGCGTCGCGGTCGGGGAAGAGAGGGGCCATAAGCGTATAGATCAAGTTTTGGTCTTTTCAGAATACTCTTCAGAAGATCTTTGGAAAGCCCCCCTAGCCCCCCAATGCTGGGCTACCGTGTACACACAAGTGTCCAGATCCCCCCTAACTCCTCTTGGAAAGGGGGGAACCGGCCTTCAAAGTCCCCCTTGCAAAGGGGGATTTAGCGATTATGTTGATTGTCAAGGCTAAAGAGAAATTTTTTTTACCCAGAGGCTAAGCCAGGAAGAGCTAACTGCCCCAGTGTACATCGGAGGAGAAAACTTTCCTCAAGGACTGGGCAAGTGTTAATTGCTCTC
>WGLZ01000096.1 GCA_016471375.1 Cyanobacteria bacterium RI_101
ACGGGCGTGGGTCGCTAGGTGAACAATTTCGTAACGCCCTTGTCGGCGCGTCTCTCGGAGCGCCGCCGGAGTGAAGGCTTGGTTTTCTAGGGTGGCGCCGGGCCAGGGCGTTTGGCGAATAGCGGCCAACTCTAGGGAAACGCCCGGTAGGGGCGGGAGATCGAGAAATTCCGAGGCTCCCAGCGCCAGCACCCGTGCCCCTTGTAGGTCTCCGGGGCCAATTTGGGCGAGGTTAGTATAGTAAGTGCGTCCGAGTTTAGCGCCGTCGCAACCCCCCGCTAGGAAAAAGTGGCGGATTTGTCCCTGTTTTACCGCCTCGATAACCTGATCCGCCACCGTCATCGCGGCGTTATGGGCGAAGCCCGTCAGCGCTTGGCGGTATTCGCTTTCTTCGGCAAAGCCGGGAAGCGCCAGCGCCGTTTCGATGAGGGGGGTATAGTCCGGCGCTGGAACGCAAAACCCTAGGCGTTGAGAATCGAGACCATCAAGGCGGTCAGATTCAGGGGGATTTGGGGAGAGCGCCGAATGTGCCCAACCGCCCCTAATCCACCGCTTCGTAGTCGCTGGAGATGGTCTCGTCCGCGTCGAAGTCAAACTCTTCCTCGTCCCCAAATTGATAGACCGGCGCCGTTTCCACATAGCCGGGCATGGTGTCCACGTCAAAACCGCCGTCCGCGGTGAGGGTGTGGGGCTGACGGGGCCGGGGCGCCTGGGTTCCCAGGGGTTCCATGCCTAAACTGGTGTTGGTGTTGGGGCGGCCGCCAAAGGAGTCAAAGGAGTTGATACTGCCGACATTGGCTTGCTGATACACTTCGGAGCCAATGGAGAGAATAATCTGTCGGAACTCTTCCACCAGGGTTTGCAGTTTTTCCACGGGGGTGTTGGGGGTGCGCAGGGCCACCTCTAACTGCTCCCGTTTGCGCTGGCTCATGACCTTCAAGTCTTCCCGGATAAACTCGCTGTTTTCCTTAACCGTGGTTTCGTGGGTGTAGAAGAGGCTATCCGCTTGGTTGCGCAGTTCAATCAGCTTCATCCGGCGCCGGTCTTGCTCGGCGTAGGCTTCCGCGTCCTGCCGCATCCGCTCGATTTCGGAACTATTGAGTCCGCCGGTGTGGCTGATTAAAATACTCTGCTCCCGGCCGGTGCCCTGGTCCTGGGCCGCGACTTTCAAAATACCGTTAACGTCGATTTCAAAACTGACCTCAATCTGGGGGACTCCCCGCGGCGCCGGGGGAATGCCTGCCAAGAGAAATTTGCCTAAACTCTTGTTATCCAGCGCCATGGCCCGCTCCCCCTGGAGAACGTGAATTTCCACGGAGGTTTGGCCGTCGGCGGCGGTGGAGAAGACCTCGGATTTACTGGTGGGAATGGTGGTGTTGCGCTCGATAATTTTGGTAAACACTTCCCCTAGGGTTTCAATCCCTAAAGAAAGAGGCGTAACGTCTAGTAGTAAAACATCGTCCACCTCGCCGCCGAGAACCCCCGCTTGAATGGCGGCGCCGAGCGCCACGGCTTCGTCGGGATTAATGGAACGATCCAGTTGGCTCTCGGGAAACCTCTGCTGGATAATTTTTTGCACCGCCGGGATGCGGGTGGAGCCGCCCACCAGAATCACCCGATGGATCTTAGCGGCGTCCACTTCTCCGTCCGTCAGCGCCTGATTGAGAGGCGTCAAGGTTCCCTGGAGCAAATCCTTGGCTAATTCTTCAAACTGGGCCCGACTCAGTTCCGTTTCTAAGTGTTTGGGGCCGCTTTCGTCGGCGGTGATAAAGGGAAGGTTAATGGAGGTGTTGACCATACTGGACAACTCGATTTTGGCCTTCTCCGAAGCTTCCCGCAGGCGCTGGAGCGCCATTTTGTCCTGACTGAGGTCGATTTTCTCCTGGGTTTTAAAGTTTTCCACCAGCCAGCGGACAATACAGTTGTCGAAGTCGTCTCCCCCCAGGTGGTTATTCCCCGAGGTGGCCACCACTTCAAAAACCCCGTTCCCCAATTGAAGCAAAGAGACGTCGAAGGTGCCGCCCCCCAGATCGAAGACCAGAATTAACTCTTCCTGCTGTTGTTTATCGAGACCGTAGGCCAGCGCCGCGGCGGTGGGTTCGTTAATAATCCGCAGAACCTCCAACCCGGCGATGACCCCGGCGTCTTTGGTGGCTTGGCGCTGGGCGTCGGTAAAATAGGCGGGCACCGTAATCACCGCTTCCGTCACCGGCTCTCCCAAAAAGGCCTCGGCGTCCACCTTCAGCTTTTGCAAAACCATGGCGGAGATTTCCTGGGGCGTAAACTGTTGACCCCGGATGTCCACATTGACCGTGTCGTCTTTGCCTTTAGCGCAGTTATAGGGGACGCGGCTCCGCTCCTCTAGGGTTTCCTCCCAGCGCCGGCCGATAAAACGTTTAATACTATAGACCGTATTTTCGGCGTTGGTTACCGCCTGGCGCTTGGCCAATTGCCCCACCAGGCGCTGGTTGCCCTTGCCAAAGCCCACAATACTGGGGGTCGTCCGCCCCCCTTCGGCGTTGGGAATCACAATAGGCTTTCCCCCCTCTAAAACCGCCACGCAACTGTTGGTGGTTCCCAGATCTATACCGATGACTTTACCCATAATGCGCAGTTGTTTTTAGGGTGAAAGAGCTTGAATCTGAATAAACTTGTAGAGAGGGGAAGACCCGCTAATCTGGATTTTCGCTGGCGGAAAACGCAGGGGCTTCTTCGGAGGGCGCTCCATCCAGGGGCGGGGCGGCGACTTTAACCCTAGCGTGGCGAAGCACTCGGTCTTCTAGTAAATAGCCCCGCACCAACTCTTCCATGACCGTTCCCTCGGGATGCTCCGAGGTCGGCTCCTGGAGTAGGGCTTCGTGGTAGTTGGGATCGAAGGTTTGTCCCTCCGGTCGCATGGGGGAAACCCCGAGGCGCTTGAGGCTATCCACGAAACTTTTGTAGACGCCCTGATAGCTCTTATGGATTTCCATGCCTTCGTCGGTGCCGGGCTTAATTTGGGTGCGGGCCCGCTCAAAGTTATCCACCACCGTCAACAGTTCGTTAAGGGTCTTGGCTTTAATTTGTTGCTCTTGCTCCTGACGCTCCCGTTGGGTGCGTTTGCGGAAGTTGTCAAATTCCGCCGCTAAGCTAATGTAGCGGGTTTTGTAGGTTTCTAGCAGTTCCGACTGCTGGGCCAATTCCTGACGATAATTGGCCAATTCCCCTTGGAGCGTGGCGATGATCTGCTCGGAGTCGGGAGCGGCGTCCGAGGGTTCGGCCGGGGACTCCGTCGCGTCCGCCGGGAGCGCCGCTTCTCCTTGAGAAGCTTCCACTGGCGACGGCTCAAGGGCGGTTTCTACGGTCTCCAGATTGTCTAGGGACTCTAGGGGGGTTTGCTCTTCGTTCATAGGAGGCGTTCGGCGACAAGATGAAACAAATTTGAGGGATTTGAGGGGATGACGTTAATCTTCGCCCAAGAGGCGGCCAGCGTCGAGTTCCCTCCACTATAGACAGTCTAGGGGGATTTCTCCACACTTTGAACGGGTTATCCCTTAGGATAGGGGATGATTCCCCCTAGGCTCACACTTAGGATTCCAGCAACACTCCGGGCGGGTTGTGTCATGGTTCATTCTAAAAAGACGCGGGCCGTCGCCCTGCGCAACTACTTTTCCCCCTTTGGCAATAAGCTTGTCGCCGGGGGTCATGTTTCTCCCGAACAACTGCGCCAGGCTTTGGTTCAGGTCAAAAAAAGCGGGCGCTCTCTACCGGAGGAAATCAAGTCCATTACCGGCCGGGCGCTCTCCCCGGAGCTACAGCGCCAATACAAAAAAAATCAGCTTTTTGAACTCAAGGTTCTCTACGGCGTGGACAGCCTCGACCCGGAGGTGGCGCCGGTGGCCACCCAGGAAATGGCCCTGTTGATCCAGGATTTAATTCCCCTCGACACCTGTCGGCGCTATAAAGTTTTGCCTCTGGCCCGACAGGAAGGGGAGCCTCCCAGCGTTTTGGTGGCCATGGTGGATCCGGACGATTTGGCGGCCCAGGACGAGTTGCAACGGATTTTACGTTTTAAGGGGCTGGAATTGCGACGTCTGGTGATCACCCAGGAAGATTTTGAGCAGTTGATGGAGCAATATCACAGTATTCAAGGCGAGTTGGAGAAAGTTAAAGAGAAACAAGCCAAGGAGAAGGAACTAGAAAAACTGGCGGATTTAACGGATATTGTCGGCGCTTTTGACGGCGGCGGTCTGCAAGACGCGGGGGAGGATAACGAAGATTCTCTCGATTCTAAGGACGCCCAACAAGCGCCGGTGATCAACCTGGTCAATAAAATCCTGGCCAAGGCCTTGCAAGAAGGAACCTCCGATATTCACGTGGAACCCCAGGAAGAAACCCTCCGCATTCGTTTCCGTAAGGACGGAGTGCTCCACCAAGCCTTTGACCCCCTACCCCGACGCATTACCCCCGCGGTGGTGGCCCGCTTTAAGATTATGGCGGATATGGACATCGCCGAGCGCCGGGCGCCCCAGGACGGCAAAATTCGGCGCCTTTACCAGGGACGGAAGGTGGACTTTCGGGTCAACACCATCCCCAGTCGCTACGGGGAAAAGGTCTGTCTGCGGATTTTGGACAACTCCGCCACTCAGTTGGGGTTGGATAAATTGATTACCAGTCAGGAAACGTTGGAAACGGTGCGAGAGTTGGCGGCCCGGCCCTACGGATTATTTCTGGTCACCGGCCCCACGGGGTCGGGGAAATCCACCAGTCTCTACTCCGTGTTGGCGGAGCGCAACAATCCGGGGGTGAATATCAACACCGCCGAGGATCCCATCGAATATTCTCTGCCGGGCATTACCCAAGTGCAGGTGATTCGGGAAAAGGGCATGGACTTCGCCTCCATCCTGCGGGCCTTTATGCGTCAAGACCCGGACGTGATTCTGGTGGGGGAAACTCGGGACAAGGAAACGGCGAAAACCGCTATTGAGGCGGCGCTGACGGGTCACTTAGTGTTAACCACCCTCCATACCAACGACGCCGCCGGCGCCATCGCTCGTCTGGACGAAATGGGGGTGGAACCCTTCATGGTCTCCGGCGCTCTGCTGGGAGTGCTGGCCCAGCGCCTAATGCGGCGGGTCTGCGGCGAATGCCGGGCCGCCTACAATCCCAGTAAAGAAGAACTTGCTCGCTTTGGCTTCTCCGCCTCCGGGGAAGAGGGCGTCACCTTTTATAAAGCCAATACTCTCACCCCCGACGAAATTCATTCCGCCCGCCAATCGGGAACCCTCTGCGAAAAGTGTAACGGGAGCGGCTATAAGGGCCGGGTGGGGGTTTACGAGGTGATGCGCAACTCGGAAAAAATCGCCGCTTTAATTAACGAGGGCGCCACCACGGACCGGATTAAGGACTGCGCCGTGGAGGAGGGCATGGTCACCCTATTGGCCTACAGCTTAAATCTGGTGCGGGAGGGCTACACCACTCTGGACGAGGTGGAGCGGGTCACCTTTACGGATACGGGTCTGGAGTCGGAATTGCGGGCCAAACGCAAGAGCGCCCTCACCTGTCGGGTCTGCCAGGCGGAACTGGAGCAGGAATGGTTGGATTGTCCCTACTGCATGACGCCCCGCTTTACCTAGATTTTCTCCCGGCGCCAAAATACATATATTCTGTTGAGTGAAGGGGGAGTTGCCAGGGAGACGATTCGCCTATGACCCAATTAGCTATACTTTTCGCAGGGTCCAAATCCACTGTCGAAGGTTGCTTTGTAGTTTCCGATACTTTTTGGTCTAAATTACCCAGCAAAGAATATAAAGTTGACTTTTCTCGGATGCTTGTGCTATAAACACTTTATCAGTATCGCAAGTCTATATTATATATTCACCCTCAAACCATCCGTTTTTTACTCCCCTCTCTAGCTGTGGCTTTTCAATCCCCCGGTTTCGCTAAAGCGCTTTTCCCTCTGCTGGGGGTTGCGGCTTTTGCCGGTCTCTTGTTGGCGGGTATTTTTGCCTTCAGGGGTCGGGGAGGACAGACCACCGGCGCCGAGGGGCTTCCTTGCGCTGAAACCGCGGAGCAGAAAGAAGAGGGGGAGAGCCGAACCAAAACTAATCTAGCCGTTCAGGTCGGCATCGACGGTAGCGCCTCAATGCTGGGTTTTGTGAAAGAGGGCAGTAGCCGGTACATTACCGTCATTCAGAAATTGGATGACCTCCTACGCCCGAGCAACTTAAAAACGGATTTAGGCTCGGGAGTTGAAAGCGTACAGGTTGACTATTTTCGACTTGGGGTGAGCAGTTCTAGTGAGGTCAAGTCAAAGCAAGCCTTAGGCGAAAATGGAACGAGTTTTTTGGACGCTAAGTTTCCCCGTTTCTACTGCTACGGTCAACCGAAAGAGTATCCCTGCGTAACCAGCTCTCTGCATCAAGTCTTAGAGACTCAGCCGGCTAAATCAACGCCCGAAGCGGCGCCGACGCCATCGCCCATTTTGTCGGAAGCGGAGGAGGATGAGTCGGAAGAATCCCTGCCACCGGCGGTCAGGAACGACGCCATGCAAATCCTGATCACGGATCTAGAGCCGGATAACGCCGCCATTGGGGAAATGACGAATCGGATTAGCAAAATTTTCGCCCAGCATCCAGATTACAAAGCCGTCCTTCTGGGAATCCCCAGCGAGTTCAACGGCACCCTTTACTCCGCCGACCAACCGGACTCGATCAAAACGCCCTATCAATCCTCTGGAAACCCGGAACAAGACGGTCGTCCTTTCTATTTGTTTGTGATCGGGCCTTCTCCTGTGGTGCAAACCTTTGTGGAGCGGTTTATGGATCGAGTCGGCAGAGACATGGCGACAACCATCAAAGCCTCCTCTTTCCAGCGCCAAGCCTCCCCCATTTTGTTGAATATTAACAGTACCTTTGGTGAAAAAGAAGAAGATTGCGTCTATCGGGAAAGTATCCTAGATGGTAAGCGACTGACTACCGAGCAGGAAAACGAATGGCTAATCCTAGGACAAGATAAGTGCGATGGCAAGTATAAGAGTGTTGCTCTAAAGAATGTCAAGTCTCAGCCGTCTTGGTTATTACGGGGAGGGGTATTTTCAGCGGATTTGTTTCGTAGCTCAGAACCCTTTGTGAAAGTAACCGACGTATCGCTGGAAGATACGAGCGATATCCCCTATCTCAACTTATCCCTTAAACTGACCGGGGAGGAATCCAGTTCAGATGAGCAACCTATTTTCATTACCCTTGATGAAAAAAATTTGGATGAAATTATCTGGCAAGATTGGAGTAGTCCCATCAATAAGCTGGAGGGAAGAAAAACTCAGCAGTTAATGGATTTTGTTAAATCCGTGCGAGGGAAAGTCTCTCAAGATCAAGACGCCTTGCGTTTCTGCCTGGGCTACGTTAAAAGTTAAGTCTTCAAATCCTTTTATCTTTTTATCTTTCTATTAGGAGGCTCTAAAAAATCATGAAACCACTGGAAGTCGTCTTTTTACTGATTACGATTGCCATTGCGACGCTGGTTATTTTTTTACTTCAGCCCGCCATGCTGTCCAAAGAATGGGGTCTGTTGGCGGCGAAAAGTAGTTCCATAGAAGACTGGCGTCAGCAATTGATGTGGCCTTCCTTGGCGGTCAATTACGTCCTCGGCATTTTAGCGACGTTATTTTGGATCGCTAAAGGCGCTAGCTTTAAGTCTGTCAAAAGCCGGAACACGCTCTCAATGGTAAGCTTATGGTGGATTATTTGCATTGCTTATGGTCTGATTAGTTTAGCGGTTGCGATTGGCCTTTCGTTTTTTTATGACCTCATCAATGAGCGCTACTTTCTTGAGTTTCTGGTTTACCTATCCGTTTTTGCGGTCGTAGATGTATTATTAATGTTTTGGCTCCCCACAGCCATCGCCACCCCCCGAACGATGCGCTATGTTCCTCCCGGTTCTCAGTTGCTACGCAGTATTTATGGAGGCTGATCGAAATGCGAAAAATCTACGCGATTGGCGTTGGCGGCAGTGGGGCGAAATGTTTGGAGGCCATAGTCTTCCTCCACGCTCTTGGAATCTATGGCCCAGACTGTCAACTGGGAATTTTGTTAGTGGACGCCGACGCCTCCAACGGCAATTCCCAGCGCGCCAGCATTAACCTAACTTCGGCCATTGAGGCTCACCAAAAGTTCAAAAACGGGAAAACCTCGTTGCTCAACGGCGAAATCGTCAATTACGGAACTTGGAACCCGTTGGGCGACGTTCTCCACGCCTCCGATCTGGAAACGATTTTCAACAAACAATCCTTGCAGACGGCTACAATGTTGCCTCTAGGGAAGCTCTTTGACGCCTTGTACAGCCCGGAGGAACAGGCGGCGGATTTAAAGGTTGGGTTTCGAGGACGCCCGCCCATTGGCTCCATCGTTATGAGTCGTCTGGAGTTGGAAACCTTGATCAGCGGCGCCGAGCGGAGCGCTTGGCAGCGCCTTTTCTCCAATGTTCAGACTGATTTGGGAGACGGCAATAATCAAGTCGTGATCCATTTTTGCGGTAGTATTTTTGGCGGCACCGGCGCCTCGGGGATTCCCACCCTAGCCAAATTGGTTGCCAATCAACTCCAACACGAGAATTTACGCAATAGCGTCCGCATCAACGCCTCTTTGTTGTTGCCCTATTTTGGCTTTGAAAAACCCAATGACGGAGACCAGACCGTCTATGCGGAAACTCGCTTTTTTGCCCTCAATACCCAAGCCGCTTTGCAATATTTAACGGAGCAGGCCGACGGTTCTTTTGATCGAGTTTACCTCATTGGCGATCAGGACAAAAAACAGTATAAATCCCATACCGGGGGCAAAAATCAACAAAACGACGCTCACTTTGTCGAGCTTTACGCCGCCTTAGCTTTAAACCACGCCTTTGAAAAATTTGGCCCGGGAGGAGAGCCGACCAAAGGGCTTTATATCAGTCGCACCTCCGGCGACGGTCTCCTATGGGACGATTTACCCGACAGCCAACAAATCAAGCAAGATCTGGGTAAAGGCGTGAAATTCGCCTACGCTTGGTTCTATAACTTTTCTCTGGAACTGGAGGAAGCCGTTAAATTGGGCGGTTCTCGCTTTGTCAAAGGCTCTCCCTGGTTCCGCAACTTTTTTAGTTTGAAGAACGGACAGGATGAAAAACCTTTAGTCTCTGCGGACGCTGAAAAGGAGCTGAACAAAACCTTGGCGGTCTGGTCGGCTCGTTTTCTGCGCTGGGCCCAGCAAATCGCCGCTTCCCACAAAGGGGGCGACCAGTTTTTCCAACTAGCGAGCTTAAACGAGTTCGACCCCGAAAAACCCCGCTCCTACCATGAACATCTCCACGCCCTCGTCGTCGGTCAGGACACCAGCCCCCAGACTGTGTACGCCAATAGTTTGGATACGATCAAAAATCAATTGACGGATCAGAGGCCAACCGGACAGTTAGGAGTCTTTGGTCTGGCCCACGCCCTCTTTGACTTGCTTTAGGTCTCCCTATCGTTTCTTCGACTCCCAGGTTCAGATTATGACCGCCACCCTTGCGCCGCCCCTAAGTTTCCAAGAGTATTGCCGCTATGGCGACGATACCGAGCGCCGTTATGAATGGTTGGACGGCGCCTTAACCCCGATGACTCCCCCTAGTTTTCTGCATCTCTTGGTGAGCGATCGCCTTGCGGTCTTATTCAATGAGGCGATTCGACGGCAAGACCGGTCTTGGCTCTGTTTAAAGGAAGTGGGCGTCAGAACTGGCCTACGCAAATCCCGCGTCGCCGATTTAGCCATTGTCAATCGGGCCAGCGTCTTGTCGGCGCTGGAGCAGGTCGCCATCTGCGAGACAGCGCCGGAGTTAGTAGTGGAAATTGTCAGTCCCGAATCCCGACAACGGGATTACCGTTATAAGCGTTCTGAATATGCCGCCAATGAAATCCCAGAATACTGGATTGTTGATCCTGAGCAGAGACAGGTAATGGTCTTGACCTTTAATGAGGGCCTCTACGAGGAAACCCGCTTAACGGCGAATCAACCCTTAGCGTCTCCCCAATTTCCCGATCTGGGCGTCACCGTCCAAGAACTGTTTAATTTTTCCGACCCTGATTCTGATCTAGCCTAGCGCCGAAAAAGCCATGAGTACCTACCAACCCTTACTCCCAAAGACCAGCGCCGACTTTAAAGGCGGCGACGCCGCCGGCGTTTGGATCGAAGAAACGGTCAAGCTTTTTAACGATCTGGGGGATAATCTGGAGTTTGACGCCGGAAGCTACGGTGAAGTCAACTCTATTCCTAGTCCCTGGTCCCGCCCCCTCCAGTTGATTTCCGCCTTTCGCAACCGCAACTATCCCAACCGCGACTGGCTCATCGCTCAGTACCGGGGCTTGTTAACCACTTTGGCGTTGGCGGAAAACCTGAAGCTCAAAATTACGGCGACTCAAGTCCGGCTGGAAGAATTTCAAAATAACGAGTTTGGCAAGTGCGTCTGGAAACTGCGCCCCAAGGACGCGGATAGTATTCTACAGATGAATCCGCCTAAGGGCCCCTGGTCGGAGTTGTATTTGTTTGAGTTAGACGGCGCCGTTATTGGCATGACTAGTCCCGCTACTCTGGTCTGTCCAACGGGCTATCTTCCGAGCCGGTTAAAGAATCGCGTCGCTTGGCTAGAGTGGAAAACGTTTTCTCTCAAGAAACAAACCCAAGAGCTGGGTTTTTTCGTAGATCCGCTTCAAAATGGCCTGGCCTCTAAGCATAAAGACATTCTTTCTCCCTGGCTCGGTTATTTAAAGGGTCAGGTAATCGACAATCAGCCCCTCAACTCCGCTTTGGCTGGGGCGGTGGCTGGGGTTCTGCAAACATACATCGACGAGTTAGGCGTGACGGAGAGTAGCGTCTATAAACCCGCCACTAATCTTATGCCCTTTGGCATTTCTTTAGGCTATAAGCCGTTGGACTCCTTGTATCCCGCCGAGGCGGTCGCCGCTAAGTCCCATGTTGAAGTGATTCCGGCGGAAGGAAAAACCCCCAGTCAAAAGCTATACATCCGACATTCCGCAGGTTGGCAGGGAATTAAAAATGTGCAGGTAGTCTAAGCTAGAAAAGGTTCCTTCTGAGGATTGTATCTTCCTGTGCAGATTGAGAATTTAGACCATTTGGGATTAGTGGCGGGTATCATCGATGAAC
>WGLZ01000066.1 GCA_016471375.1 Cyanobacteria bacterium RI_101
AAATTCAAACAAACTTCTATGTCCGCTAGAGATGCCACCCACTCGATTGTCAAACACGCTCTTGAAAAAGAAGGGTGGAGAATTACCCATGATCCCTATTATCTCAAAGTAGGAGGCATAGAATTTTATATTGATTTAGGAGCAGAGATGATTATTGCCGCCGAGCGAGATAATCAAAAAATTGCTGTTGAAGTTAAGAGTTTTTTAGGCCCCTCTTCAATTTCTGAATTTCATACAGCTTTAGGTCAATTCATCAACTATCGCTATGCCCTTGAAGAGAAAGACCCCGATAGAGTTCTTTATTTAGCAGTTCCTTCAGATATTTATGACGATTTTTTCACTCTAAGTTTTATTAAAAAGGTTATCCAAAAATCAGATATTAAATTAATCATTTACCAAGAAAACAAGGAGATCATTTCCCAATGGATAAACTAAATTTTTACCGCGAAGTCATTCAAAAAATTCTTGGAGATTACAGCGAGCGCCGTTCCGACGAGAATATTGAATCCCAAGCTATCTTTGACCTAAAACGGGATCATTATCAGGTGGTCAATGTTGGTTGGGAAAACGGTAAACGAGTCTATGGTTGCGTTCTCCATCTGGACATCAAAAACGACAAAATTTGGCTCCAATATAATGGGACTGAAATTGATATTGGTCAAGAATTAGTGGAATTAGGCGTTCCTAAAACCGAGATTGTTCTTGGTTTCCAAGCTCCCCATCGTCGCCAATATACCGATTATGCGGTCTCTTAAATTAGCTAGCTAAACCCCGGCGCAAAGGCGCGTTACGGCGGCACACACTCTACACACTTTAGCCCGAAGGACGGCGCCGAGGCAATATCCCAATTACGTTGGTAGCCTAGAAATACTATACCTGTTCCCGCAGGGGTTGCAACGCTCAATCCAGCAGAGATAGAGGCTAAGTACCCCTAGCGCCGAAGTAACTGAATGGTTTGACTAGCCTGTCAGGCGGCGCCGAGCTGGAAGATTTGGGGCATGATAGAGCTATCGGTCTGTTCTTAGTCGCGCCATGAGTCTGTGTCTTAACCCCGATTGTCTAGCGGTCAACCCGGAAACCCATCGATTTTGTCACAAATGCGGTCAAAAGCTCTGGTTAAAGGAGCGTTACCAGGCGCTGAAGCTGATTGGTCAGGGGGGATTTGGGAAAACGTTCTTGGCGGTGGACTTGGATAAGCCGTCTCGGCCCCACTGCGTGATTAAGCAGTTTTTCCCTCAAGGGCAGGGGTCTGGGTCTTTGGGTAAGGCGGCGGAGTTATTTCAGGAAGAGGCCAAGCGCCTGAATGAGTTGGGACATCACAACCAGATCCCTGAGTTGTTGGCCTACTTTATCGCTGAGGATCAGCGTCAATATCTAGTGCAGGGGTATGTGGCGGGGCAGAATTTAGCCCAGGAGTTGGCGGCTCAAGGGGTCTTTAACGAGGCAAAAATTCGGGCGCTGTTGGCGGATCTTCTGCCGGTGTTGGACTTCATCCACCGCAATCAGGTGATTCACCGAGACATTAAGCCGGACAATATTATTCGCCGTCAGGCGGATCAGAAGTTAGTCCTGGTAGATTTCGGCGCCGCTAAGGCGGTGACTCCCCAAAATCGTTCGGTGACGGGGACGGTGATTGGCTCGGCGGAGTACGTGGCGCCGGAGCAGATGAATGGCAAGGCGGTCAACGCCAGCGATCTTTACAGTTTAGGAGTAACCTGTTTACACTTATTAACGGGAGTGTCCCCCTTTGATCTGTTTGACGCGGGAGAACATGAATGGCGCTGGCGGGATTATCTGGTTAAGAATCCGGTGAGCGCTCAGTTCGGCGCTGTGTTGGATAAGATGATCGTTTTTGGCACGAAGAAACGTTATAGCTGCGCTGGGGAGGTGTTACAGGATTTGGGCGTAACTCAAACGCAACCGCAAAGATCGGCGCCGGTAAATCAGCCAGAGATTACGGTTCCGGCAACCCCAAGGATACAAGTTCCGTCTGGTAGTCCACAGATTTTAACTGAGGTTTTACCCGGAGGAGTAAAACTAGAGTTGATCAAGATTCCGGCGGGAAGTTTTTTGATGGGGTCTAATGAAAGAGAAAATGAACAACCTATTCATCAAGTTAATTTGAAAGAATTTTATCTAGGAAAATACCCAGTGACTCAAGAACAATGGCAAGCTGTTATGGATAATAAACCCTCAGATTTTAGCGATAATCCTCAACATCCAGTCCGTTACATGAATTGGAGCAATTGTCAAGTTTTTTACCGAAAAATAAGCCAGATGACTGGCAAAACCTATCGTTTGCCCAGCGAAGCGGAATGGGAATATGCTTGTCGTGCCGGAACTAAAACGCGTTTTTATTTTGGAAATGACGTAAACCAGCTAGAGCAGCACACTTGGATTGAGTATGGACCAGGGATGACTAAAAGGAATCCTGTCGGACAAAAGAAACCCAATCCTTGGGGACTTTATGATATGTATGACAACGGAGAATGGTGCGAGGATAATTGGCATCCAAATTACCAAGGAGCGCCAACTGATGGAAGTGCATGGCTCCCTCGTTATTACCAAAACGTATGGAATTGGCTTGATGACTTTGACAACTGTGCGATAGATGTTTTATTTTATAGATACGATAAGGTATTCCGTCGTTCTAGCTCGACGTTTCGTTGCCATGGTAATCTGGGTCGGAATGGTTGCGGGTTTCGAGTTGTATGTGTCCCATAGGAATCGCCTAATGCTTTGCCCTTGTCTCTCTTAATCACCTATTTAGTCTTTTAAGTACCGATGGACATGGGCACTGAATTAACCTAGGACTGAACGGCTCCAGAAATTTTACTAGGGGATAAGTCGGCGCGGCGCAGTCCATCACCTCACTCCCCTAGCAAGCGAGCCACCCCAGTGCCGATCTCGTCGAGGGAATCCAAGCGGAAGGAACCCATGACCAAACGCCCCCCCCGCTGAGAATTAGATCGGGAGCTGAGAGTGGTCTGGTTCCGGTTGAACTCCCCGCCCTCAACCTGGAGGTCAAGTCCTCCGGCGCTGGTTGGGGAGATGCTCAGAACGGTGTCATATTAACAGTCCTAACGCAGATAAAGAACAGGCTCCAGTTAACTCCCGCTTTTTTTCATGGTACCTTGATTGACTGCCTTATTGCAAAAAATAACCCCGATATCAAGGTGTAGTCTCAATAAGTACTTCTATTTTTTGAGGTGCCTTTTTGCTTGTCTCCTACATTGATTTTGATTTCATCTTTTGAGCCATATGGAATATCCGTAAGCTGTTTATCTAAAATTAAATCGAATACTTTATCAGCTCCTCTCCGAATGCTATCCGTCAGCACACCAATTCCTATATCCAATTGAGGTTTTACTTCATCAAACTCTATTACTCTGTAATATTCCATTCTTTCGTCAAAGTTTATTGATGCTTTAGAGACTATTTCGTCAGGTAGTGGAATAGTGGAATGAAATTCCCTTACGGAAATCTCATTCTTCTTATTAAAGAATGTCGCATACTTATGTCCTCTAAGCTCATGAACGAATGGGCATCGATAGAATTTGTAAATGAGTGTAGCATATGTAAATGATGAAAATGTATCACCTGAATCTCTGAGACTTTTGTTATCAGGAATTGGATTTTGTCTATGACATTCTTGGTATATTGTTTTTAGCTCTGAAACAGTAGGATCTTCATAAACTCTATGGGATTCGCATTGATGTCGACTTTCCAACCATTTTGCCTTAACTTTGTTCACAAATGGCTCTTCAATCCTTTTCTTTTTTAAATGAAAAACTAAAAAAGGCGTACAGACACGTTCCATCCGCTTGTGGGTATCGAGCTCAGTAAGAAATTTAGTAAACCTAATTTTATTACCTAAGTTTTCACAAATAGATTCCTGCTCCCAAATAAATGCTAAGCCATCTATTGCGGCACAACCAATAAGATAAGACTCAATGTAAAAATTCTCAAAGGGATTAAAATCTGAGGGTGGCATTTCCATCTCAAGCCCATTAATGGTGACAGCTCCATCAATTAGCTTTTCACAAAGCAATGCTCTAGAGTAATAAAATTTCTTAACACGCTCAGCAAAATCACGTACATCGTTCATCATTAGCCTCAGACTATGAAATTTTTTAGTATATAGGGCTATTTTAGCATAATCTCAAAAAACTTTTCGTATATCACTTGTCTCTGTGCATGACACAAACTTTAAAATCCTTACCATGCGAGACTTTGAGTCAAAAGAGCCACATCCCTTACATAGTAAGGATTGTAGAAAATCTTCGCCGCAAACCGGCATTTTATATCTCGGACTTTGAGCACTCAATTAATTACCTTATTACCAAAGATGACCCCGACATAAAAAACTATTCTGAATAAGTAGCCCTATTTTTCGAGAAACCTTTATCAATAAGGGCTCTATAGCGGTCACATCTAGGTTGTAAATTGCCCTCTGCCAAAAAGCTTTACCCGTAATGGTTCCGGTATTTAGAATTTTACAAATCACTTGCGACTGCTATAGCATTCATGGCTTTACAAATCATTTATGACTGCTATAGTTAACTTCTAATCACCAAACATTTGCTCTTCACACGATTGGCATAAAGTGTATTCTTCGTCTCGATATGTGATGCCAGTTCGACCGCACCAATCACAGGTTTCTAATTCAAGTTCAGAGATTGCTAATTCAAGTGCTTCCCAGAATTTAGCTTGACTCAAAATTTGTTGGAACGGTTTATAACCTATCGGTCTAGCGCGACTTCTTTTATCACTCAAGTTAAGCTCTCTACAAATAATTTTATAAATTTCTTGAGGAAACCCGCCTTCCAGATCCCATTCCGCATTTCCGTCTTTCATTCTCACAATACCTGAAATATTTGGATACTTATACCCAAGTTTATGATCTACAATGTAATCAGAAACTTGTATACTGTGAGTAAAATTTAAAGACCGCATTTCTTCTAACAGATGGTATAACTCCCTAGCCTCTGTCTCTGTTAATTGTAATTGGTAAAGTTTAGATATTCTCAAAATGAAATCTAAATTCATACGAAATTCCTCATCAGCGCCGCCATCACCACCAGAGAGAGAGAACTACGACGACTCAGGGCCCGGCGCTCTAACTGGTCGTAGAGTGGTCTGGGAAGTCTTGCAGAGAGATGGAGGCTGTTCATTGGCCTGTCCTGTTGTCCACCACCACTAGAATAAACTAAGTTTTTCTGCCTGTAGCGCCGTTGTCACAAATCTATACAATTCGACCGGCGCAATCCTGGGGCTTGGATCGGCCACAATCATCCTAACAGCGCCGACCAGACGGGTGACCCAGATCCCAAGGAAATGACAGGAACAGAGAGACGAATGACTTCCTTGAGCCGAATCCGCCCCTCGTCATTCAAATCTACGCTTATTGAAATCACGGGCTTTACCGGAACGTTAGGCTTGGGTAACATTGTCAGGGGTTAACGACTCGATGAACAAATGATAAATTACTGGGATGTTCGACAACATCTGTAAATACCTCGCCGAAAACTTTTCCCATGACTATGCCACCTGGCTCCTCGGTAAACCCGTTACCCTCACCGCCCTGAGTCCCAAGGAATTATCATTGGAACCCATCCGGGCTGATGCCCTGATTTTGGAGCAATCCGACGATCTCGTTCTCCATCTGGAATTTCAGACCGACCCTGATGAAACCATGGGCTTTCGGATGCTGGATTACCGAGTGCGAGTCCATTGGTTAAGCCCAAATTAATTAGAACAATCCTACAGAGCGACATCATGAAAGAATCCGCCATTTATCAGGAAATCTTGCAGGAAGGGGAACAAAGGGGTCTTCTCAAAGGAGAACAACAGGGTCTTATTAAAGGCAAGCTGGAAGGCAAGCTGGAAGTCGCTCAAAAGCTACTGGAACGAGGATTACCTACCTCAGAGGTTATGAGTATAACTGGATTAAATGCCGAAGAGCTGAACAACATCCTTTTGCGGCGCCAATGATTTGGCAATTAACTTCACTGGCGTCACCGGAACCTTACCGGTTTTCGGCTCCATCCCCCGTCGGGAACTTCTTTGTCTAAGTTGATTTAAACTCAACGGTTATCGTCATTGCCGAGCCAGATGCCCGTCAGCCGCTCCCGGCTGGGAGCCATGCCGACAAAGAGCAAATTCACTCCCTTGTTCGTGGTTCTCGTTTTCCACCGTTTCTCGCAGAAGCATGACCACGGTTCCGCCCGATTCAACAGACCCGGCCCGGCGCTTGCACGGAAAGCGCCGTTTCTGCTATGATGGCTAGTCTGATAATTCTGTCACAGACCCTACCCCCTGTCGTTATCCCAGATCCCCTGAGTAATCGTGGCCAATACTAAGTCCGCCCTGAAGCGCATCCAAATCGCCGACCGCAACCGACTGCGCAATAAATCCTACAAGTCGGCCATTCGCACCCTGATGAAGAAAACCTTCCAGTCCGTCGAAGCCTACAGCGCCGAGCCGAACCCGGAAGCGATGGAAACGGTGCAAGCCAATCTTTCCTCGGCCTTTAGCAAAATTGACAAAGCCGTCAAGTGCCGCGTCCTCCATCCCAACAACGGCGCTCGCAAAAAAGCCCGCCTGGCCAAAGCCCTGAAACAAATTGACCCGGCGCCGGCGGTCTCGGCCTCGTAACTGCGCTTCAGACCGGTGAGATACGGGCTTCGACTACGCTCAGCCCTCTCGCTACCAATCCGGGCGCTGAGCGTAGCCGAAGCGCCCTCCTAGTCTGGTTTTCCTCGGAGTGTCCATGCAACTCATCGATACCCACGTTCACGTTAACTTTGAGGTTTTCCAGTCCGATCTTGACGCCCTCCAGACCGCCTGGCGCGCCGCCGGAGTCAGCCAACTGATCCACGCCTGCGTTAAACCGGAGGATTTTCCGCAAATGCGGGCGCTGGCGGATTATTTTGGCCCCCAGGAATTATTCCTAGCGGTGGGGCTTCATCCCCTGGACGCTCAACTCTGGCGCCCCGATTCCGCCGAAGAAATCCTCGCCTACGCCCAATCCGACCCTCGGGTGGTGGCGCTGGGGGAAATGGGGCTGGATTTTTTCAAGGCTGATAACCAAGACCAGCAAATCGAGGTCTTTCGGTCTCAGTTAGAACTCGCCTGGCGTTTGGATAAACCGGTTATTATCCACTGCCGGGAGGCGGCGCCGGCTTTGAGACAGGTGTTAACCGAGTTCCAACAAAACACCGGCGCTGTTACTGGCGTCATGCACTGTTGGGGCGGAACCCCGGAGGAGACCCAATGGTTTTTGGATCTGGGGTTTTATATCAGCTTTAGCGGCGTGGTCACCTTCAAAAAAGCGGAGCAAGTCCAAGCCAGCGCCCGCCTCACGCCCCCGGAGCGCCTGTTGATCGAAACGGATTGTCCCTTTCTGGCGCCGGTTCCCCAGCGGGGCAAGCGCAACGAACCCGCCTATGTGCGGCATGTGGCGGAAGCGGTGGCCCGACTGCGGGGCGAAGAACTAGAGGATTTGGCCCGACAGACCACCGCCAACGCCCGCCGTCTCTTCCGTCTGCCGGAGCCGTAGCCCCTAGCTCCCGACCCAGACTAATTTTCGCTTTCCCCCGTCCTGTACGAGTTTGCACCCTGCCATGACTACCCTGGTTAACCGTCTTCTGCCCGATTTGATCGAAATTCAGCATTCTAGTTTCCGTTGGTTTTTAGAGGAGGGGTTAATCGAAGAACTGAATGGGTTTTCCCCCATTTCCGACTACGCCGGCAAGCTAGAACTGCATTTCCTGGGCAAGGACTACAAACTCAAACAACCCAAGTACGACGTGGACGAATCCAAGCGCCGGGACGCCAGCTACTCGGCCCAGATGTTCGTGCCCACCCGTTTGATCAATAAAGAAACGGGGGAAATTAAGGAACAGGAAGTCTTTATCGGCGATCTGCCCCTGATGACGGAGCGGGGCACCTTTATCATCAACGGCGCCGAGCGGGTGATCGTCAATCAGATTGTTCGTTCTCCCGGCGTTTACTACAAAAAAGAACTGGATAAAAACGGGCGCCGCACCTACTCCGCCTCCTTGATCCCCAACCGCGGCGCTTGGCTCAAGTTTGAGACCGATAAAAACGGCTTGGTCTGGGTGCGGATTGACAAAACCCGCAAACTTTCGGCCCAGGTGTTACTCAAGGCCATTGGTCTCAGCGATAACGAAATCCTCGACTCCCTCCGGCACCCGGAATTTTTCCAGAAAACCCTGGAAAAAGAGGGCAACCCCAGCGAAGAAGAGGCGCTGATCGAACTCTACAAAAAACTTCGACCGGGGGAACCCCCCACCGTCAGCGGCGGGCAACAACTGTTGGATTCCCGCTTCTTTGACCCGAAACGCTACGACCTCGGCCGGGTGGGGCGCTATAAGCTCAATAAAAAACTGCGCCTGAACGAGCCGGACACCGTGCGGGTGCTGACGCCGAAGGATATCCTCACGGCCATTGATTATCTGATTAACCTGGAATTTGACATCGGCACCATCGACGACATCGACCACCTTGGCAACCGTCGGGTGCGCTCCGTGGGGGAACTCCTACAAAACCAAATCCGGGTGGGGCTGAACCGTCTGGAGCGGATTATTCGCGAGCGCATGACCGTGGGGGAAGCGGATCAACTGACCCCGGCGGCGCTGGTGAACCCCAAACCCCTGGTGGCGGCCATTAAAGAGTTTTTTGGCTCCTCCCAACTCTCCCAGTTCATGGATCAGACCAATCCCCTGGCGGAGTTGACCCACAAGCGCCGGATTTCGGCGCTAGGCCCCGGCGGTCTGACTCGGGAGCGGGCGGGCTTTGCGGTGCGGGACATTCACCCCTCCCACCACGGTCGCATTTGCCCGGTGGAAACGCCGGAGGGGCCCAACGCCGGTTTGATCGGCTCCCTGGCGACCCACGCCCGGGTCAACGACTACGGCTTTATCGAAACCCCCTACTACAAGGTGGAAAATGGCCGGGTGCGCCGGGACTTAGAGCCGGTGTACCTGACCGCTGACGAAGAGGACGATATGCGGGTAGCGCCGGGGGACATCTCCACCGACGCCGAGGGCGTGATTTTAGGGGAATCGGTGCCCATCCGTTACCGTCAGGAATTTTCCACCACCACCCCGGAGCAGGTGGATTATGCGGCGGTTTCTCCGGTGCAGATTATTTCCGTCGCCACCGCCATGATTCCCTTCCTGGAGCACGACGACGCTAACCGGGCGCTGATGGGATCTAACATGCAACGGCAGGCGGTGCCTCTCCTTCGGCCCGAGCGGCCCCTAGTGGGCACCGGTCTGGAAGCCCAGGCGGCCCGGGACTCCGGCATGGTTATCGTCTCCAAATCCCACGGCGTCGTCACCTATGTGGACGCCACGGAAATCCGAGTCCAGTCCCACGACCCCGCCAACCCCGACCACTACGGCCCCCTCTACAGCTACCAACTGCAAAAATACCAACGCTCCAACCAGGACACCTGTTTGAACCAGCGCCCCCTGGTTTACGTCGGCGAAGACGTGGTGCCCGGACAAATCCTAGCGGACGGCTCCGCCACGGAAGGCGGCGAATTGGCGCTGGGGCAAAATATCCTCGTGGCCTATATGCCCTGGGAAGGCTACAACTATGAGGACGCGATTTTAATTAGCGAGCGCCTAGTGGCCCAGGATGTTTACACCAGCATCCACGTGGAAAAATTTGAAATCGAGGCCCGCTCCACCAAACTGGGCCCCGAAGAAATTACCCGGGAGATTCCCAACGTCGGCGAAGACTCCCTCCGTAATTTGGACGAAAACGGCATCATTCGCATCGGCGCCTGGGTCGAATCCGGGGATATTCTGGTGGGGAAAGTGACTCCCAAAGGGGAAGCGGACCAGCCGCCGGAGGAAAAACTCCTGCGGGCCATCTTTGGCGAAAAAGCCCGGGACGTGCGGGACAACTCCCTGCGGGTGCCCAACGGCGAAAAAGGCCGGGTGGTGGACGTGCGGGTCTTTACCCGGGAGAAAGGGGACGAACTGCCCCCCGGCGCCAATATGGTCGTCCGAGTTTACGTCGCCCAAAAACGGAAGATCCAGGTAGGGGACAAAATGGCCGGACGCCACGGGAATAAAGGGATTATTTCCCGCATTCTCCCCCTGGAAGATATGCCCTACCTGCCGGATGGCCGTTGTGTGGACATTGTCCTGAACCCCCTGGGGGTGCCCTCCCGGATGAACGTGGGTCAGGTCTTTGAGTGTCTGCTGGGTTGGGCCGGGGAAAATCTCGGTCTCCGCTTTAAAGTGACGCCCTTCGACGAGATGTACGGCGCCGAAGCCTCCCGGGAAACCGTTCATGGCCTTCTGCAGGAAGCCGCCCAAAAACCCCGCAAAGATTGGGTCTTCAATACCGACCACCCCGGCAAAATCCAGGTTTTTGACGGTCGCACCGGGGAACCCTTTGACCGTCCCGTGACGGTGGGCCAGGCCTACATGCTGAAACTGGTTCACCTTGTGGACGACAAAATCCACGCCCGCTCCACCGGCCCCTACTCCCTCGTCACCCAACAGCCCCTGGGCGGTAAAGCCCAACAGGGCGGCCAGCGCTTCGGAGAAATGGAAGTCTGGGCGCTGGAAGCCTACGGCGCCGCTTATATCTTGCAGGAACTGCTCACCGTCAAATCCGACGATATGCAGGGCCGTAACGAGGCGTTGAACGCCATCGTCAAAGGCAAACCCATTCCCCGCCCCGGCACCCCGGAATCCTTTAAAGTGCTGATGCGGGAACTCCAATCCCTGGGCCTCGACATCGCCGTCCATAAAGTGGAACTGAGCGAAGACGGCAGTAGCCGGGACGTGGAAGTAGATCTCATGGTGGACACCCAGCGCCGGGCCCCCAGCCGCCCCACCTACGAATCCTTCCACAGCGACGACATGGAAGAAGAAGAAGAATTTAGCAGTTAGGGACTAGGGATTGGGAATTGGCAAGTAGAGATTGGGGATTAGGGATTGAACGCAACACTCCTCCCCGTCCCCCCATTCCTCCCCCTCTTCCCACTCCTCCCCCGTCCCCCCACTCCTCCCCGTCCCCCCATTCCTCCCCCCTCCGCCATGACCTTCTACAACTACACCATCGACAAAGGCCGCCTCAAAAAACTGATCGGCGCCGCTTTTCGCACCCACGGCTCCGCCCGTTGCTCCCAACTGGCCGACGACCTCAAGGGTCTGGGCTTTCGCTTCGCCACCAAAGCCGGGGTTTCCATCAGCGTGGACGACCTCACTATTCCGCCGGTGAAAAAGGAGATGCTAGAAACGGCGGAAAAAGAAATCCGCTCGACCGAAAGCCGCTACGCTCGGGGGGAAATTACGGAAGTGGAACGGTTCCAAAAGGTGATCGACACCTGGAACGGCACTTCCGAAGAACTGAAGGACGAAGTGGTGCGCAACTTCCGGGCCACCGACCCCCTCAACTCCGTCTATATGATGGCCTTCTCCGGCGCTCGGGGGAACATGAGCCAGGTGCGGCAGTTGGTGGGGATGCGGGGCTTGATGGCGGATCCCCAGGGGGAAATCATCGACCTGCCCATTAAAACCAACTTCCGGGAAGGGTTGACCGTCACCGAATACATTATTTCCTCCTACGGCGCTCGCAAGGGTCTGGTGGATACGGCGCTACGGACGGCGGATTCCGGCTACCTCACCCGGCGCTTGGTGGACGTCTCCCAGGACGTCATCGTCCGGGAAAAGGACTGCGGCACGGAGCGGAGTCTGAAAGTCACCGCCATGGTGGACGGGGATCAGGTGAAAATTCGCCTGGAAGACCGGCTGGTGGGGCGCCTGTTGGCTAAAGACGTGGTGGACGGGGAAGGCAACGTCATCGCCGAGCGTAATCAGGAAATCGACGAGGAGTTGGCCAAAAAAATCAGCGCCGTCACCGAACTGGTGGAAGTGCGCTCTCCCTTGACCTGCGACGCGGCTCGCTCCGTCTGTCAATGTTGCTACGGTTGGAGTCTGGCCCACGGCCACATGGTGGACATGGGGGAAGCGGTGGGGATCATCGCCGCCCAATCCATCGGCGAGCCGGGCACCCAGTTAACCATGCGGACGTTCCACACCGGCGGGGTCTTCACCGGGGAAGTGGCCCGTCAAGAAAAAGCGCCGGATCACGGGACGGTGAAATGGGGCAAAGGTCTAGCCACCCGTCCCGTCCGAACCCGCCACGGAGACGACGCCGAGCAGGTGGAAGTGGCGGGGGATTTGATCTGGAAGGGGAATAAAAAAGGGCAAAGCGCCGCCTACTCCCTCACCCCCGGCTCTCTGATTTTCGCCAAGAACGGCCAAACCGTCAGCGCCGGCCAGTTATTGGTGGAGATCTCTCTCTCCAAGGCTCAGCGCTCGACAGAGCGGGCCACCAAGGACGTCTCCAGCGATTTAGCGGGAGAGGTGGTTTTCGACCGTCTGGCCCAGGAAGAAAAAACCGACCGTCAGGGCAACACCACCCGGATCGCCCAGCGGGGCGGATTAATCTGGGTGCTCTCCGGGGAAGTTTATAATCTGCCCCCCGGCGCCGAGCCGGTGGTTAAAAACGGGCAAGTGGTCAAGAGCGGCGACGTGCTGGCGGAAACTAAACTGGTGTCCAGCAACGGCGGGGTGGTGCGCCACGAACCCGACAGTCGGGAGATTGAAATTATCACCGCTTCGGTCTTGTTGGATCAGGCCCAGGTCAAGTTGGAAAGTAGCGGCGGCCGGGAACAATACGTGATCTATACCGGCGACGGTCAACGCTTCCTGCTACGGACGGCGCCGGGGAGCAAAGTGCAAAACCACGCCATTGTGGCGGAACTGATCGACGACCGTTATCACACCCAAACCGGGGGTTTAATTCGCTACGCCGGGGTGGAGGTGGCCAAGGGCGCCCGGAAACACGGTTACGAGGTCACCAAGGGCGGCTCTCTGCTCTGGATTCCCGAAGAAACCCACGAAATCAATAAGGATATTTCCCTCTTGATTGTCGAAGACGGCCAGTATGTCGAAGGCGGCACGGAAGTGGTCAAGGATATCTTCTGTCAGTCCAGCGGCATTGTGGAAGTTATTCAAAAGAACGATATTTTACGGGAAATTATTATTAAACCCGGCGAATATCACCTAGACGTCGATCCGGATCAAGTCAAGATTGAGGCCGGTCAACTGATCCAACCCGGCACCGAAGTTCTTCCCGGCGTGGTGGTGACGGAACTCCGCCAGGCGGAATGGGTGGAAAGCACGGAAGGTCTGGGTCTACTTCTGCGGCCCGTGGTGGAATACACCGTTTACGACGAGCCGGCGGCGCCGTCCCAGGGGTCCCAAAACTCCGAGGGGGGACGGCAAATCGAACTCCGCTCCGTCCAGCGCCTGTTTTATAAAGACGGCGACCGGGTTAAATCCGTGGAAGGCTCCCAACTCCTCAGCACCCAACTGGTGTTGGAAATTTCCGGGGAGGAGATGGACAGCATCGTTCATTTAACGGCGGATATCGAGCTTCAGGACGACCTGGAGGAAGATTGCCAGCGCCTGCAACTGGTAATCCTCGAATCCCTCATTCTCCGGCGGGATCAAGACGGAGACCTCCACAGCGGCACCACCCAAACCCGAATTTTGGTCAAAGAGGGAGACGAAATTCCCGCCGGCGCCGTGGTGGCCCGCACGGAAATCCAGTGTAAAGAAGGCGGTATTATCCGGGGCATTAAAGGCGAAGGAGAATCCGTCCGTCGGGTCTTAATTGTCCGAGAAGCGGATCAGGTGGAACTGACCCTAGAGCAAGCGCCGGAGGTTCAGGAAGGCAAACTGCTGGTGGCGGGCAAAGAAATTTGCCCTGGCGTTCCGGCGCCGAAATCCGGTCAAGTGATGAAAATCACCCCCGCGGAAACCGGTTGCCAAGTGACCTTGCGACTGGCTCGTCCCTATCGGGTCTCCCCCGGCGCTATTCTCCACATCGAAGACGGCGATCTGGTGCAACGGGGCGACAACCTCGTTCTGCTGGTCTTTGAGCGGGCCAAAACCGGGGATATTATCCAGGGTCTGCCCCGGATTGAGGAACTCCTAGAAGCTCGTAAGCCGAAGGAAGCCTGCGTTCTCGCTCGGAAACCGGGTATTTGCAAAGTGGAATACCTGGAAGACGAAAGCGTAGACGTCAAAATCGAAGAAGACGACGGCGCCGTGAGCGACTATCCCCTCCTGCCGGGGCAAAACGCCATGGTGGCGGACGGGCAACGGGTGGATGTGGGCGATCCCCTCACCGACGGCCCCGCCAATCCCCACGAAATTCTGGAGGTCTTCTTCAATTACTACGTGGAGAGCCTAGGCTGTTACCGAGCCGCCTTAAAAGGACTGCAAGCGGCCCAGAAATTCCTAGTCAACCAAGTTCAATCCGTGTATCAATCCCAGGGCGTGGACATCGCCGATAAACACATTGAGGTGATCGTCCGGCAGATGACCGCCAAAGTGCGGGTGGAAGACGGCGGCGACACCATTATGCTCCCCGGCGAATTGGTGGAGTTGCGGCAAATCGAGCAGGTCAACGAAGCCATGTCCATCACCGGCGGCGCTCCGGCCCGCTACACCCCCGTCCTCTTGGGGATTACCAAAGCCTCCCTCAACACCGACAGCTTTATCAGCGCCGCCTCCTTCCAGGAGACCACCCGCGTCCTCACGGAAGCCGCCATCGAAGGCAAGTCCGACTGGTTGCGGGGACTGAAGGAAAACGTGATCATCGGGCGTTTGATTCCCGCCGGCACGGGCTTTAGCACCCACGAAGAGGCCATTAACTTGGTGGAAGCCGACGAGGACGCTCAATACGGCCGCTCCAACGGCTACAGCTACCCCGAACCCCAGGAGGGCGCCCGCTCTCAACCCGCCGGCGCGATTAAAACCGGCGACGAGATGTTCCTTGACGACAAACTGGCCCGGGCCTACGCCGGGCGGGATCTCAGCCCCGAGGATGAGGAGGAGTTGGCGGAAGAATACAGCGCCGACTTTGAGGACGACTTCGAGGACGAGGATTAATTCGGCTTTCGGGTTAGGGGCGGATGGGCCTTACTCTCCCCCCCCCGTTACCGCCCCCCCGCCAGCCCAATCCCCCAATGGATCTTCCTTCTTGGCGGCCATCTTTCTCCGGGAAGAGTATCCTGAGATATCGCTTCTCTTACCAACCAGCGCCGTGTGGGTTTTTTCCGCCACCAATCAACTGCTTCTGCCCACCTGCGTCGCCCTCGGCAACTTTGACGGCGTTCATCTGGGACATCAAACCATTTTGCGGGCGCTGATGGAAACCAGCGCCCGGGTCGGCGGTCACAGCGCCGTCGTTAGTTTTAACCCCCATCCCCGGGCTTTTTTTTCCGGTCAGCCCCAATCCTTGCTCGCGCCCCAGGCGGAAAAGGTCGCCCTGCTTTCGGAATTAGGCGTCGAACAACTCGTTCTGCTCCCCTTTGACGAAAACTTAGCCCGTCTAAGTCCCCAGGACTTTGTGGAGCGGATTCTGGTGGATCGACTCTCCGCCAAAACCGTTGCCGTCGGCGCCGATTTTCGCTTTGGCCATCAACGACAGGGAACGGCCGCGGATTTACGGCGCCTAGGGGAAACCTGGGGCGTAGAAGTCGAAATTGTGGCTTTAAAAAGCGACAGCGCCGCCCGCATTAGCAGTTCCCGCATCCGAGCGGCCCTGGGGGCGGGTCAGATTGAGCAAGCCAATCGTTGGTTGGGACGCCCCTATTGTTTACAAGGAACCGTTCTGCAAGGGAGCCAGTTGGGCCGGCGTCTGGGTTTTCCCACCGCCAACCTAGCCTTACCCCAAGATAAACTGCTACCGGCCTTAGGGGTTTACGCCGCCCAGGTTTTACTGACGGACTCTACGGAATTTTTGCCGGCGGCGCTGAACCTAGGACGGCGTCCCACCGTGGGGAAAGGAGAAACGGTCGTCGCCGAAGTTCACCTCTTAGATTGGCGGGGAGACCTCTACGGACAGGAACTCTCCGTTTATCTCCACCGTTTTCTGCGGGAGGAACGACGATTCAAGGACTTGACGGCGCTGAAGGAACAGATTCAACGGGACTGCCAAGAGGCCCGGCGGATTTTGTGTTAGCCAAACTACCTTCCGTCTTAGCGGGGTCTTCCCCGGAATCGGCGCCGCGGCGAGTTGCTTTGGCGCTAATCATGCGATTGGCGGTAATCCGACAACAAACTAGCGCGCTTTATTACTCACACCCCTCTCAGGTGAGCGGCGCTAGAGCGTCAGTGGGGGGACGCTCCATAGCTAGTTAGGGGAGCGGACGGCGCCTCCGGCGCTCAACTTTTGTTCTAGGGCATTAGCTGAACGTCGTCCAACTCTAACTGGGTGGATTCCCGCGGTTCCCCCGGCGGATATGTCGTCCAAGCAATATAAGTCACTTGAGCCAGCGCCTGCGCCTGGGGCACAGGCACTAATTTATCTTTCCAGTCCTCCTGGGTCAGTTGGTCAAAGGGCACGTCAAAGCGTTGCCATTCCGCTGTAGGGGTAAAGACATAGCCATAGTAGTTGTAATCCTTGACGGCGGGACTTTGGAACGACAAACGGATGGGCTTGCCGTCTCCCTTAGCCCAGAAGGAAATGCCCTTATAGGCGGTTAGGTCAACAGGTTTCCCGCTTGCTTCTAGGGATGTCGCTACAGCAATAAAGCCGTAGGGATAGGTTTTCGTCACTTTCCCGGTCATTTTACCCGCGGCGCCGGAAGCGTTAGCGCCGCCTGTCGCCACTCCAAAGGAAGATACCTGAGAATCGCCGCCCAATTCTTTATCCGCATAGGTAAACCAGCCGCCCCCTAGGGCGTTGACGGCGTTTTTATCCTCAAAGTCGGCTAATAGTTTCCCGGCCGCCCCGTCCGTGGGAGAAGCGGGCGGCGCTTCGGTGGTGGCGACTGGGGAGGGGGGCGGCGGCGGCACAGGATCCGGAGCTTGACAGGCGCCCAGTCCAAGGACAGCGACCAGAGCTAAGGTTTTGAGACTGGCGCCGGGGATAAGGGTTAGGGATCTAGAGCTAAAAAAGCGCTTTACTGAGAGCATCGGGACAACTAATCTGAAGATGGGTGGATGACTAACCGCTCAATGTAGCCGATGTGTTGCTTTGGCGCTAGATCTAGGGACAGTAATAGGATCGGTAATCAACAGTCATGTTTAGGATCATCAATGGACTAGCCTAGGGTTAATAAAACCAGGAGGGAGCCAGCCCAATTTGAGTATTGACAAAAAGACAATCCAGAGTGGCGAGAACGCCATTATCGTTCCGGTAGGTTTCCCCAATGTCCCAGAGTCGAAAACCAAAGGGTAACAACCAATGAGCAATTTCCGTGAGTAAAGGAGTTTGAGCGCCGTAACCCCGATAAAGCCAAGATTCGAGGATCAGAACTCCGACTTGGGGAAGAATCTCCCTGGAGCCTTTGAGAATTGCTAACTCATAACCCTGGGTATCAATTTTAATGACATCGGGAATGGGCAACTGATTACTGGCCACTAAACCATTTAAGGTTTTGACGGGAACCGTAACCGCTTGTCCCCCTTCAATGGCGCCGGTGGTTTCGACCATCGAGCTAGCGACAAAATTGGGAAAGACGGTCATGGAAGCATTCCCTTCGTGTTCCCCCAGCGCCCAGCCGTGGAAAATAAAGTTAGGGTATTGGGCTAAATTTTGCTCTAGGACGACTCGATAGGAGTCGGAAAAGGGAATGAGGGGTTCAAAAAGATGAAAGGTTGCGTCCGGTAAAACTTCGACAATATCCTTTGACCACGAACCATCAGAAGCGCCAACGTCAAAGATAATTTGTGGCTGATAACCTAGGGATTTAAGTCTGAGAAAAGCTTCCTGATCTAGTTGAGCGAACTTCTCTCTTGTTTTAAAAACTTCTCCAACGGATTGAGATTGAATCTGAGAAGATGCCATAATAAAGTTTCCTAAAAACTGTGATGGTTATCAAAGATTATGATGGGGTTTTGTAAAAACACAAAAACGCTAATGAAAAACTTCTCTGAGTCGGATTATTAACGGCATCTAGTAGCGGATTTAAATATTTATCAATTGCCCATTGGGCTTGAGGATCAAACATTGCTGATGAATTATATTCATCCAGAGCTAATTGATGATTAACTGGCTTCCATGAACTTTTTATAACTATTTCTTGGTCAATAAAGAAATCAAAATTTATTCCCATGTAATGGAGTCTTTCCATCCAACAGAAAGGATCGAATACCGAAAATTCAAAAAAACTTGACTGATCGGAAACAAACTCAATCATTCCACTATACTGGTTGGGGATAAAAAAAAGTCCTTTGAGTTGTGCAGGGGTCTCTACTGCGATCTTGACTTCAAATGGATATTTTAATCTAGCATAAGTAGTTGTTAATAAAGATGAGGAAAAAATCGAATCATGGGTAACTGCTACCGTAAAAAAGTCTTTCTCAAACGTTGGCTTCTCTGAATATCGAACGCTTAGTTTTTCAATCTCTCCAAAAATATAATCGCCGACGCAGTTAGAGCCATAAGGACTTAAGTGATAGCTATCTAATAAAATTTGATCAAGTGATTGGCTATAATTATCTTCAATATATTGAGTCACATTAACAGAAGGAATATCATATTTTTCAGCAACTTGATCATAGTTACGGTGAATATAATCTAAACCGCTACCTTGTTTCCATGAAAAATCAAGGTCTGGCTTAAAATACATGTGAATGAAAACAAGTTTTATATTTAAAGATAGTAAATATTTAACTAGCTGATTTAGAGATGATAGGTGCTCAGCGATAAGCCGGTTCTTTTCACTATCTTCCATTGAAGAGTATCCAAAAATTTTATCATTAACTGATTTCTCAATGAAACAAAAAGTCGGCTTAAAGACATCAAAGTCAAAAAATAGATCCTCGACAATATAAAAAACAGTCGAAGAAATATTTGTGCCGCCTAAAGAACAATTTAGATATTCATGGTTAGTGAGGGTTTCTCTAAAAAGTCTATCCTTAAAACGTTTCAAGTAGCTTTCCTTCTGAATGGATATACTAGATCCGATTATTGCAATCCTTTGAGGAACTCTAAATAGATCAATTAGTAAGTTCATATAGAAATTGGTTAGGAGAAATACGTAGGAGACACTAAGGAACTACACCACCTCAGCCCTTGGCTAAAAACGCCGTAGTCCTGAAAGAAAAAGATATTGCCCCAGGCGTTTTCCACCGAGCGGGGTAGATTAGCGTAAAAACTGACCTCATGGCTTCCCCAAACTCGATAAAGCACAATATACCAAAGATAACCCCGGTCTTTCATCGCCGGCACGAGGTCTTGAATATGGTTATAAGCGCCGGATTGTCCAAAGGGAAATTTCTCGTCCCAAAACTCCGTAATCACCACAGGGTAACGGTAGTCTCCCATACCGCGAATGACTTCGAGGTCAAAGCCCTCGGTGTCGATTTTCACCAAACCAATATCTGGGGGCAACGCCTGAGCGTCGTGGAGGGAAGCGAGGGTTTTGACGGCAACGGGAATTTTTTCTGTAAAAACCAGCCCTTCCGCTAGGGAATGGGGGGTCAAGCTACTGTAAAAGGTGGAATCCTCATAGACCCCCTCCGCCGTTTGATCTGCGGCGATATACAATTCCTTAGTTTCATTTTCGGCGCCGACGGCCACGGGAAAGAGGTGAAACTGGGGATTTTCGCCCAAACGGTTGCCTAGGCGCTCAATCACCGGCGGGAAGGGTTCAAAGGCATAGACCTCGTAGCCCGTTTCCAGCAGACGGAGGGACACGTCGCCTCGATTAGCGCCGATATCAATGGCTTTAGGGTAGGGCAAAAAGGAATAAAGATAGCTCATTAAATCCAGTTCAACGTGCTGGAATCCTTCCGCGTCCGAGGCTTGGGGCAGAATAACCGGCTGAAGATGGCCGGTATTCGCCATTTCTGTGGAAACTTGAGCCAGTTTAGTATCCAAAACCGAGGCGTCATTCTGGAGCGACAATAACTGCCGACTCAGGGATTCGTAAGACTGGTTGAGTTCCCCCAGGAGGCGCTCCAGTCCCTGAGCAAGGGTTTGGGAATGGGCGTCAAATTTTTCGTTAAATTCCCCCAGGGTTTGACGAATAGCGACGTGATGATCCTGATGTTGACCCTGAGCGCCCTGTAGCCCCTCCCAGATACGCTGGTAATCGGCGCGTAAAAGCTCCTGAGTTTCAATCAAGCGCCGGGTTCCCTGGGTAATATCTACGAGAGATTTGAGGGAAAAGGCTTGGGATTCCAGGCTTTGATTAAGAAGAGCCAAAAGCTCTTGATTTTGCGCAACAAGACTTTGAACCTGCGCTTGGTTTTCTTCCAACAAACGCCGAGTTTCCGCCTGAGCGCCGTCGAATGTTTCAGCGTAGGCGAGAAGTCGATCCAACTTATCCAAGACCAGATCTTTTACCGCCTTAGCTCGGCTGAGGAGGGGATTCCCTTTAGCTAATTTTTTCAGATTTTGCATAAGACAGAGAAGTTAAGTGGTAAATTAAGCCTTGGCGGCAATGGGACGACTGGTTTCCGGGACGAGGAGATCCTTGCGAATAAAGACGACTTCCTTCTGCAATAGCGTACCATCAATGGGCGAGCGCCAACCTCCGGTTTCGTCATAATAGCGGAACCCCAGTCGATCCAAAAGATTGAGCATTTCCAAAAAGACGAGGGCTTGCTCGTCGTAGCGAATGAAGGATAATTCCGCCGCCACCAGATCAATGTGGTTCAACAACTCTCCGGCGCCTTCCAAGACGATATGCTCGGCGCATTGGACGTCTAGTTTCAGGACGCCCCGGCCCTGAAGGCGCTCCTCGCTCCAAACTTGATCCAATGTTTTCACCGGCACCGTCACGGTTTCATACTCCCGGAAGTCCGCCGGTTTCAACAAAGAACTACCGTACAAATCGGGGGAAACCTGAAAACTTAACTGTCCCGATTCATTAGAAACGGCAATTTCTAGGAGCTTGACATTGGGAATATTGCGAATATAAAAATTGCGGGCCGATTGCTCGTAGCGGTTAATCAGCGGGTCAATCAGGATAAACTGAGCTTCTGGGAAAAGCTGGCAAGCGGTGTGGGACCAAATCCCGTGGGAAGCGCCGACGTCGATGACAAAATCCGGCTGGTACTGGTTCACCTTCAGGCGCCGCATGACTTCGTAAACCGGCACATAATCTTTATAGATAATCTCTGGCACGGGGGGTTCGATGAAATGCACCAAATCAATGGGAGAACGGGGAAAAATAGACTCAAAACGATCGTCCGCAGGCTCTCCCTGGGCTAAAGATTGCCAAATCCACTGTTCAATGCCCCGGTCGGAAAAAGCCTCCGCCACTTTGAGGGCGTTGTCCCGCAAGCTCCCTTGGTTATCCCGGTCGAGAACATAGTCCACCGCCCGCCGGAAATCGTCTGGAGCGTAGTCGCAAACGACGCCAATTCCAAAGCGCTGAATAAAATTAGCGGCGCCGGTTTTGGGACTGCCCAATAAAATAACCGGCGTATTGGAAACCGCTAAGGCGAAAAGAATACGCCCCGGCAAACTCAGTTGAGAGAGTTGGGGCTGGTCGTCCCGCTCGTCTAGGGTGCCGTAGGGAACCACGACAAAAGGATAGGTTTTTAGAAGTTCGGCAAGTTCCGTCTCGGGGTAAACGCCCTGGGGATAAATACCTTTTTCCGCTAATTTTGCCTCCGTTTGAGTCTGCCAGTAGTAGTTAAAATTTCCGTACCAGTCCAGCTTGACCCCGGCCTTTTCGGCGCTGTCGCAGAGTGATTCAAACCACTTTTGACTCCAGATACTCCCTAGTAAAGCGCCCCGTTTTTGACGAATATTTTCCTGAGCGGGAATAGCTTTGTAAGATGCGATCAAGCTTTGGGGCGCCACTGCGGGCAGAAGCCAAAATTTAAGACCAAATTTATTTTCGTAGGCGTCTCGCAGTTCCGGGTGGGTGGCGAAGCGAATCTCGCATTTGCTCAGAAACTCTCTCATCAACGGGTCGGGAATCGCGTTGACCGCCACGTTCTGATCGTCCATGATCCATGCGGCCAAAGGGGCGCCGAAAATTTCCTTGATCGCGATGGCCGTTAACAAATCTTCGCTATAGTAGGGCACGCAGAAAAGCTGCTCGATGGTCGCCCCACTCAAAAGAGAGACGATATTCGCAAAAACTGCTTGGCGGGGCCAACCCCGCTGAGACAAGTGAAAGGAATGAGCGCCAAATTGATGCTCGCCACCGTAGTGGTTATCGGAGCGGAGAGAAATCAACCCTTCGTCCAGAGGAAATACCCGACGAACCAAAGCTCCGGTGCCGTGTTTTTGGGTGACTTCGTTGGGCGTGATGATAACGCTGAAATTTCCCTGAATTCCCTCTGGCTCTTTCGGCGGCGGCGGAGGCGGCTCCTGTTGTAGTTGGGGAGACGTGAAATGCTCAAACCGCAGATCCGCCGGTTTGCCGAGTTCTAAAGACTCCCACATCCACTCGTTCAAACCGTCGGCGCTCAGTTTTTTCCCCAATCTAAAGGCGTTGGACCGCAGTCGTTTTTGCGTTTCCGTTTGCTCTAGAGCGAACAGCGCCGATTTAACCTCTCCGGGGTCGTAACCGCACACTAACCCTAAATCGCAACGATTGATAAATTGCGCTAAGGCGCTTTGAGACTCTCCGAGGGCTAACAAGGGTAGGTTCGCCGTGGCGGCTATAAAGCAAGAGCGGGAAGGCAGACTTAAATAAGTTAATTCCGGGCGATCCTGGGGATCATAAGCGGAGCCGGTGGGAATAACGGCGAAATCCGCCTGACGAAGTTTTTGGATTAATTCTCCTTCCTCCACATATCCCCGAAAAAAAATACCGTCCTGGGCTAATTCATTTTCCTCAAAGGGCAACCAATCCCGATTTGGGTTACCATACCAATCCAGGGTGAGGGGCGTGGTTCGACAGAGATAGCGGAGTCGTTCAAGCCAGAGAGGGCTCCAGATATTACCGATGAGAAGGCCGTGGGCGCTAAATTGGCGGTTTTCTAAATTGGAGGGCGGCTCGGTTTGGATTAAATGACTCTCTACCACCGGCGGAAAAAAATAAAAGGGGCGTTTAAATTTAGCTTGATAGGCCTTGCAGAGTTCTGGAGAGATACCGAAACATATATCGGCGCTGTTAACGAGGTCTTGGACTAAATCATCCGTTACATTCTGGACATAAATATTTTGATCATCCATCACATACAAACAAAGAGGACAATCATAGAGCCGTTTCAAGGCCAAGGTAATGACAAAATCCTCCGGGAAATAAGGAATTGATAAAATTCGTTGAGGGCGCCGTCCTTGGAGAATAGCTTGCAGTTTAATCAGGGCTTCTCCAATAGATAGACGATTTAGAGAAACGCAGGCGTTGTTGATAGCAAAAGATTGTTGTCCGTTATAAAGATTACGCGAACGTAAGCTAAAAATATGGTCAGGTTTAGGAAATAGGCGCTGGAGGAGAGCTCCGACGCCTTGACTTTGATTAACTTCACAGTGAGTGACAATGAGATCATTTTCTTCAAAGCCCAGGGCGTTACCTAAAGTGCTACAGGAATGAACTAGAGTTTTCTGAAATGCCTGAAGATTTAGAGATAAATCACTCATTGCGGAAGCCGTAGTCATAAATAATAGGATACTAAATTTAGGTTTTTAGAGCGAACATGTAAATTATTTTTGTTTGTAGTGCCTATAGAAACCCCATCTTATAGTTAAAATCTAGCCTTTACATAAATCCCCCCGATTAAACACAGTTTTTTCACCTTTGTCAAGGAGAAGTGATCGAAGAAAAGTAAAAATAATATTTTGCGCAAAGAAAGATAGTTTTACCTTATGCAATATTGACCCACGAGAGATCAGAGGCTGTGGATGTTCATCAAAGCTCTGATTTACAAAGGGTTTGCGCCAACTCGGATCACAAATTCAGACGTAAATTTTACACGAGAAGGTCAAACCAGAGCCTTGTTTTTTTGCAGTCACACAACGCTGTCCTGAGCTTGATATTACAAGGATTTGAGTCTCTAGGCTTAAAGATTTTAATTTTTGAGTTCTCGCTCCCCAAATAAATACATGCAAACGGAAGCCAGCCACTGCGGTTTTCCCGAAGCCATTGTCACTGTCGTTGACATTGAAAAGAGATGACTTGCAAAAGTGAATCATTCCCCTTTAAACTCATAGGAGTTTCATTGGACGATTGGCTTTTACCGCCTTTGCTCTCAACGGGCAAATGACCCATCCTCTCGATGAACCGATTCCCGGCGCTCCTTATCTGGAAAAAAGCGAAGATCTCAACCCCTCTTTGGATCGTTTAGCCGAAGCGTATCAGACCTTTGAGCGCCATACCGGAGCCTTGTTTCCCCATTTCAGCTACGGCGCTCTTTCCAAAGCAGAGTACACCTTGGCTCACACAATGCACTTTAACAATCACTTAACTCAAATCCAGCGTTTTCGCTAGCGTTTCAGCGTCGTTTACTCGGGATAGCAACAATGTCTCAATCTTCGATTTCTCTACTAACCTCCGAACCACTAAAACATTTCGGCGCCTGCGACGCCTCGGCGGCGGTTCCCCAAAGCGCCGATGGATTTTGGGTCGGCAATGACGAGGATAATCTGCTACGGCTTTATCAGGCAAATCGATCGGGAGCGCCGGTTAAAATCGTCGATCTTAATCCCTATTTTTCGCCCCAGAACGACGAGGAGTTGGACATTGAAGCGTCGGCGCAATTGGGAGATTTGACCTATTGGATTACCTCCCACGGTCGCAATAAAAAAGGTAAGTATAAAGCCAAGCGCCATCAGTTTTTTGCCCTCCGCTTCCTAGACCGGGAGCCGTTTGTGGAACTGGTTGGCCGGCCCTATCAAAACCTTGTCCTGCCGGATCTGATCGAAGCGGAAGCGTTAGCGTCGTTGGATCTGAAAACCGCGGAGACGATTGCGCCCAAAGAGCCGGGGGGCTTAAATATCGAAGGTCTAGCGGCGGCGCCGGACGGTTCCCTCTGGATCGGGTTTCGGAATCCTGTTCCCCAAGGGAAAGCTCTCTTGGTTCCTCTGCTCAATCCCTTCGCTTTAGTGACTGCTGAAGATGAAAAAATTTCCGCCCAATTCGGAGCGCCGATTTTATTAGACCTAGACGGCCTAGGGATTCGTAGTCTAGAGTATTGGCCGGGAATTAAGGGCTATGTGATTATCGCCGGCGCCGTTGACGGAAGCGACGAGTTTTCCCTTTATCGTTGGTCGGGCGACTCTCAAGATCCGGCGGCAAAATTAGATTTAAGCTTACCTCACGGTTTCCGCCCCGAATCGGCGCTGGTTTATCCCGCTTTATCCGACCGTTTGCAACTTTTGAGCGACGACGGCGCCGCGATTCGAGTTGACGGTCAGCCCTGTAAGGAGATTAAAGATAGCGAGAATCCTGAAAAGTATTTTCGTAGTCTTTGGTTAGCGGTAAGTTAGAAGATGTTTCCAATGGATAAAAGCATCAGTTTTATCCCCCCTAACCCCTCTTAGAAAGCTACGGTCTATACACAAGTCTTTGGTTTTGCCATTAACCTTATCTCGCCCCCTAAATCCCCCAATTCTGGGGGACTTTGAACTCAGAAAAGCTCTGAACTCCCCCCAAAATTGGGGGGCTGGGGGGGCAAAACGAGGCTGATGGGTAGATCT
>WGLZ01000073.1 GCA_016471375.1 Cyanobacteria bacterium RI_101
ACAAGGGTTTGGCTTATTTCTTTCAAACTATTGATTTGTCTAGGTTCGGGGCGCTTTCGGTCGCTCTCGCTCTCGACTGCGCATTTATCAATATACGCAACCCGCCTTAGAAAGTCAACCCCTTTTTCAAATCTTTTTTCTTCCGATCCCTCTCCCTTCCCCTCAATCCCCCTCCCCGTAAGCTTTTCAGCTCCCAAAACTTTTTTTTCAATCCCCGGCTTCGGCTACCCTCAGCCAGCGTCTTCTCTACTCTCTTCTCAACCGGCGCCGTCTGTTGCTCAAGCTTATCTATATAGAGCGCCGCTCAAGATCGAAGCTTATCCTCCCGGGCGAGGCATTGGAACTATCCGGCGGAGTCCGGCGCCGATTCTGAAAACTTCCCGCCAAGACCCCGGGGCCGCTAAAGTCGAAAAGTAGGTTTTTCTTCGCCCCCTAGCGCCGGATGAGTAGTTCTACGGGTTTTAGCAATCTCATTGAAGCCGGGGGTCAATTCATGAATGGCGAGCTTTAATCGCTGGGGTAACCATCCACGGACTCCAGCTAGAGGACTCAGAATTGCGTTTGGCCTACGGCGGCGCCATCGCGCTAGTTTACCCTTCCCGCTATGAAGGCTTTGGTCTGCCGGTGGCGGAAGCTATGGCTTGCGGCTGTCCGGTTATTACCACTCCCAATAGTTCCCTCAGGGAAGTGGGCGGAAACGCCGTCCTCTATGTGCCCGAGCGAGATGTGGGCGCCATGACGGCGGCGCTGTTGCGGGTTTTTGAGAAAAATACCCGTCAGCGCCTGATTAACGCCGGTCTGGAACAGTGTCGTCAGTTTTCCTGGACGACTATGGCTGAACAAGTCAAGACGTTTTTACTGGAATCAAGTCAGAGTCTAAGCCGTTGAATCACTGAATCCGGCTCAGCGCCGCCTGACCTTCGGGAGAAATAGCAAAACCGAGGAAAGCCTTAACGGGTTCCGTGGGCGGCGCTTTATAGACGTAAAACAGTTCTCGCTGGAGGGGATAGGCGGGGTCGCTAGGGCGGGCGTTGTCGATGGCTAAAACCCTTACCGTTTGCTGTTGGGCGACTTGAATATAGGTGGCGTAACCAATGCCGTGTTTTCCTAGCGCCCTTAGAAGGGGCGTGGTGGCGTCCCGTTCTAGATTGGTAAAGTTCGCCCCCTGACCAAAGGCCGCGCCGCCTAGGACAAGACTCTGAAACATTTGATAAGTGCCGCTAATGGGAGGGCGATTAATCACCTGAATCGGCGCCGCGGGGCCTCCCACTTGACTCCAGTTCGCGATTTTTCCCTGGAAAATATCCCGCACCTGTTGGGCGGTGAGACTCCCTTGGAAGGGATTGTCTAAACCGACGACAATAGCGATTTGATCCCTCGCGACGGGCACCGCCGTTAATCCCTGGGCCTGTTCTTGGGGATTGAGGGGACGAGAACTGGCGGTCAACTCGATTTGTCCGGTGAGGAGCGCCAAGATCCCCTTATCGGAGCCGTTGGCCTGGGTCTGCACTTGGGCGCCGGGGAAAGCGGCGGTAAAGGTTTTTTTAAGGGCTTCGTTGATGTTGACCATACTGGTGGAGCCGTCGATCCGCACCAGGGTTCCGGCGGGAACCCGCTCCGGTTTAGCCAACGCGACGGCCGGAGCGGGGGAAGTTGGGGGCGGTAGGGTCTGAGGGGTTGTGGCCTGCGGCGGAGAGCCGTCGCCGGAAAGTTGGCGCGCCAAAAACCAGCCTCCCCCGGCCACCAAGGCGCTGGTAATGGCGAGAGCGGAAATCAAAATGGCGGTCTCTTTTCCTTGGGACATATCCCTCAACCTCGTTGTTATCGTCGCCGGGCCTCAACCTCAAGATGGGGTCTTGGTCGTTGAATAAAGTTGACGTTGTAAACGGTCTCTCCATCGTTGTTTAGAGTCGCCGGAGAGGTCTGAAGACTAGGGGGACTGTAGCACAAAGTCGTCTCCCAAGGGCTGCGCCCTCAACCCAATTGTTGGGTCACGACTGGCAATTGCTTTGCCAGAAGAGGCCTCCCTTATCCTCCAGCCTCCCCTAAACTTTGGGCTAAAATCCGCTCCTGAACTAGGGGCCACAGCGCCGCGAGGGTCTGTTTAATCTCCTGTTCGGTTTCGTAGGGAAGGGGCAAAGATCCCAAGCGGTCCCAGAGGTTAGGTAGGGGAATCGAGGGAGCTAACGCCACCAAGTCCGGGGGCAGGGGGCCGTCGTAGTCCCAAAAGGGGGCGTTGCTTGTTGGCGAGACTGTCGTTAAAGACTCGCTGGAGGGGGCCGCGCCTTCCCCCCGGCGCCGATGGCTTAAAGCGGTTAATAAGTCTTCCCGAGAGCGGCCCCGCAGTTGGAAAATAATGAAGGGGTCTTCCTGAAAACGCTCCGCCAGTTGGTAATAGACGGCGCCGATATGTTTGCAGGGATTGGCTTGGTCGGGGCAACTACACTGGGCTTGAACTTCCCCCAAGTTGTAGGGAAACAAACTGAGACCGTTTTCAATAAAGGCCTGTTCCACCCGCTCAGGCAGTCGCCCCGTCAGCAGTTGGGCTGAAAAAAAGGCTTTTCCGGCCAAGGTTTCCAGCACATAGTCCCAATCCTCGGAGCTGAAGGCCTCTAGCCAAAGTCTCACCCGATAGGGCGCGGCTTCGCTCCCCTGGACTTCCGCCACTAATTCGGCGCCGTCAAACTCTAAACTCAGAACGTTACCTTCTCTGGCGTAGTTGCGGGCCCGCTCTAGGCGCTTTTTAAAACGGTAGGCATCTAAGAGTTGGAGCCAGCGCTCCACCCACCAGGGGACAGGGGCGGACTGGGGAGCTAAAGTCATAGAACATGGTAAAGGCGTTATCCGCCGGAGAGTTCTTTTCCAGTTTAGGCTAGGGAGGCGGGGGGAAATTAACTTTAGCTTTCAACTATCTTCGGAAAAGCTTTGATAACATTTTCTCATACATCCCCCTGTTTACCCTTACCTTGAGGAGGTCGCCTATGTCCACCGAAGTTCTCGAAAGACCCGCCGGCGCCACGGCAACGATCCGCAAACCGGCGCCCCGCTATCGGGTTCTGCTCCACAATGACGATTTCAACGCCATGGAGTACGTAGTTCAGGTTTTAATGCAGACCGTGGCGGGCATGACCCAGCCCCAGGCGGTGGACATTATGATGGAAGCCCACACCAACGGCACGGCGCTGGTGATTACCTGCGAGTTGGAGCACGCCGAGTTTTACTGCGAAACTCTCCGGGGTCATGGGCTGAGTAGCACCATTGAACCGGATGAATAAGCCTCCCGCCTCCCCCCGTCTTCTACTGGCGGCGCCCCCGGAAGAGACCCTTAAGACACTAGTTTCTCTACTCCGCTCCCAGGATTATGGGGTGGACTGGGTGACTTCGGCCTATCGGCTGGAGGATCTCCTCGCCCAGGGCGCGCCGGACTTGGCGTTATTAGCTCCCAACTTGGATCTGGATAGTTTTAGCCTCTGTCAAGTTTTGAGGGAGCGGGAGCCGCCGATTCCCGTTTTATTCTTGCTGAGCGCCGTTTCCCCGGAGATCCTGACCCGTCTCTACCAGGCCGGCGCCGCGGACTACCTAACGGCGCCCTACCATCCAGCGGAAGTCCTGGCTCGGATTGACCAGCAACTGGTTCTGGAAGGATTGCGCCAGAGTTTGGCGGCCAAAGAGCGCCAATTGGGGCAAATTGTAACGGACGCCCAGGCGCTAGAGTCCAATCTGAATCGGGTTAATCAGGAATTACGTCTGGCCTCCGCCAGCGACCCCCTGACGGGACTGCCTAACCGTCTTCGTTTGGAAGAAGCGCTAGAGCGACAATGGCGGCGCTCTACCCGGGAGCGGATTCTCTGGGGCGACGGCGCCCAGGCGACCCTGTCTCTGATTTTGGTGAAATTGGATCAGTTTGAAGCCCGACAGAAGCTTTGGTCACAGAAAGATAATTCCCTTATGTTTCGTTTAGGGGAAACCCTGCAACGAACCGTTCACCGGCCGGGGGATTTCGCGGCTTATTTTGGCGACGGCGTCATCGCCCTGATGTTGCCCAACACGCCCCAGGTCGGCGCCCTCAAGGTGTTGGAGCGTCTGCGACGGGAGTTGTCGCCCTCGGCTCTGGGGGCTTCGGAGTTAATCACCTTTAGCTTCGGGGTGGTCAGCGCCATTCCCAGTCAAGGGCTATCGGGGGAAAGCTTGCTTCAGGCGGCGCTGGAGACTCTCCTGACGGCGCTGGCGGAGGGGACGGAACAGGTGGCGATTGATCAGTTTTAGGCCTCCTCTCGGCGCCGGGCCAACTGGGCCCGGATCTCGCTATGGACTTCCCGAGTCAGGGGGTAAAAAAAGACTAAGATTAATCCCAGTAGTAAAAAGAAGGCCGGGAGCGGCGCCACGGCCAAGCGAATGGCCAAGAGAGCGCCGTCGGGTTGAATGGGAATGGGTTTGCCCGGCAGACGGGGAATAAAACCGGCCCATTCTAGGGTTAGCCCGACCAAAAATAACCCCAGCGCCAGACCAATTTTCTGCAAAAGCACCATAAAGGCGTAGAAAATCCCTTCCCGCCGTTGCCCGGTTTCCAGTTCGTCTAGATCCACCACGTCGGGAATCATGGACCAGGGGATTAAATAGGCCACGGAAACGCCGCACCCCGCCAGAATCGCTAGGGCGTACATAGCGCCGGTTTGTCCCGGTTGCAGAAGCCAGAGTCCCGTTTGGGCCACCAACCAAATGGCCGTTCCCGCCATATAAATCGCCTTTTTATCTAAACGGCGCCCTAGGCGTTGCCAAACAAAGAGCATCGCCAGCGCCGTGCCCTGCACCGCCAGCGCCACCAGCCCCGATTCCCCCTCGCTCAGACGCATCCAACTGACCACGAAATAGACTAGAATGGACGCCGTTAACTGCACCGCCAGCCAGGAGCAGAGATAGAGGCCGATGACGAATAAAAAAGCCCGATTCTGAAAGACAATCCGCAGTTGTTGGGGAAAAGGTAAATTGGCCGCCGTTGGAGGCGGAGCTTTAACCGTTAAATGGGGTTCCACTTGTCGGTCTCTCAGGGTGTAGCCCCAGGTTAAAACAATGACCATTAATAAAAATTCGCCAAAGAGCCAAGCCTTACGCCCTTCCCAGGCGCTTAAACCGCTGAGGATTAAAACCCCCAAAGCGCCGCCGAGGGCGAAGAGAACCCAAGCTAAAACCCGCCGTTGATCCGGCGCTAGAAAGGGCCGGCGCCCCCGTTCCCGTAGGGTGAGGGAAGACCAAAGGAGACAGGCCGCCGCCAACAGCGCCAAAATTTCCCCCAACTGCCAAAACTGTTCCTTCGGTCGCTCCGGTAAATCCGAGGCGATGAGGATATAAAGAATCAGAGATAAAATACTGCCGCCGATGGAAAAAACAAAGCGGACGCTACTGAGGCGGGTGCGCTCGTTGTAATCCTGGGTTAATTCCGGGGTCAGCGCCGTGTAGGGCAGATTAACCAGGGTATAAGCCAGGTTAAACACAATACCGATGGCGAGATAGTAGAGAAATAAGCCCCAGGGCGCCAAGGGGGGGATCCACCACTGGGCGAGGAAAATTAAGGCAAAGGGCAACGCTCCTCCCAATATCCAGGGCAAACGGCGCCCCCAGGGGGTGGAACTGCGGTCGCTCAAAAGACCCACAATGGGGTCGTTGACGGCGTCGAAAATCTTACCCACCATGAGGACGCTCCCGGCCCAGCCCGCGGAGAGACCCGCCACATCGGTGAGAAAAAAGAGCAAATAAAAAACTAAAATATTGGCCGTTACCGCGGGGCCAAAATCCCCCGCCCCATAGGCCAGGCGAGTGCTGAGGCGTAGGGGTTCGGGGGGGGGTAAAGTCATGGATTTTAAATGGGGTTAAGCTTAACCCACAACGTAGGCCACCTTGAGCGCCCAAACAATGAGACCGAGGATAGCGCCGAGAACCAGCGCCGCCGAGACCGCCACTACCGCGGGTTTATCGGCGCCGTCGAATTTCATAATGCCGCGATTGAGATCAGACATGGCTCGCAACTCCTGAATGCAAGGATTGGCTAGGGAAGGATCATCGGACAGTCCCCATTCTAGGGCAGGTTTCTTCAGATATCAGATATCAGTTACCAGATATCAGACTTGACGGCGCTGGCCCATAACTCCTTTCGCCCCCCCAGCCCCCCAACTTTGGGGGGAGTTCAGAGTTTTTCTGAGTTCAAAGTCCCCCAGAATTGGGGGATTTAGGGGGCTGATGGAATCATGATCTACGCCGAAGGCAAGTCCGAGCGCAGTTGCCGCATCAAGCTGGCCATCTCCAGGGCGTTGAGGGCGTAGTGCCAGCCGTGGTTGCCTTTAATCCCCGCCCGCTCTAGCGCCTGTTGGAGGGTGTCGGTGGTTAAAATTCCGAAAATAACGGGGACGCCAGTTTGGAGCGCCACCGCGGCCACGCCCTTAGCGGCTTCCCCGGCCACGTAGTCAAAGTGGGGCGTTTGACCCCGAATGACGGCGCCGAGACAAATAACGGCGTCGTAGCGATTGGAGAGGGCTAATTGTTTAGCCACCAAGGGGACTTCAAAACTGCCCGGAACCCAAGCGTAATCCACCTGGGAACCCGTCGGCTCCACATCGATACCGTGGCGCTTGAGGCAATCCTGACAAGCCGCCAGTAGTTTATCCGTCACCAGGTCGTTAAAGCGAGCGATGACAACGGCAAAACGCAGGGGAGGGGAAACCCCCGCAAAAGTCCCCTCAAAGGTGGTCATGGGTTAAAAAGGCTTGCGGTTAAATCACGAAAAAGTTAAGCACGGCCACCAAAATCACCAGGATCGCCCAGATACCGGAGCCAAGATACAGGAGGGGCTTGGATTGATCCCAGTTTTGGGGAGAGGCGTAGGCCACGGGCACGCCCACCACCATCAGAAAGGAAAAAGCCACGAGGGCGACGAGGGCGACTTGAAACACAATAACCATTTTTAAAGTTCTCCTAATCAGGATCAAGGGGGGAGCTTGTTATGGAACGACGTTTCTGTAAGCTACCAAAATTTGTCCCCCCTGGGAAGAGCGGGCGTCTAAGCGGTCGTTTAATTAACGGTCAAAGACCCGGTTTTATCCCCCCTAGCCCCCCTTTGAAAGGGGGGAATCGTCCTTCGTTAAATCCGCCAGCGCCGCCTCGATGGCCCGCTTTTGCTCGGCGTCGTAGCCCCAGCGGGTTAAAAAGTCTCCGTATTTTCCGGCGCCGTCTTGAAGGCTGGTCTGGAGTTGGCGAATTTTAGCGTCCAGATTGGGTAGGGCCAGAGCTTGGATTAAATATTGGGTTCGCGTCTTGACTCGGAGGGAACCCTGGGCGGCGCCGTCGTCCCCTTGGCGCCGATGGAAAACCGCCATGGCGGAGGACATCGCTAAATTTTTAACCAACAGTTCCCCCACAATCTCCGGGGCGCCGGCTAGGGCCCGGAGGAGTTCCGGCCCGGGTTGGTCGGCGCCGGCGCTGTCGCTGGTCAGGTAGGTGACAAAAAAGCCCCGAGCGCCGTTTTCGCTGGCGACCAGTCGAGCGACTTGAGTTTGTAGCGCCTCCGGCGTTAGGTTGTCCGCCTCCAAGGCGTCCAGAAGGGCTTGGCTTTGGTCGATGGCTTCTTCAAAGGTGAGAGTCATGGGTTCAACGATGTCGGTATTCCTTGGGCGTTAATCCTACCAAATTACGGAAATGATGATTGAGCTGACTATGGGACGTAAACCCGCATTGTAAAGCGATATCGCTAATGGAGAGTTCCCGTTGTTGGAGCAACGCTTTAGCCCGCTCCACTCGTTGCTGAATAATAAATTGATAGGGGGAACAGCCCATTTCTTTTTGGAATAAACGACAAAAATAAGCGGCGCTCATGCCTAGGGCGCCGGAAATAAATTCCACGGTAATACTTTGATCTAAATGCTCTTGGATATACGCTAAAGCGTTTTGCAAACGGGGATGGACGGCGCCGGGAGTCTCGGCGCTTTCGGGAGTTTCCGGCGCTTGGCTCTGTTGAGAATGGTTGGCCAGGGCGATAGCCACGGTGGTGAGCAGTTGCTCTCGGCGAAAGGGCTTAATCACATAGCCTAGGGGATTGGTTTTTTGTACCCGAGCGAGGGTTTCCGTGTCGGAAAAAGCGGTGAGATAAATGATAGGAATATGGTAAAGGGATTGTAGGCGCTCCGCCACCTCGACCCCGTCTAGCTCGCCCTTAATGCGAATGTCTAATAAAATCAAATCGGGATACAGCTCAGCCACTTTTTTCAGCGCCGCGGCGCCGTCGGAAACAATAGCGCCGATTTGATAACCGTTGCTTTTGAGGAGTTGGGCAATATGTTGAGCGACTAATCTTTCATCCTCAACAATCAGCACTTTTTTAGGGGTCATAGGACTATCGATTAACGGGCGCCGAGTCTATTTTAGCGTTAATATCCGGTGGAAAAAATAATTTGAAATTGACAACCGTCCGCCGTCGCATAGGCGAGTTCTCCCTGAAGTTGCTCCGTCAGACTATAAATTAACTGTAATCCTAAACTGTCGGTATTGGCCAAATCCAGTTCCGGGGGAATGCCGACGCCGTTATCCGCCACCGTTAGACACAGCGCCTCCGCCTGGGGAGTCAGTTCGATGGTAATTTCTCCGGCGCCCTGGGGGAAAGCGTGCTTAAGGGCGTTGGAAACTAATTCTTGCACGATTAACCCGAGAGGAATAGACTGCTCTAGAGGAACCGTCAGGGAGTTGACCCGCAGAGTTAAAGTAATGGCTCCAGGCTCGACCCCGTAGGATTGAAAAATATGATAGGTCAGATTTTTGAGATACTGCTCAAAATTAATATTCGCTAAGTCTTCGCTCCGATAAAGTTGCTCGTGGATCAGCGCCATAGATTGGATGCGATTTTGATAATCTTCGCTCAGTTGCTGGATCTCCGGGGAGGCTTTGCTAAATTGTAAGTATAGAAGACTAGACATAATTTGTAAATTATTTTTAACCCGGTGGTGAATTTCTTTCAGTAAAATTTTCTTCTGCTCTAATTCGTTAGTTAGCTGTAAAAAGAGTTTTTGTTTTTCCGCCAATTCCTGTTGAGCCTGTTTATAAAGACTGGCTTTTTGAATAGCGATCTCAAATTGGTTGGTGATTTGTTTGAGGAGATTAACTTCCGTCTCTTGCCAAGTGCGGGCTTGGGAACATTGGTGGATACACAGCAAACCCCAGAGGCTATGGTTGCTGATCAGGGGCAAGACTAAATTGGCCCGGACTTGAAATTGAGCTAAAAATTCAATATGACAAGGGAGTAAATCCGATTGATAAATGTCAGAAACGCTCTGAATCCGACCCTCTTGATATTTTAAAGCGTAGTTGCGACTAAAACAGGATTCTTCAAGCACGCTATTGAGAGCAGAAGTAAAGGGCTGAACCACGGATTCCGCCACAATAGTGCCCTGCTCAAAAAAGCTTTCCGGCTCAAATTGGAAAATGGCCACCCGGTCCGCCTGGAGAAAATGGCGAATCTCTTGGACAACCGTGTTAAAAATAATGGGTAATTCTAGAGACTGAAGAATCCGTTGCGTAATTTCTCGGAGGAGGGATTCGCGGCGCCCCTGCTCGTAAAGTTTTTGTTCCTGGACTTTGCTATCGCTAATATCCTGGGCGGTGCCCAGAACTTTGACCACTTGATTCTCTTCGTTTCTAGCAAAGACGACTTCCCGGGAGCGCAACCAACGCCAAGCGCCGTTTTGATGACGCATTCGATATTCAGTCGTTAAAACTTCCCCATCCCGGGCGGTTTGCCAAAAGTCTTTATTCTTACGAATGAGCGGGAGATCTTCGGGATGAAGGATCTGAGCTAAAAATTGGGAGCCTTCCGCCTGAAATTGTTGGGGCGGATACCCTAAGATTTCTAAAGATTGGCGATTAATATAGACATTTTTCCAGGTGATCGGATCGAGAATATAAAGAATTTGAGGAGAAGAATTGACCACCTGCTCGATGAAGTATTGACTCTCCCTCAGCGCCGCCTCTACCTGAACTCGCTCGGTAATATCTTCACAAATACTAATCACTTGCTTAATTTGACCGTCCTCCTCCCGCTCAAAAATGGCGCTTCGTTGAGAGAGCCAGCGCAAGGTGCCGGCGCTGGTTTTAACCCGATAGTCCAAATCCAAATATTGACCATCCTCCAGCGCCGAGATATTTTCTAAAGTTTTTTTAACTCTGAGCGCGTCTTCAGGATTAACATAACTGGGAACTAAAGCGTTTTCAAGGGCCTCGACGTCCTGACTCGGATAGCCCAAAACACTGGCTAAATTGCGATTGGTATAAATCATTTGACAAGATTTAAAGTCATAAATTTTTAACACATTGGGAGTAATATCGATAATACGCTTAATAAAATTCTGCGCTCTCTTCCGGTCTTCAATTTCCCGCTTAAAATCTTGATTCATTTGCGCTAATTCGTGAGTTCTTTTTTCGACTCGCTCTTCTAACGTCGCATTGAGTTCTTGAAGCGCCGACTCCGCGGCTTGGCGCTCTTCCATTTGTTGGTTTAATTCCTGATTTAACGCCGCTAATTCCTTGGGAGATTTAAGGCTTAGCGCCTGGGGAATGATGTGAACAAGCTCAACCGCCGTAATCACCGAAACGATTGCCGTAAGGGCTTTAACGGCGCCGGAAACCCAATAAATCGGATACCAGAGCGTGACAATTTCTAAAATATGGGTGGCGCCGCAACATAAAATAAAGGCGCTGAATAAGATAATAATATTTGAAAAGGGAATATCTTGACGTTTCCTGAGAAAATATAACAGGGTTAAAGGAATAGAATAGTAGGCAAGGGCGGTCAAGAAATCAGACGTCAGATGGAGCCAGACCAGGGGCGTTTGCCAGAGGTAACAATGGCCGTGGGGAATATAAGCGTTGAGCGCCATAGAGGAGGGAACGGGGAGATAAAACATATAGAAATTGGATTACTAATTTTACTTCATAGTTCGTATTACGGCGTTTAGTTGCCTGAGATACACAGTATTGCTTAAAGTGTCGGGCTTCGGCCCTTCGGCATACTTCGGCAAGCGTTACACTGAGCTTGGCCGCTGAGCTTGTCAAAGCGAGTCGAACCGCTTAGCAACTATACTCAGGGTACTAATGCGCTCAACGCTCGAATAAATGGCTCTTTAGGCTGGACCATGCTTTTGTAACAAAGGTTACATTTTGAGTCGAAACGCCACCAAAAATCGCTCAAGTTCATAAAAACGGTTTTCTGTCAACCATCGTAAACCCAAAAGAGCCTTACTCAATCAATCTTATGGCGGCGTTGAGCGAATGGATCAAGGGCTTCGACCCTTTGGCATACTGGGGCGGGTGTTACAGTGAACAGTGAGCGGGTCGAATTGCTTAGTAACCAAGCTCAGGAAGCGGGAAGAGGGACTTTGACTCCTCTACTCCTGTTCTGGTAAGGAAATGGGGGTAAACTGAGGAGCGCCTGATTTACACACAAAACCTCCTCATGTAAGTTGTAGTATAATCTCAATCTACGCCTACACTCCCTGACCCAAAGTAAGTGTTTTGAGTAGATTCTACCCTAACATTTCTCTTATTCGGCTAGGAGGCCTTGCAAAGGAGACCATTGTGAACAAGCAACAATTAGCGGCCAAAATTTGGGAATCCGCCAACCAGATGCGATCCAAAATTGAGGCTAATGAATACAAAGATTATATCCTGGGCTTTATTTTTTACAAGTATTTGTCCGATCAGCTAGTGAGTTTTGCCAAGCAGGAAGGCATGACCGATGGGGATATCGCGGCGCTGAAGGAAGACGACGCGGAAACGGTCGCTTATTTCCAAAAGAATTTGGGTTACTTCATGGCCTATGATCACCTGTTTTCGACTTGGTTGGCGGCGGGGAGTCATTTTGATGTGTCTCAGGTGCGGGATGGGCTATCGGCGTTTGGACGCTTAATCCACGACCATCACAAAAAACTGTTTGAGGGCATTTTTAACACTTTGGAAACGGGGTTAAGCAAGTTGGGGGAAAATGCCGCCAAACAAACAAAGGCGATCCGAGATCTTTTATATCTTATTAAGGATATCCCCATGGACGGGAAGCGGGGTTATGACGCGCTGGGCTATATCTATGAATACCTGATCGCCCAATTTGCGTCTAATGCAGGGAAAAAGGCGGGGGAATTTTACACGCCCCATGAAGTGTCGTTGTTGATGTCGGAGATTGTGGCGCACCATCTCAAGGACAGGGAACAGATCGAAATTTATGATCCCACCAGCGGGTCGGGGTCGTTGCTGATTAATATCGGCAGTAGCGTGGCAAAATATCTGGACAATACGAACAATATTAAATACTACGCCCAGGAATTGAAGGCCAACACTTACAACCTCACCCGGATGAATCTGGTGATGCGGGGGATTTTGCCGAGTAATATTGTCACCCGCAATGGGGACACCTTGGAGGAGGACTGGCCCTATTTTGAGGAGAATGATCCTATTGGTTCCTATAACCCCCTGTATGTGGACGCGGTGGTGTCCAATCCGCCCTATTCCCAGAAGTGGGACTCTACGGATAAAAGCGCCGATCCCCGCTATTCCCGTTTTGGTCTAGCGCCGAAAACGAAGGCGGATTACGCTTTTTTGTTGCATGACCTCTACCATTTAAAGCCCGACGGCATGATGACCATTGTGTTACCCCACGGGGTCTTATTTCGAGGCGGGGAAGAGGGAGAAATTCGCAAAAATTTGATCGAGCAAAATCATATTGACGCGATTATCGGATTACCGGCCAATATATTTTTTGGCACGGGGATTCCGACGGTGATTCTGGTGTTACGGCAGAAGCGGGAACATACGGATATTTTGATTGTGGACGCTTCTAAGTATTTCGTGAAGGAGGGGAAAAATAACCGGCTCCAAGCCTCGGATATTAAGCGTATTGCCGATACGGTGATCCAGCGCCGGAGCGCGGCCAAGTTTTCTCGGGTGGTCAGTAAAGCGGAGATTCGCCAGAATGATTACAACCTCAATATTCCCCGCTATGTGGATTCGGCGGAGGATGGGGAAAGTTGGGATTTACGCGCCATTATGTTGGGGGGCATTCCCCAAAAGGAAATTAATCAGCTTGGGGCCTATTGGCAGGCGTTTCCGCAGTTGCGGGAGACGTTGTTTACGGCGGGGGATTATGCCCAGCTTTGTCTTCAGTCTGATTTGTTGAAGGATCACATCACTCAGCACCCGGAGGTGCGAGGCTTTAGCGAAAGTTATCGGCGGGCCTTTGGGGATTTTGAGGATTTTTTGAACCGGCAGTTAATTGAAAATTGGCAGGGGGTGAACCGCAATCAGCAGGAGGCGATTTTAAGCGAGGATCTGTTTGCTCGTTTGCAAGCCATTCCTCTGATCGATAAGTATCAGGCTTACCAGTTGTTGAATAATCATTGGCAAGTGATCGGGACGGATCTGGAAATTTTACAAACGGAGGGCTTTGAGGCTAGTAAGCAGGTTGATCCGAATTTGGTGATCAAGAAGAAAAATGGGCAAGATACGGAGGTGCAGGACGGTTGGAAGGGTCATGTTTTACCCTTTGAGTTGGCCCAGGGGGTTTATCTGTCCGAGCAATTACAGGCGTTAAAACCGACATTCCGCAGGTTGGCAGGGAATTAAAAATGTGCAGGTAGTCTAAGCTAGAAAAGGTTCCTTCTGAGGATTGTATCTTCCTGTGCAGATTGAGAATTTAGACCATTTGGGATTAGTGGCGGGTATCATCGATGAA
>WGLZ01000057.1 GCA_016471375.1 Cyanobacteria bacterium RI_101
GCGTTCTCTTTCCTCAATTCTAAAGTTCTCCTCTCGAATTCGGCGCTCTCTTTCCTCAATTCGAGCATTCTCAGCTCGTGTAATCTCTCTTTCTCGGCTTCGAGCTTCAGAAATTCGGCGTTGCTCCTCTCTAACTCGGCGCTGCTCCTCTCTAACTCGGCGTTGCTCCTCTGCAATTCTAAAGTTCTCTTCTCTAGCTCGGCGTTGCTCCTCCTCAAAGATTCGACGTCGTTCCTCAAGACGGACAAACCCCCGTAGGATTTGATCAGCCACCAGCAAGCCGAACGTAATCCCCGACACCAGGAGGCCAAACCATTGGGGGATGGGGAGGTCGTAGTTTCGGAATTGGAGTTTGTCATAGGCCAGAACAACGCTTGTTAAAAAGAGAAAAAGAGTCGCCAATAGGGCGATTAAGGTCTGTAGATCAAACACGGCGCTCCTCGTCCAGCGCCTTCATTTTAACCCAACCTCTCACTGGTCTCAACCAGCGCCGAGGAAGTCCAAAGTCCCAACCGGCGCCGGATTACGGTGATTCGGGGTTAAGCGCCGTCATTGCGTAAACAAAAAAGGCGAGCCACTGTTATGGGTTCAAGATTGCGCTAGCCAGTCCTCTAAATTCGCCAAGGACTGAAAATCCAACAGTGCCTCCCCTAGCGCTTCCAACTGCGGCGCTGTTAGTTCTCAGATTTTCCCAATAACTTCGGCGCAACAGCATCTGAAATCAAGGTTACCGCTAGACAGCGCCGTTCTTATCTCGGGCCAGAGCGCCGCTAAAATGCGAAGGAACCCCACTTACTTTTCCCCCGCTCCGATTATGGCGCTCACTCCCTCCGTCATGCTCCCCCTGGGCACCCCCGCCCCGGACTTTTCCCTACCGGACGTCGCGACAGGTAAAAACGTTTCTTTAGCTAACTTTCCCGACCAACCGGCGCTGTTGGTGATGTTTATCTGTCGCCATTGCCCCTTTGTTAAACATATTCAGGGGGAACTGGCCCGTTTAGGGCGAGATTATCCGCCGGAAAGCCTGGCTATTGCGGCCATCAGCGCCAACGACGCCGAAAATTACCCCGCCGACGCGCCCCCGAGTTTAAAGGAAATGGTAGAAGAGTTGGGTTTTAACTTTCCCCTCCTCTACGACGAGTCCCAGGAGACGGCCCGGGCCTATCAAGCCGCCTGCACCCCGGATTTTTTCCTCTTTGACCGCCAGCGCCGTCTGGTCTATCGGGGACAGTTGGACGACAGTCGCCCCAGTAACGAGATCCCCGTCACCGGCGCCGATCTGCGGGAAGCCATCGACGCGGTTTTGGCTGGGCGACCGGTCAACCCGGAGCAGAAAGCCAGCGTCGGCTGTAATATCAAGTGGAAAAACTAGACCAAAAACAGCCCCCTAAATCCCAAGTGTAACTCCCCCTCTTGGGCGGTGCCCTGAGCTTGCCGAAGGGAAAGGGCTAGGTTCTGGAGAATGGTGCCGGTCGGGTTCCTGACTTCACTCCCCCTCTCGGGAGGGGGCTGGGGGGTGGGTTCTGGACTTGAAAGCTAAACCTACCCCTAACCCCTCCGAGGGAGGGGAACCGGAAACTTTGGATTCAAAGTTGGATGCTGGTGTATTGGTTATTTTTAACCCAATTTTAAAGATTTTTAATTTCCCCCTTTAATGTCCGACTCTTCCCCCTGGCTCGCGGCCCTGCGTCAGCGCCGGGTCGTCGCCGTCATCCGTTCCGATAATCCCGATTTGGCGCTCCGTTTAGCCCATCTAGCGGCGGAGGCGGGTTTGGGTTTAATTGAAATTACCTGGAACAGCGCCGAGCCGGGTCGCTTAATCGCCCAACTGCGAAGGGACTTGCCCCAGTGTTGGATCGGCGCCGGCACCCTGTTAACCCAGGCGGATTTGGAGGAAGCCCTAGGTTGGGGCAGTCAATTCTGTTTTTCTCCCCATACCCATCCCGACCTGATTCGGTTCGCCCAAACCCGCTCCATTCCCCTAGTTCCCGGCGCCTTAACCCCCACGGAAATCCTCGGCGCGTGGCAAAACGGCGCCGAAGTCGTGAAGGTCTTTCCCATCCAAGCGGTCGGCGGCCCGGTCTATCTGCGAGCGCTTCAAGGCCCCCTCGGTTTTATTCCCCTAATTCCCACCGGCGGCGTCACTCTGGAAAATACCCAGGCGTTTCTCTCCGCCGGCGCGATCGCGGTGGGGCTATCCGGCGCTTTGTTTCCCCGGCCCTTGGTGGACGCTCAGGACTGGCGGCGCTTGGGCCAACATCTGCGCTCCTTTGTCGAAGACCTGGGGCTTGAATCCGTTTTCCCCCTTTCTGAGGGAGAGGGATTAGGACAAGGGTCAATGGTTTAAAGCGTGCTCGTTACCAAAGTCAGAGACCGCTCTTCTAACCCCCCAACCCTAAAAGCGTAAAGCCTTGATAAAAGACAAAGCTAAACACCCAAGCGATCACCAACGGCGCCGCTACGGAAAAGAGAGTATAGGCAATAGATTTTGTTTCCCCCCAAATGGCGCCGAGGGTGGTGAGACAGGGAATATAAAGCAAACTAAAGAGACAGTAACTAAAGCCCTGGGCAAAGGTCACCGTGCGGCTAATTTCCGCCGCTGTGCCTTCGTCGCCGAGACCGTAAATTACCGTCAGCGCCGCGATTTGCACCTCCTTGGCCACAAAGCCAAAAATTAAAGACACCGTTAAAAAGGGATTAATGCCGAGGGGGTTCATCAGGGGTTGAAACCAACCGCCAATCTGCCCGGCGTAGGTGTCCAGACCCTCGGCGCCCTCGGGAAAGTTAGTCAACAGCCAAATCAGGCTAGCGCCGATGACCATAAAGATCGAGAGCCGGGTCACAAACTCCTTCATTTCTCCCCAAACCCGCATCAAAACCTGTTTTAAGCTGGGGAAACGGTAGGGGGGCAACTCCAGCACAAAGGGTTCCCGGGCTTGAAAGGTTGGGAAACGACTCAAAAGCGCCGCCGTCAGAAAGGCGGCCACAAAGCTCAACAGATAGAGCGCGAACAGGGCTACGGCGCCCTGGGAACTGGGCATGACCGCCGCCAGGATAAAGACGAAAACCTGAAGGCGGGCGGAGCAGAGGGAAAAGGGAATCACCAGCATCGCCAGGAGCCTGAGGCCCCGACTGCGCATCACTCGGGTGCCCATGATGGCGGGGACGTTACAGCCAAAGCCCAACATTTGTAAAACGAAAGCTCGACCGTCCAACCCTAGGCGCCCCATCAGGGAATCCATCAAATAGGCGGCCCGGGAGAGGTAGCCGCTCCCCTCCAACAATCCCATGACGATAAAAAAGAGCGCCACTAGGGGCACAAAGGAAAGCAACGCCGCGAAACCGGCCCAGATCCCGTCGATCAACAGACCCCGAACCAGTTCCGGCAAAGGGGAGACTAGAGGCTCAAGGATCTGCGCCTGGAGCCAGCCCGTCACCGCGTCCACCGGGTCGGCGCTGGGGAGTCCAATCGTCCAGACAACCCAAAAGGCGGCGAACATAGAGGCGAAGAAAAGGGGAATACCCCAAAAAGAATGGAGCAGAATCCCGTCGAGGGCGTTGGTAAAGGTGCGGGCCGTAATGGAGGGCATCTGCACGGCGCCCCGGAGAATGGCGTCGATCCGCTCCTGATTAATGGCTTGGGTCGCCAGCGCCGCGCCGAGGTTTTCCACCCGCTGGGTTTGGCTATGCTCCAGGGTTAAACGCCGGATCGCTTCCGTCGCCCGAACACAGCCGGTTCCCTGTTTGGCGCTAATGGCGTAGAGGGGGATATCTAGGCGCTCGCTCAGCGCCGGCAGATCGAGGCGCACCCCGTAGCGGTGGGCTTCGTCAATCAGATTCAGAACCCCGACGGCCGGTAATCCAAGGCTCTGAACTTGCAGTAGCAGTCTTAACTGCCGGTCAATTTGAGCGGCGTTGAGGACGACGATAATTAAATTCACCCCGTAGCTTTCCAGAAAGCGCCGCACGACCGCCTCGTCTTCGGAGAAGCCGTTCAGGTCGTAGATTCCCGGTAGATCCACCACCTCGATCCCTTCGCTCTCCCATTTAACCGTCGCTTGAAACAGATCCACCGTCAGCCCCGGCCAGTTGGCGATGGCCGCGTTGGCGCCGGTGAGACGGTTAAAGAAGGTGGATTTGCCGGTGTTGGGTTGACCAATGAGGGCAATCCGTCGTTGCGCCTTACCCCTAGGGGCAGGGGGCGGACTGCCATGACAAGATGGGGCGACCATGGCCCGACCTCCGTTGATGGATAAAATTTTTGAGCTAATTAGAATCTTGGATCGTCACCAAAGCGGCCTCGCTCCGGCGCATAGCCACTTCCGTAGTGCTCCCCACTCGGATATGGAGGGGACCGCCAAAAACCGCTTTCCGTAAAATCTGAACCGGTTTGTCAGGAAAAATTCCCATCGCTTCTAAGCGGGTCGCTAGCCCCTGACCGTGGGAGCCAAGGAGAACTTCGTTAACAAGGGCGATTTGGCCCACGGGCAGGTCTAGGAGGGTCATTTTCAACCTCGACAGTGATAGTAATTATTCTCAATAATTAGCATAGCGCCAGACGCGGTAGACAGCGCAACTTTTTTTGAAATCGGTATTGTTATTTAGCTATATAAGCATTAAAGGCGCCGACGGGCTATGGTCAGCGACTTTTTCCGGTTCCGCAAACAATCGGCGCCGAGGGTTGACAAAATCGGGCCGGTTTGCCATGATAGAAAACAGCAAATTTTTGCGGGCATAGCTCAGTGGTAGAGCGTCACCTTGCCAAGGTGAATGTCGCGCGTTCGAATCGCGTTGCCCGCTTAGAGACTAGAAAGAAAATGCGCTTCCCAGCTTAGCAGTAAACTTACGCTGGATTTTTTCCACCGTCTCCCGGTAACTGGCGTCGCCGCTAAAGACCCGGAGCATTTGGGCGGCGCCAGAACTGGACTGCACCCCCAATTGGTAGCTCAAACGGGGAAAACGATAGAACAAAGCGGATAACCGCTGGGCCCAGCGCATTTCCCCGCCCCACTCTGTCGCCATGCTCCGGGTATAGTTCGCCAAGGCGTCCAGGTCGCCCCCCAAGGCCCGATCCACCGCCTTAGCCGCCTCCAGAGCGCTGTGAATCGAGGGACGGATGCCCTCGGCGGTAAAGGGATCGACCACCCCCGCCGCTTCCCCCGCCACCAGCGCCTGCTGGGTATGGAGGGTTTGGGAGCCGTTCCAGAGGAGAATCGGATGCCCGTAGAGCTTAGACTCAGTCGCGTCCACGCCGAAGTCTTTAGAGTAACGCTCCAGGGACGGGATGAGATCCCGAGACTGACGCTGGCGGGAGTTGAAAACGCCGCTCCCAAGGGAATAACCGTCCGCCTTGGGAAAATTCCAGACGTAGCCGTTGTTCACCAGCCCAAATTCAAAATAGGCCCGCTGGGGATGGGGCACGGTTAACCGGGGTTCGATTTCCACCGCCCCCGCCGTTAACACCTGACGGCGCCGGAACCCGAGCCATTGGGCGCCGAGACCCTTGGCGCCGTCCGCGGCTATTAGATAGCGCCCTTGAAAGGGGCCTTGATCCGAGTTCACCACCCAGCGGTCTTGAGTAAAGTTCAGACCCAAAGCTTTTGTCCCCTCCTGGAGAGCGGCGCCCTGGCCTAGGGCTTGTCGGACGAGAAAATAGTCAAATTGATCCCGCCGCACCATCCAAATACATTCCCCCGGCGCCATCTGGGTCATTACCTCTTCCCCCTGCTTCCAGGTAAAGCAAAACTCGTTCACCCGAGCGGAAATCACCGGCTCAAAATCAAAATCAAACCACTGGGCGATTTGGGGAGAAACGCCGCCGCCGCAGGGCTTGTAACGGGGTAGAGTCGCTTTTTCAAGGAGCAAGACCGAGCGTCCCGCCTTCGCCAAGTGATAGGCCGCCGAGGCGCCGGCCGGGCCCGCCCCGAGGATAACGCAGTCGTAAAGGGTCATAGAGAATGAAGACCGAGAGGAATAAAGTTATGATCTATTATCTATAGCCGCCTCTCCTTTTCCCCCGCACTCCCACTATGTTTGACCCGGCGACTCTCCTCTATACCCTCCAGCAATGGGGCGACGGTTTGGTGAATCAACAGTTGACCCACCTCTCTCCCCTAAGTTTGGGCGTCATTTTCGGCGTCGGCGTCCTCACGAGCTTAACCCCCTGCACCTTGTCCCTCCTGCCTCTGACGGTGGCTTACCTAGGCGGCCCCCAGGTGAATAACCGGAGACAACTGCTCGGGCAAACCTTCGGCTTTACCCTCGGTTTAGGCACCACCCTAGCGGGGTTGGGGGTGGTGGCCGCAGGTTTGGGGCGCCTCTACGGGCAGGTGGGTCTAGCTCTGCCCCTGCTGGTCAGCGCCCTGGCTATTGTTATGGGTTTAAATCTGTTGGGTCTGGTTCCCCTGCGTTTTCCTAGTTTAGGCGCCACAGACTGGATTTCTGCGGACTGGTCGCCGGGGCTTCGGGCCTACCTGATTGGCTTAACCTTCGGCCTAGTGGCCTCTCCCTGTAGCACTCCTGTTTTAGCCACCCTGCTGGGTTGGGTCGCCGCTAGCCAAAACTTGACCCTCGGCGCCGGTTTACTGCTAGCCTACGCCCTCGGCGCGGTTTTTCCCCTCGCCCTAGCGGGTCTCTTTACCGGGACGTTAAAACGGTTACTGGCTCTGCGGCAATGGTCTGGCTGGCTCAATCCCCTCAGCGGCGCTGTGTTGATTAGCTTTGGAGTCTTTTCTCTGCTCTCGCGGGTTACAGATATCAGATGACAGATATCAGGTGTCAGTATCAAGGTTGATAGAGAGGATTTTTTCATCGGCGCCGGCGCCAAGGCTAGCTAAAAAAGGCGATAGCCGATTGCAAGCAGTCGAGGAAACGGTCAATTTCCTCCCGAGTGTTGTAAAAGGACAAACTGGCTCGGGCGCTCCCCGAAGCGCCGAATAAACGATGGAGGGGTTGGGTGCAGTGATGCCCGGAGCGAATGGCCACGCCGTCCTGATCCAACAGCGCCGCTAAATCGCTGGCGTGGGCGCCGGGCACGTTAAAGGCCGCCAGCGCCGCCCGTTGGGGGGATTGGGGGCCGTAGATCCGAATCTGGGGCAGGGTTGTTAATTTGTCCCATAAATACTGGGTTAATTCCTGCTCGTAGCTGTGGATCCGCTCCATGCCAATGGCGCTTAGGTAATCCACCGCGGCGCCGAGGGCGATGGCTTCGGCGATGGCCGGGGTTCCCGCTTCAAATTTGTGGGGCAGTTCGCCGCAGGTAAAGTGGTCGAGAAACACTTCGCTAATCATTTCGCCGCCGCCAAAGAAAGGGGGCATTGAGTCTAAAACCTCTTCTTTGCCGTAGAGAAAGCCAATGCCGGTGGGGGCGCACATTTTATGACCGCTGGCCGCCAGCCAGTCGCAATCGATAGCTTGAACGTCGAGGGGATAATGGGGGGCGCTTTGGCAGGCGTCGATTAAGACCTTGGCGCCGGCCTGATGGGCTAACCGACAGATTTCTTGGACGGGGTTAACGCATCCGAGGGTGTTGGAGATATGAACGACGGTCACTAACTTAGTTTTCTCGCTCAGCAGGGTTTTAAATTGGGCGAGGTTAAAACTCTCCGCCTCGTCCAGTTCCACGAATTTAATCGCGGCGCCGGTTTTAGCGGCGATCATTTGCCAGGGCACTAGGTTGCTGTGGTGCTCCATGACGGAGGTAATGATTTCATCCCCAGGCTTGAGCGTATTTAACCCCCAACTGTAGGCCGCAAGGTTAATGGCTTCCGTGGCGTTGCGGGTATAGATAATTTCTTGGCGGGAGCGGGCGTTGATAAATCTCGCAATCTTATCTCTGGCGCCTTCGTAGGCTTCCGTGGCTCGCACGCTTAAGCTATGGGCGCCGCGGTGGACGTTGGCGTTATCCTTTGTGTAGTAATTTTGGAGGGCGTTTAAAACCGCTAGGGGCTTTTGGGAGGTGGCGGCGCTGTCCAGATAGACCAGGGGATGACCGTTAATTTCCTGGTCGAGGATGGGGAAGTCTTGGCGGAGTTCGAGGGCGAGGGGTTTGGTGGGGAGGGGGAGCATCTGAGGGAAGGGAGGAGTGGGAAGAAAGGGAGGGAAGGGGGGGAAGGGAGGAGTGGGAGGAGGTTTGCCCTGAGCGGGGGAGAAGGTTTACCCTGAGCGTAGCCGAAGGGGGGGAGTTAAAGGGTGCGACAGGCGACGCACTGTTTGAGGCGTTGGGCGAGGGAGGGGAGGGGAATTTGGTCTAAGATTTCGCCGGCGAAGGCGTCGAGGAGGAGGTGGCGGGCGTCGTTGTCGTTGAGGCCCCGGCTTTGGAGGTAGAAGATTTCGTCGGCTTCTAGCTGGCTAATGGTGGCGCCGTGGGCGCATTTAACGTTGTCGGCGGTGATCTGTAGCTCGGGTTTGGCGTTGATCCGCGCTTTGGGGGAGAGCATTAAGTTGCGGTTTAGTTGGCTGGCGTTCGCGAGTTGGGCGGCTTGGGGCACAAGAATTTTGCCGTTGAAAACGGCTTGGGCGTAGTCGTCCACAATGCACTTATGGAGTTGTTTAACCGCGCCCTGGGGATGGTTGAGATAAACGGCGCTGTGGGTGTCGGCGACTTGACGATTACCTAGGGCGGTCAGCGCCAGCAGTTCGGTTTCCGTGGCGGCGCCGTTTTGACGGATTTCGGGATTATGGCGGGATAAACCAGCGCCGAGGTTGACGTCAACCAATTGATAGCGGCTGTGTTGGGCTTGATGAATCAGGGTGCGGGCGATGTGGAAGGCGTCCCCGGAGTCCCGTTGGTTGCGGGTATGAATTACCTGGGCGCCGTCCCGGAGGTAAAGTTCCGCAACGACATTATTCAAATAAGGACGTTTTTGGGGAACGTCGGAGCAGTTTTCAACGACGGCGCCGTAGGATTCCGCTAGGGTGATCTGGCTCTGGGCTTCGGCGACGACTAAAAGACGGGGTTGAATGAGCAGGGGCGCGGCGCCGGGAAGGGCGAGAAACAGGAGATGAATCGGGGTTTTAACCACCGTTTCCGGCTCAACCCAAACGAGAGCGACATCCTCTAAACCGGCGCTATTGAGGGCGCTGAAAAAGTCGTTTTCTCCCAGAGTTAAATAGGCGGGCAGTTTTTCCCGGCGCTGGGGGGACAGTCCGGCTAAGTTGCCAACGTAAACGCCCTGGGGTAGGGCCGATAAATCCGACAGTTCCGGCGCGTAATGACCATTGAGAAAGACTAAACGGCTACCCTGAGACTCCGGCAGGATAAATGGCTCCACACTCTCGGCGCCGAGGGGGCAGGGTTCCGCGGGTTGGTAGTTGAGGCTAAATAACCCCGATAAATCCGTAAAAAGCCAGTCTTCATCCCGACGAGACGGAATCGGAATTTCTGGCAGAAGTAATTGGGCCCGGCGCCGGAGTGGGGCCAGACTTTCCCCGCCAACAACGAGTTTTTGCGCCTCCAGTCGGGGCAGAAGGGTTTTCAAAAAAGCATTAGGAGTAGGTTTACTTAAGTCCCGTTCCAGAAGCGCCGCGTTAGCCATTGTTAACAAGTTCCTTGGGTAGATTTATGCTACTTGATAAGAGAAGAATCGAGGGCTGAGCTTGCCGAAGGGCCGAAGCCCGTATTTAAATTGGCCTGAATACCGCTAATTCCCCCAGAATGGGGGTCAAGGGAGCTAAACCGGCGCCAGCGCCGCTTCGTCGAGGAAATCGTAACCCTTTTCTTCTAGCTCCAGCGCCAATTCCTTACCGCCGCTGAGGACAATTCTGCCCTCCTGCATAACGTGGATCTGGTCGGGAATAATGTAATTCAAAAGGCGCTGATAGTGGGTGATGACAATACCGGCATTATCAGGGCGTTTTAAAGTATTCACCCCTTCTGAGACAATCCGCAGAGCGTCGATATCGAGACCGGAATCAATCTCGTCCAGAATCGATAAATTCGGCTCTAAAACCGCCATTTGCAAAATCTCGTTCCGTTTTTTCTCCCCGCCGGAAAAGCCTTCGTTTAAACTGCGATCGAGGAAAGCGGAGTTCATTTTAACAACCTCTAATTTCTCCTGGATTAAATCCTCAAAATCAAAGGCGTCTAATTCCTCCAGCCCCAAATATTTACACTTGGCGTTGTAGGCGATGCGGAGAAAATCTAAATTGCTCACCCCCGGAATTTCTAACGGATACTGAAAAGCCAAGAAAATCCCCATCAGCGCCCGCTCGTGGGGTTCTTTTTCCAACAAATCCTGTCCTTGGTAAATCACCTCGCCTCCGGTGACTTCATAGTCGGGATGGCCGGTAATCACTTTGGATAAAGTGCTTTTGCCAGAGCCGTTGCGCCCCATAATGGCGTGGGTTTCCCCGGCGTTAACTTCTAGATTTAACCCCTTCAGAATCGGAGTTCCCTCCACACTGGCGCTTAAGTTACGGATCGATAAAATCGGTTGGGTCATGGTTTAAAAACAGTGTTTAAAGATTAAGCGGGCTAAGAGGCTATTCGGAAAGCCCCCCTAACCCCCCAATTCTGGGGGGAACCGGATTCAAAGTCCCCCAAAGTTGGGGGATTTAGGGGGCGGATCTACCGATCCTTTAAGGGAAAAACCCAGTCGGGCTAGACATCTCCCCGTGATAACTGATATCTGGTATCTGGTATCTGAACTAACCGACGGCGCCTTCTAGCTTCAGACTCAGGAGCTTATCCGCCTCGGCGGCAAATTCCAGGGGCAACTCATTGAGCACGTCCTTACAGAAACCGCTCACCAAGAGAGAAACGGCGTCTTCTTCGGAAATGCCCCGTTGGGCGAAGTAGAAGAGTTGGTCTTCCCCGATCTTAGAAGTAGAAGCTTCGTGTTCCACCTTAGCCCGGTTGTTGTCCGCCTGAATATAGGGGAAAGTGTTCGCTTCCGCCTGATCCCCAATCAGCATCGAATCGCACTGGGAATAATTACGAGCGCCAACGGCTTTGGGGCCCATTTTCACCAAACCCCGGTAACTGTTTTGAGAGTAACCGGCGGAAATCCCCTTGGAGATGATGGTGCTCCGGGTGTTTTTGCCGATGTGGATCATCTTGGTGCCGGTGTCGGCCTGTTGTTTATTATTGGTCAGGGCGATGGAATAAAATTCCCCGACAGAATTGTCCCCCGCCAAGACGCAACTGGGATACTTCCAGGTAATGGCGGAGCCGGTTTCCACCTGAGTCCAGGAAATTTTGGAGTTAACCCCCTTACACAAACCCCGCTTAGTGACGAAGTTGTAAATTCCTCCCTTGCCGTCGGCGTCCCCGGCGTACCAGTTTTGGACGGTGGAATATTTAATTTCGGCGTTATCCAGCGCCACCAATTCCACCACAGCGGCGTGCAACTGATTACTATCGTACATGGGCGCAGTACAGCCTTCAAGGTAACTCACTGAGGCGCCTTCCTCGGCGATGATTAACGTCCGTTCAAACTGCCCCGTCTCCCCGTTATTAATACGAAAGTAGGTGGACAAATCCATCGGACACTTCACCCCCTTGGGGATAAAGACAAAGGAGCCGTCGCTAAAGACCGCCGAGTTCAGCGCCGCGAAGTAGTTGTCGCCGATGGGCACCACGCTCCCCAAATATTTCTCCACCAGTTCGGGATGCTCCTGAAGCGCTTCGGAGATAGAGCAGAAGATCACCCCGTGCTCCGCCAGTTTTTCCTTAAAGGTGGTGCCGATGGAAACGCTGTCAAAAATGGCGTCCACCGCCACATTGCTCAGGCGCTTTTGCTCCGAGAGGGGAATGCCCAGTTTTTCAAAGGTCTCCAACAGCGCCGGATCCACCTCGTCGAGACTGCCCAGTTTCTCTTTCTTCTGCTTCGGCGCCGAGTAATAGATAATATTCTGGTAATCGATGGCGGGATAGGAGACGTGGGGCCAAGTCGGCTCAGTGAGGGTCAGCCAGTGCTGGTAGGCCCGCAGTCGAAACCTGAGCATGAAGTCCGGCTCCTCCTTTTTAGCGGAAATCAGACGAACGACCTCTTCGCTGAGACCTTTGGGAATGGTGTCGGCCTCGATGTCGGTGACAAAGCCGTATTTGTAGGGCTGATTGACAAGGGTTTTAACGTGGGCGGCGCTCATGGCGGTTAGGTTCCAGTGCTCTCCAAGGGCTGGGCGACTAAAACAACATTTTTGTTGCTAAAGTCTTCTCCAGAATAGTTTAATAACGGCCGGGTTGTCAAAGTTAACGTTGGCGGACTGCGATTCCAACCAAACTATCTTGACTATATAGCTTTTGAGTGTTTTATGCGTCAGTCGGCGCCAGCGCCCTAGGTTGGACTAAGACGAACAGCGACGAGGATCTGAACCCATGACCCTAGCTCTCGACGGAGAGATCCAAGTACTGAGCCTATCGAAGTGGGAATTTTGAATCAAGTTCCCCCCTTTCAAACCTTTAGCCCTCATCCTCATCCCTCTCCCTCCTTCGGCGGGCTTAGGAAGCGGGGAGAGGGACTGTTACTCCTCTTTTCCTAGAGTCGGAAAAGGGGCAGGGGGGATGAGGGCAAACAGTTGTCAACCTAACCTAGATGGAGTTTAGGCAAAGACAAAGTCCGCGGCGGTGAGCGCCGAAACGTCAAAGCCGCTCAGAATGGCGAAGACGTCGCCGTTGAACTTAATATCGTTACCGTCGAAACTGAGGTTGGCGAAGCCCGCCCCGGCGCCTTGGTTAAGGACGCCGATGACGTCAACCCCTTGGGTAAAGTCCGTCACCGTGTTGGGCGTTTCGGGAATTTCATCCGTCAGCAACCAGAACTGATCCGCCCCGGCGCCGCCGGCCAGAAGGTTATCGCCCCCGGTTCCGACAAAGAAACGGTCGGCGCCGTCGCCGCCCAGAACCCGGCCGCCTTGACCGAGGAAGAAGAGGTCGTCCCCTTCGCCGCCGGAAATCCGGTAGTTTTGGGCGTCGGTTGCGTCAAACTCATCGGCGCCGCTACCTCCGTTGACCCGGTCGTTATTGCCCACAAAGAGCAGATCGTCGCCGCTTCCGGCAAAAATCCGGTTGCCGCCAACCCCGGCGCCGCCGAAGGGAACATCCACTTCGTCGTTGCCGGCGCCGGTGAAGACGAGGTCGTTAACGCCGACAAAGTCCAGACCCGCCACTAATAAATCGGCGTCGGGAGTGCCGCTCACCAGTTCCCCGGCGGGAGGTTCGGGAACCACGGGTAAAATCGCGTCTTCCCGGACGGAGAGATTTTGAATGCGGGTATCCAGTTCAATGGGGGTGTCCCCCTCGTTAAAGGGTTGGCTGGCGTTGGGGTAGAACGCGCCTAAATACTCCGCTAGGGCGTCCTGTTCTCCGGCTTGGGGGAGATTTGGCGCTTGGTTGGGGAAGGTTTCCGGCGCCGTTAGATCCGCCAGTTTGGTCACATTTTGGAAGTAAAAACTGGGATAGCCGTCGCCGCCGCCCGCTAAAAAGTCGAGAATGACCATTTTATAGGTTTGGTCGGGGGCGACCTTTAATTCCCCGTTTTCGACGATCACCGCTTCCGAGCCGTCGTTTTGAACCATGACCAAGTTTTGAATCCGTTGGCCGGGGGTCGCCACCGCCGTGGCCAGGCCGTTAGCATTCCGCTCAAAAACAATGGCTGTTTTGCTGGGATCAAAGCTAAAGCGGAAGCCGCCGATTTGCCCAAATTGCCCCGGCGTGGCGCCGGGGGCCCAGGCCGCGACAAAATATTCCGCTAAATCCTTCAGCCCCTGGGCGCTGATGTCGGCGACAGACAGTTTATTGTCAAAGCGGAGGGAGTTGCCGATGTCCAACTGGGAGATATCCCCTTCCGCCTTGCCCACCGCCGGATTGGCCGGAGGCGGCAGTTCGATAAATTCGTTGCTTCCGCCGTCGATGAAGGAGATCCCAATTTGATCCCGGATACCGCCGCCGTTTTTGACGGAAATATCAATATCAAAGCCATACTGCTCGGCGTACCAGAGGTTGGCATCCGCGGTTAAATTCCCGAGGTTGGTTTCTTCGGAACGGACGCTTCCCCGACGCCCATTCAGATAAACCAAGGTGTTGCCGTAGATGGAGCCGTCGAGGGTGTTGATAAAAGCCCCGACGTTATCCACCACCGCCACTAATTCGGGATCCGCTAGCGCCTTGACTTGCTCAAAGGTGGCGACGCTCTCTTCGTAAAGACGATCCACCCCGCTGATATCCGTGGCGTAGGGGCCGCTCTCGGCGCCGATTTCGGTAATGAGACCGTTGGCGTCAAACTCCACCACCAGTTGTCCCAAGTAACGATAGTTGGGCGCGGTGTTGATCAGATAAATGGGATTGCCGTCGGCGTCGGTAAATTCCTGAGGATAGGGTCGCAACAACTCCGGCGGGGTTTGGGCCTCGTCCTGGCGCAGAGGGGTTCCTTCGCTGGCCATAACCCGGTGGGAGCCGCCCCCCATTAAAACGTCCACATTTTTTAATTTCGGCGCCAGCGCCTGCTCGATTTCAAACTGTTGTAGGTGGGTCATGAGGACAATTTTGTTAATCCCCTGATTAACGAGGTCGTCCACCACCGGCTGAATATTAGCCGCTAAGTTCTGGGCGTTGGTTTCGATATCCCGAGTATTGGGATCGGTGAGCATCTGGATTTTGCCGATGCCCGCGATTTGGGGCAGGTAGGGCACTACGGCGCCGACGACCCCGATCTGTTCGCCGTTAATCTCAATGACCACGCTCCCCGCTAAGCTATTGGGCAAGGGCGCCTGACCGTTGGGTTTCACTAGGGACTGTAAATTGGCTTCCTGGGAATAATCCAAATTCGTGGCCAGGTAGGGGAACTGAGCGCCGAGATAACCTTCCGGGCCAATGCCCACCCCGCTAATACTCGCCTTCGGCGCCAAGAGGTTAAAAAACGTTCCCGGCCCGGCGTCAAATTCGTGGTTCCCCACCGCCGCGGCGTCCCAGCCCAATTCGTTTTGGATCAAGATATCGGCGATACCGGCTTGCCCGTAAAGATCTGTGCTGGCGTTAAAGAAGGGGCCGGCGATAAATAGATCCCCGGAGCTTAACTTCAGAGTGTTTTCATACTGACCTTCGAGGGCGTTCATCACCGCCGAGAGGCCAACGGCGTCTTGAAGCGCCGGAATGCCCGCTTCCTGGTCGGAGGCGTGGAGAATTTGCAGAGTATAGTCAGTCATGAGATTAGGCAGAATGAGGGCCGATTATCTCTCACCACTATTTAGGGTTAGGGTTAATGTTTTATTAACATCTCTCCATGACGGTCTTAAGGTTTGCTTAACAGGTTATTAAGCTGTCTCTGATGTGTCAGTTGCGCTGTTTTCCTTATCTCCTTCGCTACTTCCCCTCGACTCACTTTGGATTTATCGCTCAGTTTCTTCTCCCTCTTTTAGCTCTCCCGTCGGAGGCGAAGGTCATGCTTAGAACTTTTCCAGTCTCGGTTTCAACCACCGGTCGGAACCATTCTCGGGCGTCAACGATAGGAACCCCAAACGGAGGCGCGACATAGCGGCGCCCGATTCGGAACTGGTCTCCCAGGTTGGCGTCGGCTGAGATTTGGTTGTTCAGCGCCGTCAGGCGTTCCTTGCTACGATTCCGCTCCCGTGGAGGGGCGGGGGAGGGTCAATCTATCCTTGATGATCGCAAAGAGCTTGATTTACGAATCGCCCACGACCGCTATATTGACCGCAGAGGCCGATGAAATGCCCCCTTAAATTCCCTCGTCCACTAGATACGTGTAGCGCCGTAGGCTTTTTTCATAGTCCGTTAAGAGGCGCTGGCTTTCTTCGAGAGAAATTTGTCCCTGAACTAACGCCTGTTCCGTATAGCGCCGCATCCGTTCTAAGAGGTCTTCGGCGTCGTACTGGACATAGCTTAAAACCTCCGTCATGGTGTCGCCTTTAACAATGGACTCAATCTGATAACCCTTAGGGGTCATGGCGATATGAACCACGTTGATGTCTCCAAATAAATTATGGAGATTACCCATGATTTCCTGATAAGCGCCGACTAAAAACATACCGAGATAATAGGGAACAGGGGACGAGGTTTCTTTTTTCTTGGCGACTTTTCCCCGCGGCGCCGGGCGAAAATCATGGACTTCCAAGTAGGGCTTCACGTCCCGCAGGTCGATAAAGCGGTCGATCTTGCCGTCGCTATCGCAGGTCAGATCCGCCAAAATAGCCCGGTGTTGGGGCTGTTCCTTGAGGCGATGGATGGGCATAATCGGGAAAAGTTGCTCCAAAGACCAGGATTCCGGCGCCGATTGAAAGACGGAAAGATTGACGTAATAAATAGCGGTCATCATCTTTTCCAACTCTTCAAAATCCTCCGGCGCGTACTCCTGTTGGCGGGCGATATCGAGAATTTTCTGGCAACAGTCCCAGTAAAGTCGCTCCACCTGGGCCCGCTCCGTCAGGGTCAGATAACCAAAGTTAAAAAGACTAATGGCTTCCTGTTTGAGTTGAATGGCGTCGTGGTACGCCTCTTGGTAAGTGTTACTCTTTAAGGATTGGCTAATTTCCCACAAATTTTGGACAATGGCGTGGGCGTCCTTGGCGGGTTTTTCTTGGGCCGCCCCTAGAGCTTCGTTTGATCCCAGGACGTCGAAGACTAAAACCGACTGGTGGGCGGCGATGGCCCGACCGCTTTCGCTAATGAGGGTGGGAACCTCCACCCCGCCCTGCTCGCAGGCCTCCTGGATGGCCGCCACAATATCGTTGGCGTAGTTCTGCATGTTGTAATTTTTGGAAGCGGGGAAATTGGTATTGGAGCCGTCGTAGTCCACCGCTAGGCCGCCCCCCACATTCAGGTAGCGCATCTTGGCGCCCCAACGGGCCAACTGGACGTAGAGTTGGCTCGCTTCCCGCATCGCGTCCTTAATGATGGTGATATTGGAAATTTGCGTGCCCAGGTGGAAATGGAGCAAACGCAGACAATCCAAGCGTTCCGCCGCTTCTAAACGCTGTAATAGAGTCACGATTTCCGGCGCCGTCAAGCCGAACTTAGTCCGCTCCCCCTGGATAGAGCGTTGATTTTCCCAGTCTTTAACGCTCAATTGGGCCCGCACCCCCAGCAGGGGTTTAATATTCAACTGTTGGCTAATGTGGAGCACCCATTCCAACTCCCGCAGTTGGTCGATGACAATAATGGCCCGGTGTCCCAGGCGCTTAGCCAAGAGCGCGGTTTCCAAATAATCCCGGTCTTTATAGCCATTGCAGATAATTAAACTTTTACTGGCCTTATCGTTTTGCTCCAGTTGGGGCGGCAGGGTGGCTAAGGCGATCATCAACTCCGGCTTTGACCCCGCCTCTAACCCAAACTGGAAAGGTTTGCCCCGCTGGGCTAGGGTTTCCACAATATGGCGCTGTTGGTTGCACTTGATGGGATAGACGCCCTGGTAAACGCCGGGGTATTTATAGCGAGCCATGGCTCGGGCGAAGCAACTATTGAGGCGCTCCAAGCGATCCGCCAAAATATCGGAAAAGCGAATTAGCAAGGGCAGATCTAACTTGCGTTTCCGCAGGGCTTCCACCAGTTCGTAGAGGTCTAGGGAGCCGCCCCGGTCGCCCTGGGGAGAAACGGTGATATGGCCGGCGGCGTTGATAGCAAAGTAGGGCGCGCCCCAGCCCTGAATACGGTAGAGGTCTTCGCTCTCTTCGATGGACCAACCCGCGCCGGCTTTTTTCGATTTTTTACTCTCTTTTTTTTCTTCGGCGACGGTCTCCACTCCCATTGGTCTCCTCCCCATAATGGCGCTCGATAACGACTCGATAACTAGGCTAGCGCCCATTGTAGCCGTTTTCTGACTCTCGCCCGAAAGACCCGCCTCACTGGGGAAACGGCGTCGGCTTAACTCTCCTCTTAACTTTCCTCAAACAGACCGCTGAGGCGATCCACCTCCGATTGAGTCGTGTACATGGGAGCGCCGGCCAAAATGCCGGTGACGTTGCGGAACGGCTTCCCGATGTGCATCCCCCGGTTATCGATGGAAAATTCCCGAATATCCTTGTCGTGCATAGAGCCGCGCATTTTTAGAACCGTAATCCCCCGACGCATTTCCCCGTACATTTCCACGTAGCGCAGGAGAATGATGGAGTCGGTGATGGTGGAAATATGGGCCTCGGTGATGGAGGAGCCGCCCAGGAGGGTCGGGGTGGTGGAGGTAAAGAGACCGCCGATTTCCTGTTGTTTGATAAAGGAGGTCAGGCCAATGATAAATTCCCGAAACCCCTTGAGGGTGGAGACTCGCTCCAGCGCCGATAGACTGTCCACCGCCACTCGGTTGGGTTTGAATCGCTGGATCATGTCCTTCATCATAATCAGATGATTTTCTAAGTTCGTGGTTTCTGGGTAACGGCAGACCACTTTTAACTGCCCTTCCCGCTCCATTTGCTGGAAATTAACCCCCCAGCCTATGGCGTTACGGAAGAGTTGTTCTCGACTTTCCTCAAAGGCGAAGACCAAACAACGCTCGCCGTTGACCACTCCCCCCGCCATAAATTCCGTCACCATCAGAGTTTTGCCCGTCCCCGTGGCGCCGGAGACTAAAATCACCGAATCTCGGAAGAAACCGCCGCCGCACATGCGATCCAACTCCTGGGAGCCGGAGGTAATGCGCACGTTTGACGATTTTTGCTCCAGTTCGATGGCGGAGAGAGGAATAATCACCACGCCTTGGCCGGGAATAATGGTGAACGGGTACTCGCCTTTTTGATGATCTGTCCCCCGGTATTTCAGGATTTCAATAGTGCGTCGGCGCTTTTCGTCCGCCAAGACATTGCGGAGAATCACCACGTTATCCGCCACAAATTCCTCCACTCCATAGCGGCTAATCTCTCCGTACTCCGCCGTTCGCTCCGCGGTCATGATGGCGGTGACTTCCAGTTCCCGCAGGGCCGAAGCCAAACGGAAGAGGTCGCTCCTGACCTGGGCGCTGTCGGTGAGATGGCTAAAAATCGCGCCGAGGGAGTCTAGAGAAATGCGACTGGCTTTATATTTGCGAATGGCGTATTCAATCCGAGCGATCAGGGCGCCGAGGTCGTATTCTCCCGTCACCAAGGGGCGTTCTCCCGGTTGGGGAGACGCGTCCACGAAGGCCCATTTTTGCTCCTCTTCCCAGGCGGTGATGTCCCAACCAAAGCCCCGCATATTTTTTCGGAGCGCCTTGGGGGGTTCCTCAAAGGTGACAAAGACCCCCGGCTCGCCCCGACGGATACCTTCCACTAAAAATTGACAGGCAAAGACCGTTTTGGAACTCCCCGCCGTCCCCGCCACGAGGGTCGCCCGTCCCCAAGGTAAACCGCCCTGGGAGAGAAAATCAAAGCCTGGAATTCCTGTCTCTAGTTTTTCGATACAATCGGTAGTAGTATATAAATCGTCAAAGCTTGTATCTTGAGTCATGGCGGGGAGGGGAGTTCAGAAGTGACCCCTAGGGCGTGAAGGATAGGGCGGAATTAATCAGTCGTTGACCATTATCTCACCAAGTTGAGCCTTAACCTCTCCCCGCCCTAGACTGGAGAAGCGTTGGCTTAAAACGCGTCCCCAGTCCCTTATCCTTTATCAAAACCGGACTTTCCGAGGAGACCCAAAAACTGAATGTATCTTCTGATCCCCGCCGCCGGCGCCGGTAAACGCATGGGCGGCTCCCAAAATAAGCTTTTGCTCTCTCTCTTGGGACGCCCTCTTTTGGCGTGGACCCTAGAGACGGCGCTGGGCGCCGAAAGCGTTGAGTGGATCGGGATTATTGGTCAGCGCCATGATTTTGCCGCGTTTGAGGACATCTTAGCCGGTCTTTCCTTGGAGGGGAAACCCTGTCGGCTCATCGAAGGCGGCGCTAGTCGTCAAGCTTCGGTTTTTAACGGTTTGTCGGCGCTTCCCGAGGCGGCCGAAAAAGTTCTCATTCACGACGGCGCTCGGTGTTTGGCCACGGCGGATTTATTTAACCGTTGCGCCAAGGAACTGGCCCAAACCGACGGTCTCATCGCCGCGGTTCCCGTCAAGGACACCATCAAAAAAGTGGACGGCCAAGGCTGGATTACGGAAACCCCGGAACGGAGCGCCCTCTGGGCCGCCCAAACGCCCCAGGGGTTTAGGGTCGAGTTGCTGAAAGACTGCCATCGGCGGGGATTAGAACAGGGTTGGGAAGTCACGGACGACGCCGCCCTATTGGAGCGTTGCGGAGCGCCGACGCGGGTGATCCTCGGGGAGGAAACAAACCTCAAAATCACCACGCCGGTAGATTTGGCGCTGGCGGAGTTTATTCTCTCTCAGCGTCAAGCGATTAACGCCTTAACGGGCGAATAAATCAATGGCCGCGTCGAGGGCGGAGGGGTAATGCTTGGCCAGTTCCGCGAACCAAATGCCTTCCCCAGAAAGCGGATCGAGTTCGTTGAGCCACTGTTGAGCTTTTTGCGCAATCTTGGCTGAATTGTCCGCTTTTTTCCGAGGGGCTAAACAGTCCAGTTCTGGCTCTAAAGACTGTTTTTTGGCTGGCGTTACCGACGCGTCTGGGGGCGGATTTTTCGGCCGCTCTCGCTCTAATTCCTTTAGGAGCCGATCGAGACTCGGATGTTGAGACGGCGAAGGGCGCGGGTTATTCGACCCGTCCTCTAGAGGGGGCCGCGCCCCTGGTTCCGGCGTTGCTTCCGAGACTTCCAGATATTTTTGGCGCATATCCGCCAAGATCGACTCAAGAGAATCGGCGTTTTTCATGGCGACTAGCCCTAGTCCTGAATCGCGTTGAGCAACACTTCCGTCAGCGTTAAATCTTCCATTTCCTCGAAGGTCACCGTGTCCACAATATCGAATTTAGCGCCGACGCCCACCAATTGCTCGTCTAGGGTTTTTAGGAATTTAGTGGCGCCGGGATCGTCGCCGATTTGGATAAAAGACAACGCCAGTTCTTCATCCGCGTCTAACCGCTGACTCGCCTCAATAATCGCTTCAAAGACCGAGCGGCGCTCGTTCGGCTCGCCGTCCGTAATAATGAGAATGGTTTCTCCGCCTTTCCCTTGATTCGCTTGTTTACGCCGGAAAAACTGATTGATGGCGTCTTGTAAGACCGCGGTCAGATTGGTGCCGCCCACCGGCTCATTTTCTTGAAAAATTTGTTCTACCTTAGAGGCGTTGACCTGGTCATAGCGTTTAAATTTGCTCGAAAAAGTGTAAACCGTTATTCCGTCAGGATCGAGTAAGTCGCATTTTCTGGCTAGGGCGAGGGTCGATTCTTGAACTAATTCCCAACGGCTTTTTTGGCTTTTGGCGTCAACGGTGGACATACTGCCGCTTTTATCGATAATTAGCGTATAGTCTCTTTGCTCTAGCATCTTCGATTTCTCCTGAGATGGACTTACTGTTTATTATAGCTTTAGTCCGGTCGGCGCCGAATTAATACCGAATTAATCAGGCGATGGAGCCGGCGCCGCCCTGGCGAAACTCGAAGCCGCTCGTTTAACCGCGGGTATTTTTAAGTAAACTTTCCCGCAATTGGGGATAACGAAATTCATAGCCCTGATTCAGCGCCGCCTGGGGGAGAACCTGTTGTCCCTCCAACACCAGTTGAGCGCCTTCCCCTAGGAGCAATTTCAGCGCGAAACTCGGCGCGGGCAACCAGGCGGGACGATTCAGGACGTCCCCTAAGGTTTGGCAAAATTCCGCCATTCTGACGGGATTCGGCGCTGTGGCGTTAACGGCGCCGGTAACCGTCTCTGTTTGCAAAATCCAGAGAATTAACCCCGCCACATCCTCAATATCAATCCAGGAAAACCATTGTTTTCCCGTTCCTAACGGGCCGCCGGCAAACAATTGGAAGGGGGGCAGGATTTTCGCCAAGGCGCCGCCGCCGCAGCCGAGGACGATACCAAGACGGAGCAACGCCACCCGGGTCCCGAAAGTTTCCGCAACCAGCGCCTCTTTTTCCCAAACTTGACAAACTTGGGCCAGAAAATCTTCCCCCGGCGCCGACGTTTCGTCGAAACGGGCCGTTTCGCTCGCGCCGTAGTAGCCAACGGCGGAGGCGCTGATGAAAACCCTCGGTTTCGGATTCGCCTGGGTCATGGCTTCCACTAACCGGCGAGTGGTATCCCGACGACTGGCCAAAATCCGTTCCTTATACTCCGCCGTCCAGCGCGCGCTAATAGGTTCCCCCGCTAGATTAACGGCGCCTTGACAGGTTCCTAGGGCTTGGGGCCAGACGTCGGAGTCGGAGACGATCTCAACCTGAGGAAACCGGGCCGCGGGAAAACAGCGCCGGGCCTTGTCGGGATTGCGGACGAAGAGAACCGGGATCTGATCCGCGGCGATTAAACGGGGAACAAGGGTCTGGCCAATAAAGCCGGTGGCTCCGACGAGGGCAATTTTCATCGCGTTGGGAATCTAAGATGTCTGCAACTCCACTATAGGCGCTCCGGGGAGAACTCCGTAAAGGGGCTTCGATGGCTACCGGCGGGCCTTTTGGCGAAAGTCCCAGGGCTTTTCGGCGCCGTCTTGCCAGACCCCGAGCCGTTTTGTCCGGGCCTTTTGCTCCAACTCTGCTAAAGTCGGGGCGATGTCCCGGCATTGGGAGGCGTATTTTTCGTAAAAAAAGGCGTTGCCGCTGGCCACCATTTCCCCGTTCGCCAAGAGCGGGCGCCCATTGCGGGGATTTGCCAAGTAAACGCTGGCCACCGAGCGACCATAGCGATCCTGCGTATAGATCTTTAAGGAAAGTTGAGTTGGATTCAGCGCCAAGAAACCGCGCAGGTGATCCCGACTGCGCTTGCCCCCTGGTTGCTTCAGTTCCGGCGCGTCGATGCAGGCGACCCGAATTTTAAGTTCTTCCCCGCTGGTTTTATGAATCACTCGGAAAGTGTCGCCGTCGTAAACCGAGCCTTCCTTGAGGCGCCAGTCTCCCGTTGGGGCGCCCTGGGTTAGGGACGGAGCGCCGGAGAAGAGGGAAATCAGGAGCGTCAAACTCAGGGGCAGAAGGCGTCGGTAGATCAAGGCTAGAAACTGGGGATTGGGGGCAACTGAACTCTAGGAGACAATGGATCGGCGCTGGCAGGATCACCCCTGTTTACTCACAATATCGCCACAGAGTTAATCAATTATTATAGAGCGGTATTCTTGCAAGTGAGGGACGATCTGATCGCTCAAACTCTTGATTCGAGCACTGAGCGTAGTCGAAGTGCGTCTCTCACCAATCTGCAAACCGCTATAACCTCCCCAACTCGACCTTAAAAACGCTGACCCACTTCCAAATACCGGGTTTTCCCCTGACGGCTGAGGATCGCTTTTTGAGCGTCCACTCCGGTTAAAACCCAACCGCTAGCACCGAGACTTTCCCCCACCTGAAGCCGTAGGGTCATGTCCGCCGTGTTAAAGAGAGCGTGGGACTGGTCGCCCGCTTCCAAGACACCGATTAATTCATAGGTTTGTTTCGTTGTGACCAGGGGCGGAATCGAGGGACGCGGCGCCGGGGTTAAAACGGGAGGCGGCGCTGTTCTGGGGGGAGGCGGTAGCGGCGCCAGCGCCTGGGGTTGGGGACTGGGATAGACGGGGTAATAGTATTTTTCAACGACCGGCGGCGGATTAACCGGGGGCGGGGCGGGGGCTTGACTCACAGGTAGAGTGGGCAGGGGCGTCGGGGTCGGCGCCGAAGGGCTGGGGGCGGTCTGGATTGTTTGCAAGGAGCGCTGGAGGTAGGCGATAAACTGGGCGTCCTGGGGAGAAATTTGGGGTTCCCGACTTTGAAGCCTCGGCGCCGGCGCCGGTTTCAATAACCAGAGACCAACGGCGCCGCAATAGAGGAGACCGGCGGCGAAAAAAATCTTATCGAAGGGGAGAGACATAGCGGCGCGTTGACCCCAGGGCGGATCGAGAACGGGGGCGGTTAGCGCTTTATCTTAACCGTTAGCCGCAGAGAGAGAAACCAGATCCTCGCTTTTCCCTGGAGGCCTAGATTAGAATAAGTCAAAAAACTTAACGCGCGCCCCGCCATGACCCAGCGTATTCTCTACGTTCGCCTTCCCTGCAATCCCATTTTTCCCATCGGGGTGGTTTACCTGGCGGATCACGTTCATAAATACTTTCCCGAGATTGACCAGCGGATTTTTGATCTCGGCGCCGTGCCGCCCTTGGATTTCCAGTCGGCGCTGAAGGAAGCCGTCGCCGAATTTCAACCCACCCTACTGGTGTTTTCCTGGCGGGACATTCAGATCTACGCGCCGGTGGGGGGACGGGGCGGCAATCCTTTGCAAAACGCCTTTGAGTTTTACTACGCGCCCAATCCCCTCATTCGTCTGCGGGGCGCCCTGGGGGGTCTGAAGGTGGCCGGCGCCTACTATGGGGAACTCTGGCGGAATTTAGGGCTGATTCGCTTGGGTCTGCGGGAAGCCCGGCGCTATCGCCCCGAAGCCCAGGTGATTGTCGGCGGCGGCGCCGTGAGCGTCTTTTACGAGCAATTGAAAACCCAACTGCCCCAGGGCGCCATCGTTTCCGTGGGGGAAGGGGAACTTCTGTTGGAAAAAGTCCTGCGGGGGGAAAGTTTGGCGGGAGAGCGCTGTTATGTCGTCGGGGAAACGGAACCCCGGCCCCGCTTAATTCACGAAGAGCCGGCGCCGTTGGTGAAGTTGGCCTGCGATTATGACTATATCGAGACGATTTTTCCCAGTTTAAATTACTACCTCCAGGACAAAGACTTTTATATCGGCGTCCAAACCAAGCGGGGTTGTCCTCATAACTGTTGCTACTGCGTTTACACCGTGGTGGAGGGCAAACAGGTGCGGGTTAATCCGGCCAAGGAAGTGGTGGCGGAGATGCGCCAGCTCTACGACCGGGGGGTGAGGAATTTCTGGTTCACCGACGCCCAATTTATCCCGGCCAAGCGCTTTATTAACGACGCGGTGGAACTGTTGCAAACCATTGTCGATTCCGGCATGACGGATATTCATTGGGCGGCCTATATCCGGGCCGATAACCTCACCCCGGAGTTATGCGACCTGATGGTTAAAACGGGGATGAATTATTTTGAAATCGGCATTACCAGCGGCTCTCAAGAACTGGTTCGCAAAATGCGCATGGGCTACAATCTACGGACGGTTTTAGAAAATTGCCGAGATCTCAAGGCTGCGGGCTTTAACGACCTAGTTTCTGTCAACTATTCCTTCAATGTCATCGACGAAACCTTTGAGACCATCCGCCAAACCATCGCCTACCATCGAGAACTAGAAGCCATCTTCGGCGCCGATAAGGTGGAGCCGGCCATCTTTTTCATTGGTCTCCAACCCCACACCCATTTGGAGGAGTACGCCTTTGAGCGGAAGATTCTTAAACCCGGCTACAATCCCATGAGCCTGATGCCCTGGACGGCGAAAAAACTGCTCTGGAACCCGGAACCCTTGGGATCCTTTTTCGGGGAAGTTTGCCTGCAAGCATGGAACCAAAACCCGGAGAATTTTGGGCGAGAGGTAATGGCGATTCTGGAAAACCGTCTCGGCCGGGCCAACTTAGAAACGGCGCTGTCGGCGCCCCTCGTTTCCGCCCCGGCAGAGGTCAAAATCCTAGCCCAGGTCTAGCAGTTGGGCCAGGGATTCTAGATTAGGTTTGAGGCGGTCTAACTCGTCCTGAAGGGGTTGGAGAGATTGTTGGTAAAAGTTCACCTGGGACTGAAGAGAGAGAACCTCCTGACGGAGGGCTTCCAGTTGTTTCTCCTCGGTTTCCAGGGCGCCTTTCTTGACGCCTTGCTCCCGCTCCAATTGACCCGCCATTCCCTCAATGCGCTGTAAATTGTCTTGCAGTAGGCGCACTTCCGATTCTAAGTTAGCCCGTTGTTCGCAGAGATCCGCCTTGCGGTGTTCCAACTGATGAATCACCGGGTCAAGGTTAATGTTGGGCAAATTGTCCGGGGATTCCACAATGCCCTGACGGCGCCGGAGAATGCGGAGGTGTTGCACCAAAATATCCTGCCGTTCCTTGAGGTTGCGGCGCTGGCCCACCAGGGTCTCGTCCAGCATCCGTTTCCGTTCCTGCTCTTCGCCCAGTTCTTCTTCTAAATGGGAGCGCTCCCCTTCGTTGGCTTGGCTGAGTTGTTGTTCCAGTTGCTCCACCTCCTGACATTGGAGGGTCAGTTCCTCTTCCTGGTCGTTGACAAAACGCACCAATTTTTCCAGATCGTTTTGCAGATGGGTGACTCGCTCCTCCAGCTCGTTCAGGGGCAACTGCTCCAGTTGGGCGACGTCCACCTTAGAGTCTTGCTCCGTTTCCATGGCGCCGGTGGCCAGACGGTAGAGGTTGGATTGCAGTTCGTCCACCAGACGAATTTCGGCGCTGAGGTAACTTAACAGTTGCTGTTTACTGGTTAAATTGCCCCGCTCAATCAGCAGTTGTTGCTTCGCTTTCTCCAACTCCGCCAGCGCCGTGGTCAACTCCTGCCGCCGCAACTCAAAGAGTTCCTGACGCTGTTGGAGCGCCGTCCGCTGAGCGCCTAACTGACGCAGGGACTCCTCTAGGGTCTGCCAGTGACCGTTGAATAGTTCCTGTTGCCGATTAACGCTCTGCCCCGAACCTTGCAGAGATTGCCGGAGCGCCGGCCAGGCCTCCTCGGAAGTGGCCAGGCGCTGCGTCAGCAATTGCAGTTTTTCGACGGTCTGGGGATCCGCGCCCAAAAAAGCGCCGAAACGCTGTTGCAGGGACTGTAAGCTGGAGCGCTCCTGCTCTAGGCGTTGCCAAGCTTGATCCACCTCGTATTTTTGGCGCTCCACCTGGGCCAACTGTAATTCCTTTTCCTCCGCGTCCGCCTCCCGGGCCTCGATTTCCATCTCTCGGCGGGAGAGTTCTTGACTTTGATAGGTCAGGGACTGCTTCCACTTTTCGATTTCTTCCTGCTGGTCTTTGAGCTTTTCCGAAAGCCGGGAGAGCTTTTGCAACTGCCGCACCACTTCCGGCGCCGCGATTTCCGGTTTGCCCTGAATTTGTCGATTACTCGCCAGTTGCACGACCCATAGCGTTCCCTCGCTGGCGGAGTCCATCTCTTCCGTGACGATAATTTCTTCGCTAGGCAGGGCGCTCCAGGTTTGATCGCTGTGTTGACAAGCCAGGAGTTTCAGATCAGTTTTATTGCCGCCTAAAAAGGTTCGGGCTTGCTTTTTAACTTCTGCTAAGTACAGCACGGGGGGATCCTGATGAAGGTCTCGGGGATGGGAGAGCTGGGCGGTGGTCTTATTTTAACCCGATTGTTTGGGGCAGAGGTCATTCCCTGGGCGCCGGGCGTCGACTCCTGACATCTTCAAGTTCCCGCGAGCCTAAGGGACTCCGCCTAAAGCGACGGGCAAGAAGGAAAAGGGAGAGTCCTGACGGGGTTATCGGCGCCGTCTACCATGCAGTTATCCGCGTTATCTTAGCGGGTTTTATGACGCCGGAACGTAAAAGGCTTATCGAAATTGGCCTAGCTTACGGCGTCACTCCGGGATCAGCCCCGCTATCCCCCCGCGTTGGGCGGCCTGTGGACTAAAATCTCTGATAGCCGATATCTGGTATCTGACCCTATGACTTTTCCCGTTTGGTTTAAATCCCTACTCCTAGCGAGCCTGAGCCTCGCGCTGTGGGTCGGCGCCGCCTTCTGGGTTCCCCAACCGGTTTACGCCCTCGGCGGCCCTCAACTGCCCCTCAACAGTCCGGCGCCGGATTTTACCCTCCCCAGCAATAGCGGCGAAGGGGAGATTTCCCTTTCGGATTATCGGGGCCAATGGGTGGTTCTCTATTTCTATCCCCAGGACTTTACCCCCGGTTGCACCCTCGAAGCCCGGCGCTTTCAGAAGGATTTACCCCTCTACCGGGAAAAAAATACGGCGATTCTCGGCGTCAGCGTCGATAGCGTCGATTCCCACCGGGAGTTTTGCGAGGAAGAAGGGCTACGGTTCCCTCTGCTAGCGGACACCAGCGGCGCCGTCAGTAAGGCCTATAGCTCTTGGCTCAGCGGCATGTCTCTCCGCCATACTTATTTAATCGATCCAGAGGGGATTTTGCGGGAGCGTTTTTTGGCGGTGCAACCCGCTATTCATAGCCAAGAGGTTCTAGAGCGCCTGACGAGTTTACAAGCTTCAATCTCCTCGGCCACATGACCCTCCATAGCAAAGCCCATTTTTCCAGGGCTGGGTTAAAGTGGCAAAAAGCGCCTAGGATCTTTTCGCCATGTGTATTTGCGTCAACTGCCATTATGTGGATCGCTGTCTCACCTACCATGCCGTCGAACATCAACACCAACAGCCCCACCTGACGGAGATCCCGGATTTCGATCCCCGGGAACCCAGCATTAACGTCAATATTCGCCCCCAGGGGGATTACATCGAAATGGAATGGGACGTGGTGGGTTGTCTCAGTTTTCAGGAAGAGCGCGGTAAGTGGGCCCGTTTGCGACCCGGCGAAGCGATTCCAACCTAGGCGGTCTGGAGGAGCGGAAAATTGAACTTTCGCCATTGACTTAAAGATTGGCGTACTGACTGAGGGACTGGCGGGGATTCTCCCGGCGCTGGCCCCGGATTTTTTCGTAACACTCCCGCTCTAAATCCGTCGGATTTTTCGGCGCTTCGATTACCAGTCGAGCCAACAAATCCCCCTTACTTTCTTTTCCCTGGGGCCAGCCCTTGCCCCGCAAACGCAGAGACTGACCGGAGCGGACGCCGGGGGGCACCTTGAGGGAAACGGCGCCGTCGGGAGTCGGCAGGTCAATCGTGGCGCCGAGGACGGCTTCATCCGGCGTAATCGGCACTTCGCAGACGAGGTTTTCTCCCTCAAACTGGAAAAAGGGATGGGGTTCCAGATTGACGGATAGGTATAGATCGCCCCTTTGTCCGTAGGGGTTGGCGTGACCCTTGCCTTTGACCCTGACCCGACTGCCCTGTTTCGCGCCGGCGGGAATACGGACATCGATGACCTCGTTGCCTAAATTCAGGCGCTTTTGGGTTCCCCGCAGAGCCTCGGCAAAAGTTAACTTCAAGGTCGCTTCTCGGTCGCCGCCGGTCGCCTGGGCGCCGAAATCCCCAAAGCCTCCGGGGGAGGTTGTCCGGCGATAGCTAGTGGAATAGCCCTGACCGGCGCCGGGGGTGTTAAAGCGCCCCAGCAGTTCGTTGACAAATTCTTCAAAATTACCGTACTGGCTAAAATCAAAACCGGCGCCGTCCGCGCCGACATTGACATTGCCCGAATAGGGGCCGCCCTGACCGGCTTGTTGCCAATATTGGCCAAAGCGGTCGTATTTCTGGCGCTTCTCCGGGTCGGAGAGGACTTCGTAGGCTTCGCTCACTTGCTTAAACTTTTCCTCGGCGCCTTTATCGCCGGGGTTGCGGTCGGGGTGATATTTCAGCGCCAACTTGCGAAAGGTCTTCTTAATCTCCTCTTCCGAAGCGGTTTTACCGATCCCCAAAATGGCGTAGTAATCCTTAAAGTCCGCGGCGGCCATAGGGCAAATCTCCTAGTCAACAACAGCTAACGGCGCTCCCCAAACGGGGTTCCCTAAAGTTATCTTCCCCGATTTGCTTCCCCTTAGACAACGAGGGATAACCGAAAGCGCCGGAGCGAAAAAAGCGAAAAGGGCAGGCTCGGACGGCCTACCCTTGAAAGTATGGGAGTAAGAGTGGGGACCGCTCCATCCCCCGAGCGTTAGCGCAGGGTCGCCAACTCCGCCTGGGGCAGAATTAACGGCGCCGTTGGGGATTGACCGAAGGCGTAGATAGAAGAGGTTTTGGTCGAAGCGATTTCGGCGTAGGAGTCCCGCAGATGGCTATTCAGCGCCACGGTGGTGGCGTCGTAGGTCTGGGTCGCCAGTTTGGGATAGAGGCCCACGGCGATGACGGGTAGCAGGAAACAGGCGGCGATGAAGACTTCCCGGGGACGGGCGTCGGTATATCGGGCCTGACTGGGGAGAACGCAACTGGTGCCGAAGCAAACCGCTTCCTGAGCTTCTCCCTGGGTGTCGCTAGTTAACTCGCAGGAGAGGAGGGTGTCGGCGCCGTAGAACAACTGCCGGAGCATGGAGAGGAGGTAAATGGGGGTGAGCACCAGACCCACCGCGGAGAGGAAGACCGTCACGGTGCGGAAGGCGGAACTGTAGATATCGCTGACGCTGACGCCGACAAAGACCGCCAACTCGCTGGCGAAACCGCTCATCCCCGGTAGGGCTAAGGAGGCCATGGCGGCCATGGTGAAGAGGGCGAAGACCGTGGGCATCACCTTGCCAATGTTGCCCATTTCCGCCAAGTTGAGGGTATGGGTGCGGTCGTAGGTGACCCCCGCGAGGAAGAACAGCGCCGCGGCGATTAAGCCGTGGGAGAGCATCTGCAACATGGCGCCGCTAATGCCCAAATCCGTGAAGGAGGCGACGCCGATCAAGACGAAACCCATGTGGGAAACGGAGGAATAGGCCAGCCGGCGCTTCATGTTGGTCTGGGCGAAGGAGGTGAAACCGCCGTAGACGATATTGACGACGCCGAGGATAACCAGAATGGGGGCGAAGTAAACGTGGGCGTCTTCCAAAAGACCAAGGTTAAAGCGGATTAATCCGTAACCCCCCATTTTCAGCAGAACGCCAGCCAAAATCATGGAAACCGGCGCCGACGCTTCGCCGTGGGCGTCCGGGAGCCAAGTGTGGAGGGGGAAAACCGCGAGTTTGACGCCGAAGGCCAGAAGTAGCCCGCCGTAGAGGAAGAGTTCCAAACCGAGGGGGAAATCTTTCAGACCCAGTTGGGCGATGTCAAAGGTGATTTGGTCGCCGTAGAAGGCCATGCCCAAAGCGGCGACGAGAATAAAGATCGAAGCGGCGGCGGTGTAGAGCAAAAACTTCATGGCCGCGTACTGGCGCCGTTGACCGCCCCAGATGGAGACCAATAAATAGACGGGAACCAATTCCAGTTCCCACATGATAAATAAGAGCATCATGTCCTGGGCCACAAAGACGCCGATTTGGGCGGCGTAGAGCACCAGCATGAGGAAATAAAATAAACGGGGCTTATGGTTGACTTGCCAAGCCGCAAAGATAGAAAGCGTGGTCACTAACCCCGCCAGTAACACTAGGGGCATGGAAACGCCGTCCACGGAGACGCTCCAGCTTAAGCCAAATTGAGGAATCCAATCATACTGCTCCGTCAGTTGAAAGGCGCTGTTCTGGGGATCGTAGTTTTTCCAGAAGACGTAGCCCATTAAGAGAAAATCCGCCAGCGCCACCCCTAGGGCGTACCAGCGGACTTGTTTGCCGTCTTTATCGGGAATGAAGGGAATCGCCAGGGCGGCGATGAGGGGAAAGAAGATCAGGCTCGAAAGCCAGGGGATGGAGGTGAGCATTAGGTCAATGAGAAATTATACCTAGTCGTGTTGGGACTCATTATATGAAGTTTTGTAAATCTTGTAAACTTTTGTTACAGGGTCGGTCATGGAATTTTTTCTATGGCCGGCGCTCCTCAATGCCAGGCGCGAGCAAAATTCAGGGTTGGGGGCCCTAGAGTCGTCCCCATCGGCCCCGGCGCCGTAGGTCGCCGTACAATGGATAGTTGAACCCTTCATAATGACGCCCCCGGATAACTTGAGTTAATGGGGGTTTTTTCTTCCCGTTCTCAGGAGTCCCATCCCCCATGTCCGCCATTAAGCCCTTTTATTTTGACCTTACCGATCCCGAAATTGAGACCTTTCTCGACCAAGCCCGGGAGATTCTGAAATCCGGCTCCCTGATCCTCGGCGCCCATACCCGCGCCTTTGAGGCGGCCTTCGCTCGTTATGTGGGGACACAATACGCGGTCTCGGTTAATAGCGGCTCCTCTGGGTTGGAGATCCTCCTCCGCTTAAAACACGCGGAGAATACCACAGTCCTAACGCCGACCAATACCAACTTTGCCACCGTCGCCTCGATTCTGCGGGTTAACGCCGAGGTTCAATACCTGGATATGGACAAAACCACCTTCGCTCCCTCTTTAGCGATGGTTAAAGACGCGGTAGAGGGCAAAGCCTACCCAAAACCCTTGTCCGGCCTGCTCTGGGTGCATATCGGCGGGGTCATTAGCCCGGAATTTCCTCAGGTGGTAGACTACTGCCGTCAACGGGGACTCTTTGTCCTCGAAGACACGGCCCACGCCCACGGCAGTCAACTGGGGGGCGTTCAGGCGGGAAATTTGGGGGACGGCGCTTCTTTTTCTTTTTTTCCCACCAAGGTGATGACCACTTTTGAGGGGGGGATGATTACCCTCAACGACCCGGAGGAGGATGTAATCGCCCGCTCTTTGCGAAATCAGGGAAAACGGGGCATGAACTTCGGCGGTCTCCACACGGACTTTGGCAACAGTACTCGGATGACGGAAATTCACGCCCTGCTGGGGGAAATCCAACTGCAAAAACTGCCCCAGATGTTGGCCCGGCGCCAAAGGGCCTATGAGCTGATTACAGCGCCGTTAAAGAGCGCGGGCATTGAGTTTGTCTCCACGGAACACATGGATCAAGCCAGCCAGTATAAGTTGATCGTCCTACTGCCGGAGGGCAAGACCCCGGAGGGGGTTAAAGCGGCGCTGGCTGAGGCGGAAATTATCCTCGGAGGAACCGTTTATGAAATTCCCTGTCACCAACAGCCGGTCTTCGCGGGCGTCTGCGAGGGGCAATCCTTCCCCGGAGCGGAAACCTGGTGTCCCCGTCACATTTGCCCGCCCTTAACCTCCGGTATGACGGAGGAAGAGGCTCAACGGGTCGGCGCGGCGCTGGTTAAAGTCTTGAGTTAGCCCAAGGCTGTCCTTCTTGGGGAGCGCCGTAAAAACAAAGACCTAGACGGCCGGTTAACTGGACGGGGCGCTGAAAACGTCTTCTTAACTCAGCTTCCGGCAGAGGTCGAGCCACTGATCCAGGGAAAGATCCTCCGCCCTGGCGGTGGGGGGAAGTTGGTTCTGGGCGAGAATTTCCCCTAACTTGTCGGGGGGACAGAGGTCTTTGAGATTATTGCGGAGCATCTTGCGGCGCTGGGCGAAGCCTAACTGGACTAACTCCCCTAGGCGTTGGGCGTTCCCGTCCGGCGCCGGTCGGGGTTGCAAACAGACAATGGCGGAATCTACCTTCGGCGCCGGTTTAAAGGCGCTGCGGGGCACGTCCGCGATCCACTGGCAATGGGCGAGATACTGAATCCGCACGGAGAGAGCGCCGTAGGCCTTGGTTTGGGGTTGGGCCACGAGGCGCTCCGCCACTTCTTTCTGAATGAGTAAAACAATGCGCTCAAAGGCCGGGGTTCGGGGTTGGGCGATGGTTCCGAGGAGTTTTTCTAAAATCGGCGCCGTGATGTTATAAGGAATATTGGCGACAACTTTATTGAGGGGCCAACACTGAAGTTGCCCGGTGAGTAACGTTTCTAACTCTAGGGTGAGAAAATCCCCTTCTAACAAGAGAAAATTTTCCCGTTCCCCAAAGCGCCGCCGTAATTTGTGACAGAGATCTCGGTCTAATTCCACCGAGACGACGCTACCAGCCCGAGGGATCAATTCCTGGGTTAAAACCCCTAGACCGGGGCCGATTTCTAGAATCTTATCCTCTGGCGTAATCTCCGCGGCGCCGAGAATTTGCGACAAAGCGAGGGGACTTTGGAGCCAATGTTGCCCAAAACGTTTGCGGGGGCGGACGCTCATTTATTCCGCTTCTTCAAAGAGCAATTCTTCTAAAATTTGTTGCATTTGCTCGTCCTCCGGCGGCACCAACTCCACCTTGCCCTTGGCGTTGACCTTAGCCAGAAACAACAACGGCGCTAGGGGCGTGTAGATGGAATAGCGCTGTTCCTCGTGGTAAAAACTGGCTAAAAATTGCAGTTCCTCCGGCTCTAAGTCCTCTTCCCCTTCGTCTAATTCCAGGGTCAAAATATCGTCGTCTTCGATGGGGGGCAATTCGCCGCTTACCGTCAGGGTGTAGGCCGTATATTTTAGCGTTAAATCCAACTCCGCTAAAACCGCTTTGGCGTCGGCGAATATGAGTTCAAGCTCCTGATCGTCTTCCAATAAAATCGCCTCGGCGTCTTCTTCCTCCTCTTCCTCTTCGTCCCAGGCAATGACCACCACCGGCACGTCCACCGGCATTAATAAAAGATAACTTTCATCGTCGAGATCGATGGCGTTTTCAATATAGCAGTCTAGCGTTCTGCCTTCGTCGTCCTGAAGGGTGACGCTATCCGCTTCATCCGGCTCGTTTTCGGGGCTAAAAAGATAGGAAGACATAAAGAGACACTAAACTTTGAGTTCTCACCATACCATAATTCACGCCCCCCGCCTGGCGTCCTGTCCCAGCGCCGGGGGGAAGTCTTGGGCTTGGGCAAAATGGTGAAAGGCTTGGACGTCCGTCAAATTGTACTGAAGGGGAGTGAGGGTGATGTAGCCTTCTTTGTTGGCTTGCACATCCGTGGGACAGTCGGCGGGTAAATGGAGGTGATCCGGTTGGTCGATTTCCTGCACCAATTCCCCCGCCAACCAGTAATAGCGTTTGCCCCTAGGATCGAAGCGCTCTTCAAAGTTTTCCACATAGCGCCGCAATCCCTGACGGGTCAGACACACCCCGGCGATGTCTCCTTGGGACAAGGGCGGAATATTGACGTTGAGTAAAGTGGCCTCCGGCAGGGGCGAGCGCCGCAGATAGTTGAGCAGGGTAACGGCGAAATTGGCCGCGGGTTGGAAATTCTCGGCGCTGAAACTGGTCAAACTGAGGGCGATACTGGGAATCCCCTCAATCAGTCCTTCCATGGCCGCGGAAACGGTACCGGAATATAAAACGTCAGTTCCCAGATTAGCGCCGTGGTTAATGCCGGAAAGGACAAAATCGGGATACTGGGGCAGGAGGGAATGGAGGGCGAATTTAACGCAGTCGGCGGGGGTGCCGGAGCAGGACCAAGCGACGATGGCGGGGTCGAAAACCCCTTCCACTTGACCGGCCCGGATCGGTTGGTGGAGGGTTAAGCCGTGGCCCGTGGCGGAGCGCTCCCGGTCGGGGCAGACCACGGTGACGTTATGGCCCGCTTGAGCCAGGGTATCCGCCAGGGTTCTGACCCCCTGGGCGAAGACGCCGTCATCGTTACTAATTAGCAGACGCAGGGGAGCGGTGGCGGTCATAGGGATCCAGTTAGGGAGAGGGGATCAGCCTGTAGGCCATCCTTCGCTATTATGATTCCATCAATGTTTCCTTTTTCCTAGCGCCGACGGGGGGTTATGGGCATCGCTTTAGGATTGAGCGCCTTACTGATTCTTCTCGCCTACGGCTTGGGGTCTATTCCCACGGGCTACTGGGCCGGACGCTGGCTCCAGGGTATCGACATTCGCGAGGTCGGCTCCGGCTCCACCGGCGCGACTAATGTTCTGCGAACTCTAGGCAAAAAAGCGGCGCTGGCGGTGTTAACCATCGATGTTCTCAAAGGCATGGCCGCGGTGGCGTTAGTCCGTCTTTGGTTTCAGACCTGGCCTTTGGCGCCCATTCCCCCCGCTTGGCAAAATTGGCTATTGGTCGCGACCGCGCTCGGCGCCGTCCTAGGCCACAGCAAGTCTTTTTTATTGAACTTTAGCGGCGGCAAATCCGTGGCGACCAGCTTAGGCGTTCTTTTTGTGCTGAACCCTTGGCTGGCCCTCGGCGCGTTGGCAACTTTTCTCCTCAGCCTAGCGCTGACCCGCATAGTCTCCGTCAGTTCCATCCTCGGCGCCGTGGCGGTGAACGGCGTCGCCTGGGGGTTAGCGCTCCCTTTACCCTTCCTCCTCTTCAGCGCCCTGGCGGGCCTTTACGTCATCCTGCGCCACCGGAGCAATATCCAAAGGCTTCTGGCCGGAACCGAACCCCGTCTGGGGCAAAAATTAACCGTCCCTAATCCCTAACCCCATGACCGATTACTTAACCCTCCTGAAAAGCTACAGTTGCCTAGAGCCGAAACTCCCCGCCGACGAAGGGGAAAAACAAGACCTACGGCAAGCGATCCTCTGGCTCTGCGGAGAAGGGGACGGGGAAAATTTGGGCGTCTGCGCTTCGGATTTTCCTCAGGGAGAGACGGCCTTAAACCAATACTTAGCGGCGCTGGGTTACGCCTTTAAACCGGATTTTTCCGCCTTCGCCCCCCCGGACGGCGCCGTTTATCTGAAAGTCAACGCCCAAAAACAAAGCGCCTATTTAGATCGCTACGAAGGCGCCTATCGGGGCGTTTTAATCGCCGTCCAATCGGAAGACCAAAACCTCGACGGCGCCTACGGCTATTTTCCCCTCGATCTCTTCGCCTAAATGGACGTCCTGGGGCGCTATCGCCTCCTAGCGGGAAGCCATCGAGATAAACCCCATCTACTGCGGTTTTTACAAGCCACCTATCAGGAGCTTTTTCCCCAGCGCCGCTCCTGGGGTCATCTGCGGGAGACTGTGGAAAGTTACTACGGCTCCGCTTCTCCCCTCTGGTGGTTGGAGAACCGGCAGTTACCCCCCGGAACCGCGACGCAAAATCCCCTGGGAGGTCTCTGGATGGGGAACGCCGTCGATCAACTGAGCGGGCGGCGCTATTACCATGTCTTTATGCTCTACGTTTTGCCCGAATATCGGCGCCGGGGTTTAGGCTCTCAATTATTGACTCTAGCGCAGAAAATCGCTCAAGATCGGGGAGATCCCCAATTGGGATTACAGGTTTTCCCCCACAATCAAGCGGCGCTGGCGCTTTATCAAAAGTTCGGTTTTCAATCCCAGGCGCTAGTGATGGTCAAGCCCCTCGATTCGGCGACTGGCGACTCGCCAGATGGGCGGCGATAGAGGCGGAATTTATCCCCCCAAAAATAAGTAGCGGCGAAAAGCGCCGCTACCGTTAAGAGATTGGAGAGACTTGAGCCTAAGGGGCCGGCACGAGTTCCCGGGGTTGGTCGGCGGGAGCCACCACCACCTTGCCTTCCTCGTTAATATCCACCAGCGCCGCGGCGCCGTCTTTGAGACGACCGGAGAGGATTTCCTCCGCCAGCACGTCTTCCAGCAGGCGCATAATGGCCCGGCGGAGGGGGCGGGCGCCGTAGGCGGGGTTGTAACCCTCTTCCACTAAGCGCTCTTTGAACTTGTCGGTGACGGAGAGGGCGATGTTTTTCTCCACCAGACGGGCGAAGACGTCCCGGAGCAGGATCTCGGCGATTTCCTTGACTTCCTCTTTGTTGAGTTGCCGGAAGACGATGATTTCGTCCAGACGGTTGAGGAATTCGGGACGGAAGTAGTTTTTCAACTCTTCGTTCACCAGGGAGCGGATGCGATTGTATTGGGATTCCGCCTGGTCGCTTTCAAAGTCGAAGCCCAGACCGCCGCCGCCTTTTTCAATGACCTTGGAGCCGATGTTGGAGGTCATGATCAAGAGGGTGTTTTTGAAGTCCACCGTGCGTCCTTTGGCGTCGGTGAGGCGCCCGTCTTCGAGGATTTGCAGAAGCATGTTGAAGATGTCGGGGTGGGCCTTTTCGATCTCGTCAAAGAGCACCACGGTGTAGGGCCGGCGCCGGACGGCTTCCGTCAGTTGCCCGCCTTCGTTGTAGCCCACGTAGCCGGGAGGGGAGCCGATCAGTTTGGAGACGGTGTGACGCTCCATAAATTCCGACATATCCAAACGGATCATGGCGTCTTCCGAGCCGAAGAAGTAGGCCGCCAGCGCCTTGGTCAGTTCCGTTTTGCCGACGCCGGTGGGGCCGGAGAAGATGAAACTGGCGATGGGACGGTTGGGATTTTTCAGACCGACCCGGGCCCGACGGATGGCCCGAGACACCGCTTTGACCGCGTCTTCTTGACCGATCAGGCGCTGGTGGAGGGTGTCCTCCATGTGCAGGAGTTTTTCCGACTCGGTTTCCGTCAGTTTGTTCACCGGCACGCCAGTCCAGGAGGCGACGATGTGGGCGATTTCCTCGGAGGTCACCTGGGGATCTTCGCTCCCGTCCTCGGCTTTTTTGCCGGAGGCGATGTCCCGGATCTGTTGCTTGATCTCCATTTCCCGGTCCCGCAGTTCCCCGGCTTTATCAAAGTCCTGGGCCCGGACGGCGTCGTCCTTCTGCTTGAGGATTTGCCGTAGTTCCTTATCCAGTTCCTTTGCCGCGGGGGGCAGTTGGGAATTGATCAAGCGCACTCGGGAGCCGGCTTCGTCAATGAGGTCAATGGCTTTGTCCGGCAGATAGCGGTCGGAGATATAGCGGTCGGACAGTTTGGCCGCTGCCTCCAGCGCCTCGTCGAGGATTTTCAGCTTGTGGTGTTGCTCGTAGCGCTCCCGCAGACCGAAGAGGATTTCGATGGTCTCCTCCACGGAGGGTTCCCCCACCATGACGGGTTGGAACCGGCGCTCTAGCGCCGCGTCCCGCTCGATGTGTTTGCGGTACTCGTCCAGGGTGGTGGCGCCGATACATTGCAGTTCGCCCCGGGCCAGGGCGGGTTTTAAAATATTGGCCGCGTCGATGGCGCCTTCCGCGGCGCCGGCGCCGATGAGGGTGTGGACTTCGTCAATCACCAAGATCACATTCCCGGCTTGACGGATTTCGTCCATGATTTTTTTCAGGCGCTCTTCAAATTCCCCCCGGTATTTGGTGCCCGCCACCAGTAGGCCAATATCCAGGGTCATCACCCGTTTTTCTTCGAGGATGTCGGGAATATCTTTGTTGGCGATACGCTGAGCCAGACCTTCGGCGATGGCGGTTTTCCCCACCCCCGGCTCCCCGATCAACACCGGGTTATTTTTGGTGCGGCGCCCGAGGATTTGAATGACCCGCTCGATTTCCTTTTGGCGCCCCACCACGGGATCTAGTTTGCCGTCGGTGGCCAGTTGGGTCAAATTGGAGCCGAATTCGTCCAGGGTCGGGGTTTTGGTGCGACCGCCGCCCCCCACGCCCGCGGCCACTTCCGCTGTTTCCCCCAGCATCCGAATCACCTGGGTGCGGACTTTGGAGAGATCCACCCCGAGGTTTTCTAGCACTCGGGCGGCGACGCCTTCCCCTTCTCGGATCAAACCTAGGAGCAGGTGCTCGGTGCCGATGTAGTTGTGTCCCAATTGCCGGGCTTCTTCAAGGGAAAGCTCCAGCACCCGTTTGGCCCTAGGGGTAAAGGGAATTTCCACCGCCACAAAGCCGGAGCCGCGGCCGATGATTTTTTCCACTTCAATACGGGCATCCTTAAGATTGACCCCCATGGACTTGAGAACCTTGGCGGCGACGCCGGTGCCTTCGCCAATTAGGCCCAGCAGAATTTGCTCCGTGCCGACAAAGTTGTGTCCCAGGCGACGAGCCTCTTCCTGGGCCAGCATGATGACCTTAATGGCCTTTTCGGTAAAGCGTTCAAACATAGCCTAATCCATGACCTCAGCGTACCCTGTGTGTTGCTGATTCTAACATAGCGTTTTGGCTTTACTGTTGCCACCGGCGCCGCCGCTCCGGTAGGATTACGGTTTACTGGCAAAGTGTGCCGGTCGGGTCGCCAGCGCCGTTTTTAAGATAGGAAATTTTTATTCCCATGTCCCTCAAACCCCTCTTTTCTCGCCTCTTGGCCTTGCTCCTAGTGGTTGTCGTCGGTCTTGCCGGGTGCGACAGTTCTACCGGACTCACCGGCAATTACAGCCAGGACACCCTAGCGGTGATTGAAACCCTAACGACGGCCTTAGAATTGCCCAACGACGCGCCCGAGCGGACGGAAGTTCAGGCGGAGGCCCGGGCCCAGATTAACGACTACATTTCTCGCTACCGGAAGGAGACCAAATCCGGGGGTCTGCGCTCCTTCACCACCATGCAGACGGCGCTCAACTCCCTAGCGGGCTATTACACCGCCTACGGCGCTCGTCCGATTCCCGATAAGCTCAAAAAACGCCTGAAAATCGAATTCGCCCAGGCCAAACAGGCCATTGAGCGGGGCGTTTAGGTTAACTCCTGAGTGAGCTTTAGCTTCCAGCGCCAAGCCCAGTGTTCCCAGACCCACGCTAGGGCCGGGATTTTCCAAACTCCCCACGGCCCCGTGGAAACGCCCCGGTTTATGCCGGTGGGAACCCTGGCCACCGTGAAGGGGCTAACCCCCGAGCAGATCCGGGCCAGCGGAGCCCAGATGATTTTGGCCAACACCTACCATCTCCACCTGCAACCGGGGGAAGAGATTGTCCGGGAATTAGGCGGCCTCCATCGGTTTATGGGCTGGTCGGGGCCGATTTTGACGGACTCCGGCGGTTTCCAAGTGTTTAGTCTGGCCCAACTGCGAACTTTGCGGGAAGAGGGGGTTCTCTTTCGCTCCCCCAGGGACGGGCGCTTGATTGATCTAACCCCGGAGCGCTCTATCCAGATTCAAAACGCCCTCGGCGCCGATGTGATTATGGCCTTTGATGAATGTCCCCCGGGCCAAGCCGGTCGGGACGCGGTAACTGCGGCGACCCAACGCACCCACCGTTGGCTCAAACGATGCCTAGACGCGCATCAAAACCCCAACCAGGCGCTCTTTGGCATTGTCCAGGGGGGAACCTTTTTAGACCTGCGCTCCCAAGCCGTAGAGGACTTAACCGCTCTCAACCTACCGGGCTACGCCATTGGCGGCGTCAGCGTCGGCGAAGCGCCGGAACTAATTCATGCTGTCGTTCGCCACACGGCGCCGCTTTTGCCCCAAGACAAGCCCCGTTATCTGATGGGCGTCGGCACCTACCGGGAAATGGCGCTGGCCATCGCCGCCGGTATTGATCTCTTTGACTGTGTCATTCCCACCCGCCTGGGTCGCCACGGCGCCGCTCTGGTTCGGGGAGAGCGTTGGAATTTGAAAAACGCCGCCTTTCGCCGGGACGACAGACCCTTAGATTCCGACTGTCCCTGCTACGCCTGCCAGACCTTTAGCCGGGGCTACCTAAATCATCTGATCCGCTCCGGGGAGATGTTGGGTTATATTTTGCTGTCTCTGCACAACATCACGGAATTGGTGGGGTTTACCACCCGGATTCGGGAGGCGATTCTAGCAAACCGTTTTACCGAGGAATTCGGCGCTTGGCTGGGAGCGGCGGACTGAATTACCTTGACGCGAAGGGATGTGGGCGCTCGCTTTGCGCTATTTCTTCAAGGTTCGCGGCGATTGCCCAGAGATTGCCGAAATATAGCCGCCGCTCCGGCCCCGGCGGTTGGGCCGCCAACGTTTAGGCGTTAATCCGGCTGAGAAAGGCTTTTAGGCGCTCGCTCTTGGGCTGGCTAAAGAGTTGATCCGGGGGCCCCGCTTCCTCCACTACCCCGGCGTTAAAAAAGAGCACTTTATTGGACACTTCCTTGGCAAACTGCATCTCGTGGGTGACCACGGCCATAGTCATCCCCTCCTCCGCCAATTGTTTCATCACGTTCAAAACCTCCCCCACCAATTCCGGGTCGAGGGCGCTAGTGGGTTCGTCAAAGAGCAGGACTTCCGGTTTCATACAGAGACCCCGAGCGATGGCCACCCGTTGTTTTTGACCGCCGGAGAGTTGTTCGGGATAAGCGCCGTGTTTCTCCCCTAAACCCACTTTTTCTAAATAGGTCAAAGCTCGCTCCTTGGATTCCGTCAAAGAAAGCTTCAGCACTTTGCGGGGCGCCAGCATCAAGTTTTCCAAAACGGTTAAGTGGGGAAAGAGATTAAAGTGTTGAAAGACCATCCCCACCCGCATCCGCAGTTGCCGCAGTTCCCCTTGGCTCACCTTCGGCTCAGAGAGATCCACCCCCGCCACGCTTAACTTGCCGCCGCTGATGGTTTCTAAACGATTTAAGCACCGCAAAAAGGTGCTTTTGCCGCAACCGGAGGGCCCGATGATGGAAATGACGTCCCCCGGATACATGGAGCCGTTCACGCCCTTGAGGACTTGCAGTGAGCCGTAGTTTTTTTGCAGGTTTTCGCAGACCACGATGGGGAGCGGAATGTCGGCGGCGCTCATGGTTAGGAGGGGGTTGGGTTAAGAAAAGGTCATATTAGGGTTAACCATAGCTAAACCCAAGGGTCTGCTTGGTATCGGCGCTTACATTTATTTTGGGGACGGCCGGGAATACTGGGGGGTCAAATCTTACCGGTCGGCCATGAACCTATTGGCAAAATCCTCTCCCCTACGCTACTTACTGCTGTTGGCCTTGAGTCTGCTCTTGACCCTGACGTCGCCTCTCCTGCCGGCGGTCTCCCAAACCGACGGCGGCGGTAGCCCCTTTGTTGTGGCCACGGAGCCGACTTTCCCCCCCTTTGAAATGACGGACGAGGCCACGGGAACCTTAACGGGTTTTGATATTGATTTAATCCAAGCGGTGGGAACAGCGGCGGGATTAGAGGTGCAAATCGAAAGTCTGCCCTTTGACGGCATTATCCCGGCGCTACAGTCCGGCACCATTCAAGCCGCCATTAGCGGCATTACCATCACCGCCGAGCGGGCCCAATCCGTCGCCTTCTCCAGCCCCTATTTTAAGGCGGGTCTCGCCATCGCCGTGCGGGAAGGGAACGAAACCATTCAATCCCTGGAGGATTTAAAGGGCAAAAAAATCGCCGTCCAAATCGGCACCACCGGCGCCATGGAAGCGGCTAAAATTCCCGGCGCCGAGGTGGTCAGTTTTGATTCGGCGGCGCTGGCCCTACAGGAGTTGGTCAATCGGAAAGTGGACGCGGTGATTAACGACGGCCCCGTCACCCTGTTCGCCATTAAGGAAGCGGGGTTAAGGGGGGTAAAAGTCGCCGGAGAATCGGTGACGGAGGAATTTTACGGTATCGCCTTGCCCTTGGCCCGACCGGGGGAAACCAATCAAAATCAGGCGCTGGTTAACTACGGTTTATTTCAGATCATCGCCGACGGTAAATATAAGGCGCTCTACGAAAAATGGTTCGGCGCCGAGCCGCCCTTTTTACCCCTTGTGGCGCCGGCCATGGTGGGAACCCAGGCGGCGCTGGAACAAGCCCAGCGGGGCCCCAGGGAACCCTTTTTTATCACCCTCTTTCGCAATCTGATCCGCGGCGCCGGGGTGACGGTGTTGTTAACGGTTTTCGCCGTCTTTTTTGGCTTAATCGGCGGCACTCTAGCGGCGCTGGCGCTGATTTCTCCGGCGAAAATTCTGCAATGGTTGTTTCGCATTTATGTGGAGTTTTTCCGGGGCACGCCGATGCTCGTGCAACTGTTCATTATCTACTTCGGTCTGCCGGGGCTGTTTAAGGAACTGGGGATGGAGTGGACGCTAGACCGCTTCCCCGCCGCGGTCATCGCCTTGAGTTTGAACGTGGCGGCCTATTTGGCGGAGATTATCCGGGGCGGTATCCAGTCCGTCGATCCGGGGCAGTGGGAGGCCTGTCAATCCCTGGGGATGACGCCCTGGCAAACCCTGCGAGAGGTGATTTTTCCCCAAGCGTTCCGCCGGGTTTTACCGCCCCTAGGCAACGAGTTTATCACCCTGATTAAGGACACCAGTTTAACGGCGGTCATCGGTTTCAGCGAACTCTTTCGGGAGGGGCAGTTGGTGGTGGCGACGACCTATAAAGCCTTTGAGGTCTATATCGCCGTCGCCTTGGTTTATCTGGTGTTAACGACGCTCTCTTCCATCGCCTTTAAGGCGCTGGAACATTATATGGATCCGGTGGGGAGGGCGAAGAAATTAGCGACCAGTTAATAACAGATATCAGTTATCAGATATCAGTTAACAGTTAACAGTCATAACCAGTCTAAGTCACTTATGAAAAGACTCCGGTTAGCGCCCCCCTTTTCAAGGGGGGTTGGGGGGGATCACCATTGGATTGCGTTCACCAGCCATTTAATCCTGCTATATCAACAATTTGGGTTGAAGTTGATTGTTTAACTCCCCTCTCTTCTAAAGCGCCGAAATCGAGGGCTGAGCGTAGCCGAAGCCCGACTAACCAGACTATTTTTGAGGAGCACAAACGATGTTTTCTTTTCCCCGCGCCGTTTTTTCCCTTGCTGTGTTCAGTTTGGCTTGGCTCCCCAGCGCCGTTTTTGGAGAAGCGCCGAAGCCTCGCTATAAAACCTTTCAAGACGGAACTTTCCAGCCGAGGGTGGCGGATCTGCAAGCGCCGGGAGTTTCCCAGGTGTCCTCGGTCTCGGAGTTGCGGGATGTGCAACCCAATGAGTGGGCCTACGAGGCGCTGAAATCCCTGGTAGAGCGCTACGGCTGTATTGTGGGTTATCCCGACCAGACGTTCCGGGGCAATCGGGCGCTCAGCCGTTGGGAGTTTGCCGCTGGCTTAAACGCCTGTTTGAATACCCTAGAGCGCCTGATTCAGGAAAATGTGACGGTGTTACAGGCGGATTTGGAGAAGCTGAAAACCCTGGCCCAACAATTTGAGCAGGAATTAAGCCAACTCGGCGCTCGTCTGGATAATCTGGAGAGCCGCGTCGCCTATTTAGAGGATCATCAGTTTTCAACCACCACGAAACTGAACGGCGACGTGATTATGGTTTATTCCGGGGTTTGGGGCGCCGAGCAGGCGGACGGCCCTCCGGATCAGTCTATTCAAAACGGTCAGCCCACGGTTAGTTACCGTTCCCGGATGAATTGGGACACCAGCTTTACCGGTCAGGATCAACTGCGGGTCAGGATTCAAACCGCCAACTTTTTCCTCGCTCGGGGCGGCAGTAACCTGACGGATTTTAATTTTACCGTGGCCAGCGAACCCCTCACGCCTCAGGTGAATAAACTCCAGTACCGTTTCCCGGTCACCGAGCAATTAACGGCCTGGATTAACGGCGCCAAAATTACTCTCGACGACGTGGCCGATCCCCTGGCGCCCTTTGCCAGTTCCTTCACCGAAGGGGCGCTCTCCTTCTTCGGCGCTATTTCCCCCATTTACCTCGCTAGCGATAATACCGGCCCCGGCGGCGGCTTGGCTTACCAGTTCACCCCGGAGTTGAGTCTCGGCGCCTTTTATTCCGCGGGCAACGGTTTTAAAACCGAATCCGGCAACGGTTTATTCAACGGTCAGTTTGTGACCGGCGCTCAGTTGACCTATCTCCCCAGCGCCGACACAGGAGTGGGGATCGCTTACACCCGCCAATATATTCCCCAAAATCAATTTAGCCGCTTCGCCGTCCTCGGCTTTACGGGCCTGGCCAACGCCGATAACCCCTTTAGCTTCGCCAATCGGGAGAACTTCGGCGACGGCAACGCCACCTCCTCCGATAACGTGGCCCTGATCTGGACCTGGCGCCTAGCGCCGGGGTTGAGTTTAGAGGGTTGGGGCATGTACACCAGCGCCTGGGCCGAAGGGGGAGAACGGGCCGGGGACAGCGCCGATATTTGGAACTGGAAGGTGAGTCTGGCCTTTCCCGACCTTTTTAAGGAGGGGAACTTGGGCATGATTTCCGTGGGTCAGCCCCCCTACGCCGCCCGCATCAGCAACAATAACGATCTGCCGGATATCACCCCGGCGACAACGGATACGCCTTGGTTTGTGGAGAGTTTCTACGTCTTCCAAATTAACCCCAGTATTTCCCTCACGCCGGGGCTGTGGGTGGGCATTAACCCCGCCAACGACCGGGCCCCCCTCTGGGTCTGGGCGCTCCGCACCAGTTACAAGTTTTAGAGGCGGTTGAGGGCGTTCCTCAGGCTCTGCGGGCGTTGCGCGCCGAGAACTCCTCGGCGCTCCCCTCTGGGAACCGCCGCCCTCGCCGCCCCTTGGGCTATAATCCCCCCAGAATCCTAACCGCTTGATCTGATTCAATCGGTTTTCAGTAAGGCAAGAGAATTGACCTATGGCCCAGCGTTTTGTACGGGTGCAAGCCGTCTCCGGGGAAATCCTCTACGGCGCTCTTGAGGCGAACCGGCAGGTGGAGGTCTGGGAACGAGCGCCCTGGTTGGGGGGTAAAGCCTCCTCCCGACGACTGGCGGAAACGGAGTATCACCTGCTTCCGCCCTGCTTACCCTCCAAGATTATCGCCGTAGGTCGCAACTACTCCGCCCACGCCGCCGAGTTGGGCAACGAAGTCCCCCCGGAGCCTCTCCTTTTTCTCAAGCCGCCTTCGGCGCTGGCCGCGCCCCAGCAGATTATCCCTTACCCCGCTCAATCTCGACGGGTGGACTATGAAGGGGAATTGGCCCTGATTATCGGCGCCGAGACGAAGAACTGTAGCGAAGAGCAGGCGACGAGTCGAATTTGGGGCTACACCATCGCCAACGATATTACCGCTCGGGATCTCCAGCGCCAAGATAGCCAATGGACTCGGGCGAAGGGTTTTGACGGGTTTTGCCCCTTAGGCCCCTGGGCGGCGCGGCAAATTTCCCTAGACGCCCGTTTGGAAACCTGGATCAACGACGAGCCGGCGCCGCGGCAGTCGGCCCAACTAAACGAGATGATTTTTAAACCGGCGGTGTTGGTGTCCTATATTTCCCACATTATGACCCTCTGGCCGGGAGACGCGATCCTCACCGGCACCCCCGCCGGTATTGGCGAATTGCGGCCCGGCGACCGGGTTCGGGTCAAAATCGAGGGCATTGGCGAATTGGAAAATAGTCTTGGAGAGTTAAAGCGATGAATACGTTGCAATTGGATCTGCGTCAAACTATCATTTTGGCAATTTTAGTCCTTTATTTAGGGAAATTTCTCACCAAACGGATTTCTTTTTTACAAACCTTTAACATTCCCGACGCCGTTTCTGGGGGCGTCATCGCCTCTCTTTTTTTTGGCGCTTATTATCTTCTTTTTGGTTCCCAAATTCTCTTTGATTTAGGCGTCAGGGACGCTTTTTTAATTATCTTTTTCACCACCCTAGGGCTGTCCTCTCGACTAGACGTTCTCTTAAAAGGCGGCAAACCCCTACTGATTCTCCTCGGAACGGCGGTTGTCTTTTTAATCGCCCAAAATCTAACGGGAATCCTAGCGGCGGCGGCGCTGGGCTTAAAACTCCCCTTTGGTCTGCTGGCCGGGTCGATTTCCCTCAGTGGCGGCCACGGCACCACTATCGCTTGGTCTCCCATTTTTCAAGCGGATTACGGGATTGAGAACGCTTCGGAAATTGGTCTGGCTAGCGCCACTTTTGGTCTCGTCTTTGGCGGCGTTATCGGCGGCCCCTTAGCTAAGTTTTTAATCCTCAAATACCAACTCCAGCCTGACGAGGGAGATCAGGATCTCTCCATTAGTATTCGAGCCGATCAAGACGACGTGCAAATTGATTATTTGACCCTGCTAAACGCTATTTTAGTCATCGCCGTAGCTATTGGTTTAGGGTTTGAAATTCATCGAATTTTAGTCGATTTTGGCCTGCGGTTACCGCCCTTTGTCACCTGTTTACTGGCCGGCATCGCTTTAACCAACACCCTACCTCTACTGTTTCGGGGCCTGAAGTGGCCGGGGGGAACCGCCTCGTTGGCGCTGATCGCCGACGTCTGTCTGGGTCTCTTTTTAGCGATTTCCCTGATGAGTTTACAGTTGTGGACCTTGGCGGATATGGGCTGGGCCATCGCGTTGATTCTGGCGCTTCAACTCTTGTTGTCCATTATTTACACCCTGGTTTTTGTGTTTCCTTTGATGGGGAAAAACTACACGGCGGCGGTGGTTTCCGCGGGTTATTCCGGGCTGACCCTCGGCGCCACGCCAACGGCTATCGCCAATATGACGGCGGTGACGGAACAATTCGGCGCCGCTCCCCAGGCTTTTATCATCGTTCCCCTCGTCGGCGCTTTTTTTATCGATTTGGCTAACGCTTTAGTCATTCAACGGTTTTTAACGGCGCTGGGCTGATTGTCTCAGTCGATTGTCTAAATCGAGATGAGCCGAATCCCTCCCGTTGAGTTTGGCGCTTATGGCCCATTTCAAGTCCGAAGCGCGCCAGGGCGTGACTGAGGGGAGAATACCTCATAGGGGGTACAGTAATCAAGAGATTTACGGGGACGATGGTTGAGTAAATTTGTTGCGTGTGATACTTCAGACTGTTTGACTAGTTTGAAGTTTGTACCTTCAAGAAAGAGCCGTATTGAGCTTGGTTATCGAGACTGTCGAAGTAGGGGCTAGGGGGGATAAACCCAGAGCGCCGGTCGAGAAATCCCCCTTAAAAAGGGGGCCCAAGAACCAATGGGAAAATGAGCGCCCTTCGACGCCGCTATCCACAAAGACCGCCTAAATCAACACGCCGTCGGCGATATTGCCAGCGCCGTTAAAGCCAATTACCCACTAGCACGAAGGGCGCCCAATAGTAGGGATGATTGAACTGTTCCGATTTGAGCAGCGCCGCCTGAGATTGACGGAGCGCCTCGGCTTTACTGACCTGGGATTGGCGTAAAGCCCGGTAAAAATCCGTCATCAGGTCGGCGGTGGATTCGTCAAAAACCCGCCAGAGGGTGGCCACGGTGCTCCGAGCGCCGGAACGGAGGGCGACGCCCGCTAGGCCGAGGGGCGCTTGGTTGTCGCCGGTGGCGGTTTGGCAGGCGCTCAGGGTCAGCAATTCCAATGGCGCCTGGGTTAAATCCCCCCGCTCCCGCAGGAGTTGATCCAGTTCCTTAACGTTAATTTTTTTATCCCAGGCGAGGAGAAAGGTGTCCTCGGATTTAGAGGAAAAGAGGCCGTGGGTAGCCAAGTGGACGACGGGAAAAGGGGTTTGGCGCAGTTCCGCCTGCAAGCGCCCGGCGGTAAAGTCCTCATTAAAAAGCACCTGGGTCGCGGAGGACTGGGAAATTTCCGCCACCTCCGTTTTTACCTCCGGGATGGGGTCAAAGTCCGGGTGATTTTGGGTGTTCTCCAGTCCGCCAATCAGAATCGAGAGGCTTTCGGCGCTGAGCGCCCGGGGGCTGAGGAGTTGCAGTCCGGGGGTAAAGGCGATGGCGTATTTTTCTACTAAAAAACGCCGGCCATCGTGGAGCGCCGCTAGGGGAACGCCCCGGAGAGAGCCGTCCATGACAAAGACGAGGGTTTGGATCTGACGGCGCTGGAGCGCCGGGGCAAAGGGAGCGATGAGCCATTGGTACAATTGCTGGCTATAGCGGAGATTGAGGCGCTGGCGGTAAGCCGGGTCGAAAATATTGATCAGCATTTCGTCCACCACCGCCTGAAGCGCCTGCTGGGCGGATTGTCCCTGACGGGGATCGCCCAGGGGAACGCTGTGGTAAGTCAGGGGTTGCTCCGGTAGGGAGAGGATCACCGCCAAGCGATCCGGCAGGGTGGTGGCGTAAATCACCGCCGCTTTGGGGTCGATGGTCTCAATGGATTGGGGGTTGGCCTCTAGACAGGCTTCCTGGAAAAAGTTGTTCAATTCCGCCAACTGGAGGGATTCGAGAATATCTCGGGAGCGCCGAAGATTCTCCTGACTCGGATTCGCCTCTAGAAGCAACAGGGCCACCAATTCCCGATAGACCGGCTCCACCCGTTCCCGGAAACCGAACTGAAGATCCGGCGGGGTCGCGGCCAACTCCTGCCGCAGGGATTCCAGACTGGCGTAGGCGGCGTCATAGGCGGCCAGGGCCCGGTCGGTTTGCCCCTGCGCTCGGGCGAAACGTCCCAACTGCCACTGCCAGAGGTAGCTCAATTCCGGGTTTTGGTAGGCGGTAATGGGGGCAACGGCTCGCTCCGTCGCGGCCAGCGCCGCTTCCCCTTGACCCTGCCGGGCCAGCCAGGCGCCTTCGTAGCCCCAGACATTGGACAACAGCGCCGGATCGCCGAGGGCAGACGCCTCCCGCTTGGCTTGATCCAGCAGACGCCGACTCCGTTCCGGGGTTAAAAACGGCGCAAAGGCGGCTTGGTATTGACGGCGCTCTTCGGCGCTGGGGAGGGGACAGGATTGGAGGAGGGGAGATTGAGAGATGAGGGGCCGGGGATTAAAGCCCTGCTCCAGACAGAGTAAAGTTTGGGTCAACTTGAGACGACTGGTGGTCGCGCCGCGACCGGGGGGCAGTTGCTCGACGTCCTGTTCCAGCGCCGTCAGGAGGGGCGGAAGGCTGGGCCATTGCCGCAGTTGGGCCAGCAGTTGCCCGCGATTAAACCGAGCCTGGTGTTGACCCGATAGCCCTGGCGCCAAGGTTTCCGCCTCTTGGTAACAGGTTAGGGCCTGTCGGTAGAGGCTAAAGGTTCCTAGCCCTGAAGATAACGGCGCTGAACAGGCCCGATCCGGGGCCGGCAAACGGGGAGTTTGGCGCTCCGCCGGGGTCAGTTGGCGGTTGGCCAGCGCCTTGAGAACGTTGCCTTGATTGAGGCGAATTTCCGCTTTTTGGGCAGGGTTTTCGCTTAAACGATCCGCCGCCAGGAGAACTTGCCAGGCGGACTCCAGCCGTCCCATCTGCCGTTGGGTCGCGCCTAACGCGAGGAGAAGCGGCGCTTGTTCCGGCGCCTTTAAACTTTCCAGTTGAGCGGCGCTGATTTGGCAATCCTTGGGGGGGAGTTCTAGGCCGGTTAAGAGCGCGTTACAGGCTCGGGGGTACATTCCCAGCGCTTGGTAGGCTTCCGCCTGTTGCCGTTGGAGATCAAGACGGGTTTCTAAATCCGGTTTTCCCAAGGTTTCGGCGCTTTGCCAAGTCGCCAGCGCCGCCTGGGGAGCGCCCTGTCGCAGTTGTAATTGTCCTTGGATTATTAAGGCTTGAGCGAGTAAGCGCTCCCGTTCCGGAGAAGGGGTTTGGGCCGTTAAGACCCGACGACTTTCCTCAATGGCTTGGCTTGCGGCTTGCCAATCCCCCAGTTGTTGGTAAGTTAACGCTAAATTACTGAGGGCCATGCCTTGGTTTAAAACATCCTTCTCCCCCGCAAACCGCTCCGCTAACCCCCGCCAGAGGGGGAGCGCCCCTTGAAAATCCCCGGCTTGATAGAGCGCCTGGGCTTGACTCAAGGGCGGCTGAGCTTGGAGGGGGCTGACGGCGCTCCAGCCCAGGGTCAGGCAAAAACCGAGGAGCAGACCCCAAAACCAAGGGAATTTCCGGGAAAAGGTAGAGAGCGGGAGAGGAACTTTCATGGCGGCTAGGGAAAGTAAGGCGGAAAAGCGGGTTCGGCCGGGTTGAGCGGAGTCTTTGGCGTTAAAGATATAATTGACAGCGGGCGTCGCGAGCGCCGTCTTTAGTCCCCCAGTTTAACTGACTTATATTTAACTTACTATTTAAACATTGACGGAGAAGCTCAACGCTATGGGATCTGCAAACTCGGCCAACTTCTCGCGGGAACTGAAAACCCAAGCCCTGATTCTCGGGAGCTTCGCGGGGATTTTTTGGCTTCTGGAAATTCTCGACGTCTTTGTTTTTCACCACAGTCTCGACCGCTTCGGCATTCAGCCCCACAGTCTAGTCGGTCTGCGGGGCATTCTCTTCGCGCCCTTCCTCCACGGCGGTTTCCTCCACTTGATGGCCAATACCGTTCCTTTTTTAGTCCTGGGCTGGTTCGTGATGCTCCAGGAAACCAGCGATTTTTGGATTGTGACGGCGCTGACCATGCTGGTGGGGGGCTTGGGCACCTGGCTCTTTGGCGGCGCCGGCTCGGTTCATGTGGGCGCCAGTATTTTAATCTTTGGCTATTTAGGCTTTTTGCTCTTCCGGGGCTTTTTCCAGCGCAATCTCCCTTCCATCGCCCTGTCCATGGCGGCGCTCTTTCTCTATGGCGGGGCGCTCTGGGGGGTTCTGCCCCTGCAAGCGGGGGTGTCCTGGCAGGGGCATCTCTTTGGTTTTCTGGGCGGCGTCTGGGCGGCCCAGTTGATCGCCAAGGAAAAACGCTTTTACAGCGACTCCTCAAAGCGCCGATAGGAAAAGGCTTCCAGTAAGGGATCGGATTGGCCCGCCGTCAACCAGTCCGCCAATAACCGGGCCGTGACCGGCGCTAGTAAAACGCCGTTGCGGTAATGGCCCGTCGCTAGGGTTAAATTCTCCCAGGGGCCGGGGCCTAGGAGAGGGCCTTCGTCCAGGGTTCCAGGACGGAAACCCCACCAGATTTCTTGCAATGGCCAGCAAGCGAGACCGGGATATAACCGCGTGGCCCGCTCCAAAAGGGTCTGAACCCCCTGGGGCGTATTATAAGCGCTCCAGTTCCCGACTTCCACGGTGGCGCCGATAATTAAACGCCCGTCCCTTCTAGGCGCCAGATAAGTGCCGGGGCCAAAGAGAACCCGCTCTAGGGGAAAGGCGCCGTTTGCCTGGGGCGGCATCTGTAGGGACAGCATTTCTCCCTTCACCGGAAACACCGGCAGGGGCAAGAGTTCCGACGCCCAGGCGCCGCTGGCTAAGACATAGTTTTGGGCCAAAAACATTCCGGCGTCGGTTTCCACCCCCTCCAAAATTTCCCCCCGAAGAGACAGCGCCGTTACCGCGACCCCCGCCTGTACGTTCACCCCTAGGCGCTCCGCCGCCCTGTGGAGAACCGTCATCAAGCGCCGATTATCCACCTGCCCGTCCTCCGGGCGCCACCAGGCTCCGACCACCTCTGGCCCCAGACCGGGTTGGAAGGCGCGGAGGGCCTCCCCCTCTAGCCAATTCTCCTGATTTAACCTAACGTCTGGCGTCTCAAACACCGGCGCGAGAATGCCGCAGGGCCAATAACCGGCGCTGAGATTTGTTAAACGCTCCAGCTTGCCGATCCACTCTGGGTAAAGCGCCCGGGAGCGGAGACCCAGGGATAAAAGCGGCCCCTCCGGCAATTGCTCCGCCTCCGGCGCCAACATCCCCGCCGCCGCCAGCGCCGCGGCTTCCTGGGGCTTGCGACTGAGGACTGTGACGTCTTGACCCCGGAGTCGCAGTTCCGCGGCCAGAGCTAGCCCGATAACCCCGCCGCCAATGATGACCGTATCGCCGATATTCCGCTTCATGGCCGTTAACCGAACCCCCGCCAAAAAGATCTTTTCCCGGCCGGGGCCTGTCGATCCCTTCTCAGGCTAAACTACAAAGATGATTATGAGATTTATGTTGATATTATGAGTGTAATTAGTCAAGTTATTCTCAAGTCCGACGATGAACTTCGTTACCCCAGTAGCGGAGAACTCAAGGGCATCCGGGAGTTCCTGAAGTCTGGTCAACAGCGCATCTCCATCGCCGAAACGCTGGCGGAGAATGAAAAGAAAATTGTTGATCAAGCCCAGAAGCAACTCTTTAAAAAGCGCCCCGACTACCGAGCGCCGGGGGGCAACGCCTACGGTCAGAAGCAATATAGCCAATGCCTGCGGGACTACGGCTGGTATTTGCGTCTGGTGACCTACGGCGTCCTGGCGGGCGATAAAGAACCCATTGAAAAAATCGGTTTAGTGGGAGTCAAAGAAATGTACAACTCCCTCAACGTCCCCGTCCCCGGCATGGTGGAAGCCATTCAATGCCTGAAAGAGGCGGCGCTGGGCGCCCTCGGCGCCGAGGAAGCCAAGGAGGCGGCGCCCTATTTCGACTACATTATCCAATCCCTCTCCTAACCCCTGCCGTGTACACAGGTCTCTGTTAAAGACCTGTTTTGGCGTTTGATCCCCCTAAATCCCCCTTTGCAAGGGGGACTTTAAAGCCGGTTCCCCCCTTTCCAAGGGGGGCTAGGGGGGATACCGACACTTGTATATATACGTCGTAGCTCCTAACCGGAGGGAAACGGTAGGATGGGAGCAAGCCGTCAGCTTATTCCGCGGAGCGTCTGAGTTATGCTGTGGTTCCGGTTTCTCCCCCTGCTTTCTTTATTTTTCCTCGTCCTCTCCTACGCCATTTTTGGCTGGAATGTGGCTTCCGCCAGCACCCTCTGGAGCGAGACTGTTCTGGCTCAGTTTCAAAATTGGGAATTTGGACTCAAGGAAGAAGGAATTATGGCGCTGATTCACGCCTTGGCCCTGATCGCCATTGTCCTGACATCCTTGGCCTTAACGGCGCCGGTTTCCCTGATGACCTTTTTTGTGGGCAGTTGGGTCAAGTCTTTCGGCCAGTCCATCCTTTCCATGGTGATCTGGTCGCTTTTATTTGTCCTAATTCTGCGCTGGTTTAACTATTTCGCCGAATTTCTAGTTTTGCTCTGCTCCGCCATTTTGGGGCGAATTCAACTGCGGGAAGCGGGTTTCGGCAAATTGCCCGCTTTGCTGACGTTAACGGCGCTCTGTTTAGCTAGCTTTGGCGTCGGCGCCTATAGTTATTACCGTTGGAACGCCGTAATTTAGTCTCTCTATCTTATTTTTTACCCATGTCCCCCTCCGGCAGTCCCAAAAACCTTTTTCAGAAAATTTTCGTCATCGCCTCCGGCGTCGCTTTTCTGGGCATGATGCTTTTCCCCATGCTCTCTATTTTCCAGACCCCCAGTCCCGCCCCCGGTCAAGCCGGAGAATCGGCGCCGACGGATAAGGCGAAAATAGCGGAAATCGCCAAGGGTTACGAAAAAGTGCTGGAGCGGGAACCCGATAACCCCACGGCGCTCCAGGGGCTAGTGGAAGCCCGTTTGCAACTACAAGACCTCCCCGGCTCCATCGCCCCTTTGGAAAAGTTGGTCAAGCTTTACCCGGAAGAGACCCGTCTCAAGCAACTGCTAGACGCCATTAAAAAACAGGTCAATCAAGGACAGACGCCGTCGCCCAAGCCCTAGATCGGCGCCGAGGCAAGCGTTAATCGCGCTTCGTTAGACTCATGGCAGACGACTGGAAAGCGGGAGCCTATTTGAGACCAATGGGAGGGCAACGTTTTGTTGCGGGGTCTTTCGCCTCCTGTTCGCGCTTTGAGAGTAGACCTTCGCTATTCATTAGAGTGGCTATAGTGGTTTGCAAACGGGTGAAAATGACGTTTGTTAGCCCTCATCCCCTTCGACTGCGCTCAGGGTATCACCCAGCTCCTTCTCCCAATTCTGGCAGAAGGGGAGCCAAAACCCTGTTTATATCTAGGTTTTAAGTCCCTCTCCCCGGTTCCTGAGCTTGTCGAAGGAGGGAGAGGGATTTAGGGTAAGGGTCAGACCGGCCAAGAATGTCCCTCAGTCAAGAGAATGCCGCTATATAGTGGCTGACGGCCGAATCTGGGGGGAATCGCCGTTGGTGGTTATAATCTCCTAGAGGGTCTAGGGACTGGCCGAGAAGTCCTTCGATCAGCGACCGCTTTTTCATTAAACTATTTGAACCCGCCCCTATCCCACGCGCCTTTATTGCTCAATGCCTCGCATCCTGATTATCGACGACGATCCAGCCATCTCCGAACTGGTGTCCATTAACCTGGAGATGGCGGGCTACGACATCAGTCAGGCGGAGGACGGGATTCAGGGCCAAGCCTTGGCGCTCCAAGTTCAGCCGGATCTGATCATGCTGGATTTGATGCTTCCCAAGGTGGACGGCTTTACCGTTTGCCAGCGCCTACGGCGAGAAGCCCGCACCGCCGATATTCCCATCTTGATGCTGACGGCGCTGGGACAAATTCAGGACAAAATCGAAGGCTTTAACGCCGGCGCCGACGATTACCTGACTAAACCCTTTGACGTGGAAGAGATGCTCGCGAGGGTGCGGGCCCTTCTGCGGCGCTCCGACCGCATTCCCCAGGCGGCGAAACATTCGGAGATTCTTAGTTTTGCTTGCCTGACCCTGATCCCGGAGCGTTTTGAGGCCATCTGGTTCGACCAGCGCATCAAGCTCACCCACTTGGAATTTGAACTGCTTCACTGCCTGCTCCAGCGCCACGGGCAAACCGTCTCCCCCAGCGAGATCCTCAAGGAAGTCTGGGGTTACGAGCCGGACGACGACATCGAAACCATTCGCGTCCATATTCGCCATCTACGCACCAAACTAGAGCCGGAGCCTCGGCGCCCCCGCTATATCAAAACGGTTTACGGCGCCGGTTACTGTCTCGATTTAGGTAGCGTCGGCGGTAATCCAAACTCAGAGCAGGGCCTCGATCTTCCCGGGGTTGAGTAGGTTAAAGGGATCGGCCCGGCGCTTGAGGTCTAAAAGCGCCGGATTGAGGGGCCCGGTTCCGCCGCCCTCTAGGGTGTAGGCGTGGGGATTGGCGACAACGGCTCCCGCTTCTTGATGGAGTCGGATAATTTCCGCCAGGCGCTCGGCGCTCTGGTACCGCACTAGGGGCAAACCGGCGGGGGCGGGGTTGCCCGCGACCCGGAGCCATTCGAGGTGAATCATCACCTCCTCCCCAAATTGTTCTTGGAGGCGCAAAACTCGTTCCAGGTCGCCATAGAAAACCTGTAGGTAAGTTAAGGTCGGATCGACGGCCCGAGCCAGCAGAGTGGTGTGGTTCCAGCAAAACTCCGTCAAGCCCCGACAGTCGGCGCCGCTTTGGGGTTGGTAATCCGTCAGGGTTCCCCCGTGTCGTTTAATTAAGTCCGCCAGCGCCGGTCGATCCCAGTCGGAGGTAATCGTAAAAACAATGGAACCGCCTTGGGGAAGGTATGGCTGTAGCGCCGAGAAATAGCGGGGAATGGGATCGGCGTGAACGGCGATTTGTTTTTTGACGATACCGCTACTGAAACTGAGCGCCCGGGAGAATTCCGCCGCCGGTTTCAAGCCCGGAAAGGCGATAATACTTTCCGCCCAGGGAAATAGCGGCGCTAGAGGCAGTTCAACTTGGGTGACGACGCCGTTGGTTCCGTAGGCGTGGAGGACGGCTTGGGTTTCTTCCCCCCGGAGGGTCAAGATTTGGGGCGGGTCTTCCAGGGTGACGAGGCGAAGGGATCGCACATTACCCGCGTCGCTGATGAAACCGTAGTTAATGGAACCCGCGCCCACGCTCCCGCCGCTGATAAAGCCCCCTAGGGTGGCGGTTCGGCAGGTGGAGGGCGCCATCCGTAATTCCCAGCCCAGGGTTTGCGCCTGGCGCTCTAGCGTCGCCATTTTCACCCCCGCTTCCGCTAGGGCTAACCCCGGCTCCAGGCGTAACATCCGATTCAGACCGCTCAGATCTAAAATAATCCCGCCCCGGAGGGGAATGCACTGCCCGTAGTTGCCCGTGCCGGCGCCCCGCAGGGTTAAAGGAATTCCCTCCCGGACGCAGAGTTGGGCGACGGTTAAAACGTCTGTTTCCGATCTAGCGCGAACCGCCAAATCCCCTCGATAGTCCCCCAGTTGTTCCTGAAGGACGGGGCTGAAGTGAAAATAATCCTGGGATAATTTCGCGACCTGTTGGGGGTCCCGAATAACCTGAAGGGAGGAGTCCTGAAGGGTTTGGGCGATACTCTGCCAATCCATGAAACAAGGGTCAAAATCGGGTTAACCTTCCTACTCTAGCCAATTCCCTAATCTTCTAAGCGCCTGGTATGATGGAGGACTGCTTACCAAAATCCCCAGGAGGATCGTTATGTCTCGTCGCTGTATGCTCACGGGCAAAAAAGCCAACAACGGTTACGCCGTCTCCCACTCCCACCGCCGCACCAAAAAGTTGCAACAGGTCAATTTGCAATGGAAACGGGTCTGGTGGCCCGAAGGCAATCGCTGGGTGCGTCTGCGTCTCTCCGCCAGCGCCATTAAAACCCTAGAAAGCAAAGGGATTTCCGCCATGGCCAAAGAAGCGGGTCTTAATCTCAACCAGTACTAAGCAGGTTTTCAACGGCGGGAGGGCCGCCTGGGGTCGCCTTCTCGTCGTCGAGGGATGTTTCGGCTTCGGTCGCGCCAGTATGTGAGAACGAAATAGTTTTGGCCAAGAAATCATTGTCGGCAAAAATCGCCCCGCTCCCGGAGGGGCGGCCCAGCGCCGCGTTGGCGCGCTCTCAAAATCAAGGATCTAAGGCGAGAAGGCGATATTTGAGCGGGGATTGTTCTCTAGGATCGGCGCTTTATGAAGAAATCTTGACATTTCCGGGAAGATCGGCGCTTTAACAGGTCACAAGTCCCCCTAGAGTCGGCGCTGGACGCTTGTTTTTTGGCCCGCTTCCCTTACAATTAGTCCCAAAATCCAGTAAAGTATCTCGCGCTGTGGGGGAACAAATTGAAGGCGGTGGACGACCAATTTAGGAAGTTACGCCTCGCGGATCTCCGGTTCGCTTCTTCCCCTAGGCCCGTTAATTTTCACGTTAACCTTTTATAAGGAAACCGACCCCCACCATGATTCTCAATAAATTAAAAGACTTTGTCGGCATTAGCGAGCAGGACGACTATGAGGACGAGTACGAAGACGCCGATTGGCAACAGTCTCAGTCCGCCGCTCCCCAACGAACCGAGGAGACGACGGATTCCCGACGGCCCGCCCGCGAGCCTTTAAATTTATCCTCTAACGAAACCCCCCTAGGGACAGGAGCGAGAAATAACGTGATTGGCATGCCCGGTATCAATAACAATATCGCCGAGGTGGTGGTGGTGGAGCCTCATTCCTTTGAAGAGATGCCCCAGGTGATCCAGACCCTCCGGGATCGCAAGTCGGTGGTGCTCAACCTCAACGAGATGCCCCCGGAAGAAGCCCAGCGGGCGGTGGATTTTGTGGCGGGGGGAACCTACGCCATCGACGGTCATCAAGAGCGCATCGGCGAAAGCATTTTCCTCTTCACCCCTAACTGCGTCAAGGTCAGCACCCTCTCCGGCGTTCCCCAGGATTTGCCGGAACCGGCGCCGAGCCGAAGCTTTCCCTCTCCCTGGGGGTTAGAAAATAGTCGCTTGGCCCAATAAGTGCCGTTGGAGGGATTGAAGAGAGCGGCGTTTTTTCCTAAACTAGCTGGAAAACCCCTAACCGCCACTCTAGCGACTTGCCCTTTCCCGAATTTTTCTCGTGTCTATTCATCTTGGTATCATTGGCGGGGGAGTGATGGCGGAAGCGATCCTCTCCCGTCTCGTTTCTCAGCAAATTTACGGCCCGGAGCAAGTTCTTGTCAGCGATCCCCAGTTAAATCGCCGGGAATTTCTCAAGCAAACTTACCAGGTGCGGGTCTCGGAAGATAACCAAGCGGCGGCGAACGCTTCGGAGGCCGTTATTTTGGCGGTTAAGCCCCAAATTTTAGACCGGGTGATCGCGGGACTCGCGGGGGGGCAGGATAAACCCCTCATTATTTCGGTTTTGGCGGGCACTCCCATTAGTCGCTTGGAGTTTGGCTTTCCCGATCATCCCATCATTCGAGCCATGCCCAACACCCCCGCCACGGTGGGCGCCGGGATGACGGCGCTAGCGCCGAATAAATTGGTGGAGGCCTACCACCTCAGTTTAGCCAAATCCATTTTCGCCGCCGTCGGACAGGTGGTAGAGGTGCCGGAATCTTTAATGGACGGGGTTACGGGCCTTTCCGGGTCTGGACCGGCCTATGTGGCGCTGTTGGTGGAGGCCTTGGCGGACGGCGGCGTGGCTTCGGGCCTACCCCGTTCCATCGCGGCTAAATTAGCGCTGCAAACGGTGTTGGGCACGGCCCAATATCTTCAGGAAACCGGCATTCATCCGGCGGAGTTAAAAGACCGAGTCACCAGTCCGGGGGGAACCACCATCGCCGGGGTGACGGTGTTGGAAAAAATGGGGTTTCGAGCGGCGCTCATCGAAGCGGTGCGGGCGGCGTTTCGGCGCTCCCAGGAGTTGGGCAAACATAAGTCTTAGCCAGTCAAGGGCATTTTGGCCGGTTTAGGGGAGTCCAACGCCCATACCTTAGCCGGGCGGGCCCGGGAAGCGAATTTTTGCCGCCAACTCGCTTCGGAGACGAGCGAGCACGGAAGCCTCGTCCAGGGAGCGTAAAATCGCCTTGGCCGACTGTTTTGGCCCCTCCGGCCCCCAAACGGCGCCCTGGGCCAAATAGGTTTTGGCGATCTGCCCAATGGCGTAGCTCGAAACCCCCGCGACGCTCCCCTGGGTCAGGGCCGCGGCGGTATAGGGCGCGAGGGTTAGCCCCCCGGTGACGGGAACGGTTAAGCCCAATAACCCCTTGGCGGAACTGAGACCTAAACTGGCTAAAAATTCGCTGGCGCCGACGCCCCCCATACTCAGGCCAATTTGCCGCAGAAGGGCGACGGCGGCGGGCTGGGTTAGGGGCAGTTCGTAGAGACGAGCGAGGGAGAGGATCAGGGCGACGTCAATGACGGCGCCGGAGAAGAGATCCAGCGCCGAGACGGGATTGAGCGCCACCGCCGCGGCTTTGACCAGCATCGCTTTTTGGATAACCTCGTCGGCCAGGCGCTCCCGCAGGGCCAGCTTGCGGGCCACCACGGCGGCGTTAATCTGGTCGGCGCCGAGGAGGGCGTTGAGCGCCACTAGGGATTTGCCTTCCCGTTCCAAAAGCTCAAAAATACGCAGACGCAGGGGCGCGATTTGGGGATCTCCCCGGTAAACCCGGCGCTGGAGTTTCCCGTCGGCGCTTTGTCGAACCTCAGTGATTAAAGGACTGGCGGCGATTAAGACAATTTCCTCGGGAGATAACAGGTCTTTAACCCGCTCGTCCCGAATTTTTTCGTAAATGGCCTGACGATCCGCCGGGGGATATTGGTCGATTTTATTAATGGCCAGCACCATCGGTTTCCCCGCTTGGCGCAGTTGGGAAAGCGCGTCGTATTCCAGTTGGCAGAGATCCCCCGCCGCGATGAAGAGAATTAAATCCGCGGCTTCGGCGGCGCTTTGGGCTAAGCGGGCCCGCTCCTCCCCTCCCACTTCGTCTAGCCCCGGCGTGTCTAATAACTGGACTTCCCCCCGCCCCCAACCGGCCAAGATCTGAGTCGGCGCCGCCCAGGTCGTCGCGCCTACCGTTTGGGTAACTCCATGGGTCGGCCCCGTCTCAAAAGCGGTCGTCCCCGCCAGGGCGTTGAGCGCCGAGGATTTTCCCCGCCCCACCAGCCCAAAGGCGGCGATGTGGAGACGGCTTTGTTCCAATTTTTCCAACAGTTGGGAAAGGCGTTCCAGATCCTGTTCCAACCCGAGGCGCTCCCTCGGACTCAAGGCGCTGGACTGTAACACCCGCCGCAGACTGCGCTGAGCCTGTTGATAATTCAGTTCTTGTTGGATGGTGTTAAAAGCGTCTAAAGCCTGATCTAGGGCGTCCGGCGCCGGTGAGTCCTGCATGGAAACGGTTAGTTTAAGGAATTAAGCTTCGCGGCAGTGGGTCGCCAGTAGGCGCTCCAGTTGTTGCGCCGATCCCCTAGGGGACAGACGGGGCAGAATCTTTTCCCCCTGGGGGGAGCGCCAACAGAGAACCGGAATCTCATATTCCCAGGCGGCCAGCCAATCGGCGCGAGTGGTGATATCCCGCGTTTCTAGATCAATAGTAAAGTTACTCACCTGGGCTAGTTTCTCCGCTAGGGCTTCGCAGAGGTGACAACCGGGCTTGCTGTAGAGAATTAAAGGGAGGGGAAGGGGAGAATCGGCGCTCATAATCGCAAATTGTAACAATTTGTAAGGGACTCGGTTTCCGGGGCGGGAAATCTTTCTAGACTAGAAAAAGATGGCTCTCTCCCTTTAGCGGTTATCTAACGATAGGGCTAACCGGCTTTCTGAATCTCCTTCTATCGGGAGACTTTAAGGCCGTTTTCCTTGATAAGCCCCATCCGCGAGATCTAGCGCTAACCCACCCCTAACCCCTCCGATGGAGGGGAACCGGAAACTTCGGATTTCAAGTTAGATGCGGTTTAGCCGATAACTGATATCTGATCACTGATATCTGAAATCTGTCCACTACTCCTCGCCTTTGGCGCTTTTAATGCCATGACTAAACTCTTTTCCCTTTGCCTGACGGCCCTTGGTCTAGTCGCCTTTGCTCTACCCCTCGGCGCCGAGCCGTCCTCCAGTTTTGAAGACAGCGCCTTAAACAGTTTACCCCTCTCGGAAGGCTCCGCCCAGGATCTTCAGGGCACCTTGGCTCGGGACGCCTCCCTGTGGCTAGGGGGCGTGGGCGGCGGCGACGACGACCTGACGGAGGACGAGGCTAACGTTTACCAGATTCATCAATCGGAACAGGAAGACGGCGCTTTGCAGAACTTCCTCACCGACGGCGTCCATCCCGGCGCGGCCCTAGGACGGTTTTAGTCCATGGCCCCCGCCGGCGCCGGCCCTATTGTTCTGAACGAAGTCGATCTCCTCTGGACGTTAGGTTTACTGGCCTTGACTGTTAGCCTTGCGACCTGGCAACGCCTCGGTTTAAGCGGACAAATGCTCTGGGCCGGTTTCCGGTCTATTGTCCAACTCCTGGTGGTGGGCGCTAGCTTGACCCTGGTCTTCGCCTTGGATAATCCCTGGGCGGTGGCGCTGGTGTTGGGGATCATGTCCGCCATCGCCGCGGCGGTGGCGCGAAACCGGATGCAGATTCCCGGAGAAAACGGGCTATGGATTTGGCTCTCCATTACCTTTAGCGCCGCGCTGACCCTCGTTTATAGTTTGGCCCTCATTATTCAACCGCCGGTTTGGTACTCGCCTCAGTATTTAATTCCCTTGGCGGGGATGGTTCTGGGCAACGCCATGAACAGCGCCACTTTGGCGGGGGAACGTCTCGCGAGTTTGATTCGCCAGAGCACTCAGGAAATCGAGACCTACCTATCCCTCGGCGCGTCCCCCAGTCAAGCCATTTTCGCCTACCGACAGGCGGCGCTGAAGGCCAGCTTAACGCCCATCTTGAACCAAATGCTGGTGGTCGGTTTGGTCAGTCTGCCGGGAATGTTCACCGGGCAGGTGTTAGCGGGAAGCGATCCCCTTAACGCCGCCTCCTACCAAATTTTGATTCTCTTCATGATCCTCCTAACGGATCTCGTCTCGGCGCTGTTGGTCTGCGAGGGAGCGCGGCGCCGCTTTTTCAACGGCGCTTGGCAACTGCTGGCGGATCGGTAATATGACGTTAATCGACCCGAGCGAGGGCGTCTCCAATATCCTGGATCAAAAAGACAAAATAGTAGCCCGTATATCTCCGGCTTTTTCGATCGCCCTCGGGAACCAGTTGTTTTTCTAACGTCTCGTAGTCCTCCGGCACAGCGCAGAACCCCCTAGCTCCCGGCGCTTGTTCGTAGGCCTTGAATCGGGTTCCCTGCGGCAATCGGCATTCAAAACTCCCCGTAACCGGCGCCGCCCAAGTCGTTAGTCCGTGGGTGGCAACATCTCGGGTGAGAATGAAGCGCTCGCCTTCTTTAACTGGGGGGATGCTGTTCATGGCGCCGTTACCGGTCGTCTAACCGGCGCTTTTGTCCTTTTCGCAGATAATAACATACTCAAAAAGCATGGTATTCACCTTTGCGCCTTTTTGATTACTGGGGGAATTTTGGGAGGGCATCACTTTACTGCTCAGCGCCCGTTCATAGGTGATCTGGTGTTTAAAGCCATACTGCTCAAACTGCTCGGCGATAAATTGATCGGTGGGTAACTGCGCGCCCTTGACTGTTCGATTACCCACGAGGTAAATAATGTTTCCGCCTGGGTTAATCTGGGGCGCGATTTGGGCAATCGAGTCTTGTAAATCAAAATAAAAAGCGGAGACGTCCAGCGCCCTTTTTTCATCAATTTGGGCGATTTGACTAATCGTTTGCTCTAAAACGCCCTGATTGTATAACCGTTTGACCCGTTTGCCGCCCATTAAGGCGTTATCTAGTTTTCTGGCTTCGTTAACGCCCAACCACTCATTAGCCAAGGTGGAAAACTGACCGTAGGCCACGGTGGTGCGACTATCGCCGTAGGGGGGACTGGTGAGGACAATATCAAAGGTTTGTTGGGGATTAACTTCCGCTGAAAACGGCGCTTGTCGGAGTTCTAAATGGGTCTCTTCCTGAATTTTGGGGAAATAATAGTCGGCGTAAATCTGAATAGAATCGGTTAATTTCTTAAAAAAGGCGCTGAAGACATCAGGATTAAAGCTTAATATTTCCGCCGGTTTGATGCGATATAATTTGAACTCATTATTGCGGGTATAAGAACATTCCCGGATGGTTTCAGCGTAGGGAACTAGGAAAAAGTTTTTAATTTTTTGGTCTTCCATTTGATCAATAAAATATCTTAAAACATTGAGATTCTGCGCTACCGCGGGGGAAAACCAGTAATCGATGTTGGTAATATTTGGCAGTTCTAAACGATTTAAATTTTTTTCCTTTTTGACAAACTCAAACACCGCTTCCCGCAGTTTTTGCCGAGCTTCATCCAGCGCCGCCGGGGCGATTTTTGTAAATTTAGCCTGGGTGATTAAAATCGCCAGGGGATTGAGATCAAAGCCAAACATTTGCGTAATTCCCACATCTAGGGCCGCGGCGAAGGAAGAGCCAGAGCCGCAATAGGGATCAAGCAAAATTCCACTGCTAATTCCTAGGCGCTTGAGGAGGGCGACGCCGATTTGGGGCAACATCGTCGCCGGATATTTATGGAGATTGGGGTACAGATCGGCGTAACCCTGGTCGGCAAAATCTAGAGTTTTATCCCGAATAATGGAGTATTTCATCGGAGGCGCTGGAAAACATCGGTTAAAACCCAGGGTTTGAGCACCCCTCTGCGGGACGGGAACTGTAGCCGCGACTCGCCAGCGATAAACGCCCCTCCAGAGGCAGGGGCGTTAACGTATGGCAGACTGATATCTGACATCTGGTATCTGATATCTGTATCTAAGCCGATTCGGGTTTCCGCAAAGAGGAGGGGTGGAGCAAAATTTCCGCCGTGGAGCGCTTCTCCACCATTTCCGGCGTAATCATACAGTGTTTCAAATCCTGACGGGAAGGGAGTTCGTACATCACCTCCAACATCAACTCCTCCACAATGCCCCGCAACGCCCGAGCGCCGGTTTTACGACGGTAGGCTTCCTTGGCGATGGCGAGAATAGCCTCGGGGGTAAACTCTAACTGGACGTTATCCATGCCCAGAAGGGTTTGATATTGCTTAACTAACGCGTTTCGGGGTTGAGTCAGGATCGCCACCAGCGCCGCCTCGTCCAGGGGATTGAGGGAGGCCATTACGGGAATCCGCCCCACAAACTCGGGGATCATGCCGAATTTAACCAAATCGTCCGGCTCCACCTGCCGGAGCAGATCGGCGACCCTTTGTTCCTTGGTTAAAGGTTCCCCGGCCCGCACAAAACCGATGGACTTCTTGCCCTGGCGCTGTTCAATCACTTTCTCTAAGCCCACAAAAGCGCCGCCGCAGATAAAGAGAATATTGCTGGTGTCGATTTGAATGCAATCTTGATAAGGGTGCTTCCGTCCTCCCTGGGGCGGCACGTTGGCCACCGTGCCCTCCAGCATTTTTAATAACGCCTGTTGCACCCCTTCCCCGGAGACGTCTCGGGTAATAGACATGTTTTCGCTCTTGCGGGCAATTTTATCAATTTCGTCGATATAAATAATGCCCCGTTGGGCTTCCTCAATATCCATATCCGCCATTTGCAAGAGCCGCAACAAAATATTTTCCACGTCTTCCCCCACATAGCCCGCCTCCGTTAAGGTGGTCGCGTCCGCCACCGCGAAGGGCACATCTAAAATTTTGGCTAAGGTCTGGGCCAGCAGAGTTTTCCCCGACCCCGTGGGCCCCATCAGCAAAATATTGGATTTCTGCAATTCAATGCCGTTGGTGCCCGCTTCCCGGTGTTGATGGAGCAGATTCAGGCGCTTGTAATGGTTATAGACCGCCACGGAAAGGACTTTTTTGGCCTCGTCCTGCCCAATCACATACTCGTCCAGATACTCCTTAATGGCCGTCGGCTTAGGCAATTGGGACAGGGTTAACGGCGCCTTGCCGCTTTTGGACTTCTGTCCCTTTTCCTGGGGCCGTTGGGGGGGCGGCTCCGGCGCTTCTAAAAGCTCTTCGTCCAGAATTTCGTTACACAGCTCCACGCATTCGTCGCAGATATAGACCCCCGGCCCCGCGATCAACTTGCGCACTTGCTCCTGGGATTTGCCGCAAAAGGAGCATTTGAGATGGGTATCGAATTTAGACATGGGCGTTACCGGAGGGGGAAAAGGGAGAAAAAACCTAGGGGCGGGAAATCACTTGATCAATCAAACCATAGTTTTTGGCGTCTTCCGCGGACATAAAAAAGTCCCGTTCCGTGTCCGCCGCAATCTGGTCTAAGGGTTGCCCGGTATGTTCCGCCAGCATGGTATTCAAGCGACCCTTGATATACAAAATTTCCCGGGCTTGAATCTCGATCTCCACCGCCTGTCCCTGAGCGCCGCCAAGGGGTTGGTGAATCATGATCCGAGAACTGGGCAGGGCCATGCGTTTACCCTTAGCGCCGCCGGAGAGAAGAAAAGCGCCCATACTGGCCGCCAGACCAAAGCAAATGGTGCCCACGTCGGGACGGATCTGTTGCATGGCGTCGTAGATGGCCAAACCGGCGTAAACGGAGCCGCCGGGAGAATTGATGTAGAGTTGAATGTCTTTTTCCGGGTCTTCGGCGTCTAGGTAAAGCAACTGGGCAACGATAGAATCCGCCACCTGGTCATCCACGGGAGTGCCCAGAAAAACAATCCGCTCCCGCAGAAGTCGGGAATAGATATCAAAGGCCCGCTCCCCTAGCCCCGATTGTTCCACCACCATCGGCACAACGTTGGTAATGGCGGGACGGCGATAACTACGGAAGGAATAGGGAGAGGTAACCATAGGGTTCGAGTTAGAGGCTCAGAGCGGTTAGAAAGAAGGAAAAGGGGCAAAACAAATCCGCCCCTATTATGACGCAATTTTTAGTCGGCGCCGGTTTCCGTCTCGGATTTCGTTTCGGATTTCGGCGCGATCCAAGTCACCTTGACCTTGTCCCGGAGCCAGGTTTGCGCCTCTTGGATGGTAAACTCCTCCCGGACATAATTCTCAAGTTGGTCTTTTTCGTAGGATTGCCCCTGGTTTTTGAAGAGCAGAGCCATTTGGGTGACCCGCTCCTCCACCGCCTTGGCGTCGGGCTTGAGGTTCTTGGTTTCCGCGATTTTCAGATAAATTAACCGCCCCGAGAGAACCTGAATGGCGCCGGGTCGGGCCTCGGCCCGCAGACTGGGCAGGTTTTCCTGAGCGAAAACTTGTTGAAGTTGGACTTCGGTCAGGCCCATCTGTCGCATTTGCGTCAAGGTTTGCTGGAGCTGTTGGGTGACTTCCGCCTCGATGGCGGTCTCATTCAACTCCACCGGACAACGCTCTAACAGCGCCGTTAGAATCGCCTGATCTAGGTTGTTGTCTCGTTGCTGTTGAACTTGGCTCTGGAATTGTTCCGCAAGGTGTTCTTTGAGTTGGTCGAGGGAGGCGAATTCTTCTCCCACCTCGGCGGCGAAGTCGTCGTCTAGCTCCGGTAGTTCCTTGGCTTTGAGTTCCTTAAGGGTCACCTCTAGCAGGGCCGTTTCCCCCCGCAAAGACTCAACGCTGTAGTCTTCGGGAAACTGGACGGTAATTTGCCGCGTTTCCCCTAGGGTCATGCCCGTCATCCCTTCCACCACGCCTTCAATCTGAAGTTTGTCCGGCGACAGGTCTAATTTCAGGTTTTCTCCCTTGAGTTCGGGAATTTCATCCCCGGCGCCGCCGCCTTCCGCCACCCGATAGCCCCGATGGTCGATAATCGCCGCGTCTCCCAACTCGGCGCCGCGGTCTTCGATGGGAATCAAGGTCGCCAGCTCGCTTTGTTTGTTGGTCAGCCACTCCTCGACCCATTGGGGTTTGAACTCCGCGTCCTCCGCCTCCACCGCTAATCCGTCAATGTCCCCCAATTCAACGCTGGGGAAGACGTCCACCAGCACCTCGTAGGTGAAATCTTGACCGGGGGTAAAGAGTCCCACCATATTCTCAAAAGTTTGGACAAACTCCGGCTGGCTAATGGGGGCGATTTTTTCCTGGGAGAGGGCGTTTTGATAGGTCGAGCCAATCAAATCCTCCAGAACTTTGGCTTTGATATAACCGGCGCCGAGGCGCTGAATGAGAACGGGGCGGGGAACTTTCCCAGGGCGGAAACCGGGAATCCTGACGGTGTTGGCCAGTTGCTTGAGGGTGGCTTCGTGGGCCTTTTGGGACTGGTCGGCGGGAATCTCAATGGCTAAACGCAGACGGCTGGCAGGGAGTTTTTCCTGGGTGACTTTCATTGACGGGAAATCTGGAGAACAACAATATAGACAAGGGATTGGGCGGGAGACCTGCGAAAAACGGGTTCTTTTCCTTCACCTCTAACAGGGCGCCGGCTAGATCCCTAGAGTTCTGGAGCAAGGCGCGCAAACCCTCATTTTACCAAAGAAAGGAAAGATTCTACGGTAGAGGTTAGGAATTAGACGGCGCCGAGGGAAAAGCGCTGTCCCCGTTCCACAAACCCGAGGAAACCGTCCGCTTGGGCGGGGGGGCGTTCCCCCTGCTGATAGCCGTAGAGCCACATTTTGGCTTTAACCTCCGGGGGGAGTTGGGCTAGCTCTCCATAATGGGCGTGGACGGGGCTAGGGCATTGGGAGATTTCGCAGTCATGGAAAATGAGATCCGCCTGTTGGTAATAGGGCGTTAATCCCTCCTCTCCGTAACCCAATTTCGTGTCGGTGGTTAAAAAAATTTGTTGCCCCCCAATCTCAAAAAAGAGTCCGTAGGAGGGCATTAACATAAAGCCGGTATTGACATGGTTAAGTTTAATCAAGTTAAAGGTTATACCTTCCCAAATAAAATACCCGTTGGGTTTCAGCGGATGAATGTGAAAAAAAGTGTCCAGATCCGCTAATTCTCCTTCAATGGCTTCCATACCCCCCGCAAGACTTTTATGCCAGAGATCGACGGCGATATCTTGGCTCAGGTAAAGGGTCGGTTTTTCGCAATTGGGATCAAATTTAGTGACAAAGCCAATATACTCTAAACCGCCCACGTGGTCGGAGTGTAAATGACTGATATAAATATCGGTAATATCTGGGTGAGAATAACCCGCTTTTGCCAAGGAAAAACGAATATCCGTGCCGCAGTCGATAAGTAGCTTTTTGCCATTTTCCGCGAGGAATAAGAGATTTGATTGAAAGTTATTCGGGTCGAGGGTGAAAGCGGAGCCGGAGCCGAGGAAGAGGAGTTCCATTAGAAGGAGGAGGAGAGGGAGAGGAAAGGGGGGCGGGGGAGGAAAGGGGCGTAATGTCTAACGTCTAATTCCGAACGCCTAATCCCTAATTTAATTTCTCTCAAAACTTGGCGCTAGGAGGCTCGGGCGGGCGCGACGGCGATTAAGGAGTCGTAAAGCGCCTGAAGGTAGGTTTTAACGGCGGGGGGGCAGGAGGAGAAGTAAAGATAAAATTGACCGGGTTGGGGCGCGGGTTGATCCAACACTTTGCCATAGGCGTCGCTAGCGCCGTCTAAACCTAAAACCTGGGGGTCGAAATTGAGTTTGAGATTGGTTAAGGCTTCCGGTAAGCAAGGTTCTTCTCCCCGGGTCTGAATCAGAGCGCCCCGCTGGGAGAGTTGGATTAAAAACCCGGCGCCGCCGGTTTCTCCCACCTGTTTGCCTTCTAAGATGATATAGCTGAGGGGGATCGGTTGGAGTAGGGGCGCGTAGACGCTTTCCTGATGGGTTAACCTCAGGTTATAGGGCGCGTTAAGACCCTGAACGTCGTAAATAACAATGGGATCGGCGACGCCTTTAGCTTTTACCTCTCGACTGCCGTTGATGAGGACGACCTCTTGCGTTAATTCAAAAGTGCGCGCGGAGATTAAAACCTGTCCGCCGGTGGAAAAGGATTCAATTCGATAGGTCAAGTTAACTTGACTACCGACGACGCCGTATTTGGTGCGTTTCTCGGAGCCGATATTGCCCACCACCACTTCGCCGGTGTTAACGCCGATGCCCATTTCAATGGGGTCTAGGTTCCAGGCTTGAAACTGTCGGTTAACTGCCTCCAAGCTTAACTGCATCTCCACGGCGCAGGCCACGGCCCGCAGGGGATCGTCGGGGCGTTGGGTGGGAGCGCCGAATAAGACTAAGATGCCGTCCCCCATGAACTCATCAATGGTTCCCTCATATTTGGTAATCACGTCCGCCATGCGCTCGAAGTAAAAATTGAGAATCTTAATCACCTCCTCCGGGGAAAACCGTTCCGAGGTGGCCGTAAATCCCCGCAGATCCGAGGTTAGCAGCGTGATTTCCCGGCGCTCGCCCCCCATTTGCAGACCGGCGGGATTTTCCAATAAATTCGCCACCACCTGATCCGTCAAATAGCGCCCAAAGGTCTGGCGCACCCGCTCCCCGGCCCGGGCCATGATGGCGGTAATCAACATCAGGGAGCCGCCGAAGGCGAGGGCGCCGGGCAGTAGGGGCAACCACCAACCGGCTAACAAAGCGCCGTAACTGATCCCGAAAAGCGCCGTTAAACTCAGACCCACTAGGCTCCAATGAAGGAGTTTCCAGCGCCAACGGCGGTTGCTGTAGCGAAAGCCCCAGGCGATGACGGCGCCGAGACCGGCCCAAAAGATAATCCAAAGGATTTCTAGGCTTTCCGGCGCGCCTTGGATCAATGGTTGTTCGCCCAGGGCGGAGGCGATGAACTGATGAATAATGTTGGCGTGAATTTCCACCCCCGGCATGGATTGGGCCAGGCCGAAACGGTTGCTGTAGGGAGTGAAATAGACGTCTTTAAAACTTTCTCCCACCTTGCCGATGAGAATAATTTTGCCCCGGCCCCAATCCGGCGGTAAGCGATTCTCCAGGACGTCCATCAAGGAAACCTGCTCAAAACTCCCTGTTCCCCCCCGGTAGTGAATTAAAAACTGGAAACCCCCGGCGTCGGTGCGGACATAACCGCCTTCATTAACTTTTAGAGGACGAAATTCGGTTTTTCCCAGACGGAACCCCGACGGCAAATCTTCGACGGTTATACCCTGTTGATCCAGATAAATCAGCGCCAAATAGAAACCCAAACCGTAGAGGGTTTCCTCCCCGTTGTGGAGAGAAACCAAGCCCCGACGGATGACTTTATCGGCGTCGATGGGCAAATCATTAGAGCCGACTTGCCCCTTCGCCTTCAGCGCCGGGGGCGGTTTTACGGTTTCGACTCCCGCGGCGCCGGCGCCTTTTTGAATGCCGATCAAGTTGGGCGTTTCGGTAAAAACCTGGGTTAACGTCTCCGTTCCCGGCGGCTCCGGTTGGTCTCGGTAGAGGTCTAAGCCGATGGCTACGGGCCGTTGGCGAATCAAGCGCCGTAACAGTTTGGCCAGGGTGGCGTCGTCCGGGGTGCTTCGTTTCAGCGCCGCCACGTCGTCTTCCGTAATACCCACAATCGCGACCGGACTCTCCCGGCTAACTTTGGGTTGAAGCCGGGTCAGGCCGTCGTAGGTTTGCCATTCTAGCAATTGCAAAGCGCCGCTCCAGCGCAGGAGCAGAACTAAAGCCGCCACCGTGGGGGTGGCGATGAAAACGCCCCGACAATGCCAACAGACGCGGTTAAGGACAGAAGGCCACTTCACGGCGCGGGCCTCAGGGTAAGAAGGGAGCGGCGCTGTAGGCGCCGAGGTTGACGGATTCTAGCAATTCCCGCCAGTCCTGGGGGTTGCTCTGGCGAACGAGGGCCGTCAAGTGGAGGCTATCCAACCAAATGCCCCGATCCGCGTAGGCTTGGGCCAGTTTCAAAACGGTTTGCGCCTGATCCGCGTTAAGGGGCGTTCCCGGAGATTGGTTCAGAAAAGGGGCCGCCTGAGGCAGGGAAGCGGCGGCCACCGATAAATTGCCCTTAAGATACTGGTCGTTACTGCGTTGCTCGGGGTTGCAGATAATCCGTAAACTCCAACTATAGTCCTGACCCGCTTCTAAGGGCGTTTTGGGTTGGAGGGTCGCGGCTAGGATTCCCCCTTCAGGATTAAGGGTAAAACCTTGGCGAAGGAGCGTCGTTTGGGCGACGATGTCGGTTAAGGTCAATTCTCCCCGATAACCATTGTTAGGGGGGATGTAAAAGTAGAGAGTCGGTCGCTGGGCGGTGGTCTGAGGGTTGGTCATAAAAGCGGGAACCAACGCGCTTAGCGGCGTGTTTTTGTCCTCGGACTTTACGCAAAGGCCGCCGCTCCGAGTTCCCCCGCCGCCGGTGGTGTTCGGCGCTCCCCGTTCCGCTTGACTGGCGGGAAACTTGAGACTGAGGAGCAAGGGGTCTGGAAACGCCTGGGCGCCGAGATTACTCCCTAGAGCGGCGCTGGCGAATAAGGCAAAGATAATTGTTTTCATAAAATTAGATCTCCTGGATTTAGCCCGAAAGCCTAAGCGCTTATTCTAGAGTATGGGGCTAGACCTTAAGGGCCCGCCCCCCCCGTCGCCGTTGTCCAGGGTATCCTAGAAACTTAAGGGATGACTCCCCCTGTCTTCTTTTTTTCATTCGACTCCATGGCCCCTAGCTCTCCCCGCCGCTCCGGCGACAACGATTGGCAATTGCTCCGGCGCCTACTGCCCTACGCGCTCCGCTTTCCCCGACCCTTGGCGCTGTCGGTGCTGTTGTTGATTCCCGTGGCCTTCGCCGGCGCCGTCCAACCCTTAATTATTGGGCAATCCATCTCTCTGTTGCGGGGAGAGCCGGTCTGGCCCTTTTTAAGCCAATTTCCCCTCGATCAAGGTTTACAAGCGCTGGTCTGGATTCTCTTGGCCACCATCATTTTCCGGCTCATTTTCGTTGGACTTCAGGGGTTTATCGTCCAAAAAATGGGTCAGGAGATTACCGCGGCCATTCGGGAGGATTTATTTACTCAGGTAACTTCCCTCTCGGTTAATTTCTTTCAACGGACTCCCGTAGGGCGGTTAGTGACCCGCTTAACCAACGATGTGGAGGCCCTGGGGGACGTTTTTGCCAGCGGCGCCATTGGGGTGGTCAGCGATTTAATTTCCATTCTGGCCATTGTCGCCACCATGATTTGGGTGCAGTGGCAGTTGGCGCTCTTGCTTCTCGCCATGCTGATCCCGGTGACGGCGCTGATTGTTTATTTTCAGCAACAGTACCGGGAAGCCAATTACCAGGTGAGAGAAGAACTTTCCCAACTCAACGCCATGTTGCAGGAGAACGTGACGGGCATTAACGTCGTGCAACTCTTCCGGCGGGAGGCTTATAACAGTCGGCTGTTTCAAACCGTTAACCGGCGCTATCGTAAAGAAGTGGATCGGACGATCTTTCACGATTCCGCCGTTTCCGCCACCTTGGAATGGATTAGCCTCGTGGCCATCGCCGGGGTTCTGGCCCTAGGGGGATACCTGGTTCTCGGCGCTCAAATCAGCTTCGGCACCCTGGCGGCCTTTATTCTCTACGCCCAGCGCCTCTTTAACCCCCTGCGGCAGTTCGCCGATAAATTTACCATGTTCCAGGCGGGGTTCACCGCCATTGAACGGATTGGGGAACTGATGGCGGAACCCATTGAAATTCAGGATCAAGAAACGGTGATTCCCCTAGAAGTCAATCCCCGCCACAGCGCCGAGCAGGGGGAAATTCGTTTTGAAAATGTCTGGTTCGCCTATAAAGGCGACGAGTACGTTCTCAAAGATTTAAATTTTACGATTCGCCCCGGGGAAAAAGTGGCCCTGGTGGGCCCCACCGGCGCCGGCAAAAGCTCCGTGATTCGTCTCCTCTGCCGATTGCAGGAACCCAGCCGGGGTCGGATTTTAGTGGACGGCATCGATATCCGGGAGCTTTCCCAAGGCCAACTGCGGCGCTTTATCGGCGTCATTCTCCAGGAAAGTTTTCTCTTCGCCGGAGACGTGAAACGCAATATTACTTTGGGGGAAAATTACAGTTTAGAAGCCGTGCAACGGGCCGCCCAATTAACCAGTGTGGATCAACTGATTCAGGAACTCCCCCAGGGCTACCAGACGGTTTTACGGGAGCGGGGCAGTAATCTCTCCGGCGGACAAAAACAGTTGTTGGCCTTCGCTCGGGTCGCGATCCGAGAACCCCATGTTTTAGTCTTAGACGAAGCCACCGCCAGCCTCGACGTCAACACCGAAGCCCAAATCCAAACGGCGCTGTTGCGCCTGATGGCCGACCGCACCGCTATTATCATCGCCCACCGACTCTCCACCATCCGCCACGTGGATAGGATTTTTGTTCTTAAACAGGGGCAAATTGTGGAGGAGGGCGCCCACGAGGGGTTGTTAAAACAGGGCGGCCTCTACGCCAGTCTTTACCAGTTGCAAGAATTGGCGCCGGTCTAGATTTGGCTAGTCCCCCTAAGTGGCGCACTTCATTGTTGAATCGGCGACCGATGCAGATATCCAGCGCCTTTTTGCGGAGAAGGAACGCTTGAAAGCGGAAATCCGCCACAAGATTGAGGAAATTCGTTTCATCTATCAAGAATTAGACGACATGGTGAGCCGTCTCTACGAAAGCTAATTTAAGCCTACGGCAATAGCCAGTCAATCCACTAGACAAAAAAAGGGGGGCAATGCCCCCCCGGAAGGTTACTGAGAAATTAAGGTAGCGGTTCGATCTTAGTAGTCGAAGTCGCCGCCGCCGGGAGCGCCGGCGGGAGCTTTTTCTTTCTCGGGTTTATCCACCACGATGCACTCGGTGGTCAAGACCATACCGGCGATGGAGGCGGCGTTTTGCAGAGCGGAGCGAGTCACCTTGGCGGGATCGACAATACCGGCGGAGATCATGTCCACAAACTCGTTGTTAGCGGCGTTGAAACCGATATTGAAGTCTTTTTCCTTAACCCGCTCGGAGATGACGGCGCCGTTTTGACCGGCGTTTTCGGCGATCCGTTTCAGGGGAGCGGGGAGCGCCCGGGCCACGATTTGAGCGCCGGTGAGTTCCTCGTCCTTGAGGTTGTCGGCGGCCCAGCTTTCCAGTTGGGGCGCCAGGTGGGCCAGGGTGGTGCCGCCGCCGGGGACGATGCCTTCTTCCACCGCCGCTTTGGTGGCGTTGATGGCGTCTTCGAGGCGCAGTTTCCGGTCTTTCATTTCCGTTTCCGTCGCGGCGCCGACTTTGATTACCGCCACGCCGCCGGCCAGCTTAGCCAGGCGCTCTTGCAGTTTTTCTTTGTCGTAGGAGGACTCGGTTTCCTCGATTTGACGACGGATTTGCTCGCACCGGGCTTTAACGGCGGTTTCGTTGCCTTCGGCGACGATGGTGGTGTTGTCCTTGGTGATGGTGATGCGACGGGCTTTGCCAAGGCTGTCAATCTTGGCGCTTTCCAGTTTCAGACCCGCGTCTTCGCTGATCACCTGACCGCCGGTGAGGACGGCGATATCTTCCAGCATTTGTTTACGACGGTCGCCAAAGCCCGGCGCTTTGACGGCGGCGACGTTGAGGACGCCCCGGAGACGGTTCACCACCAGAGTGGCGAGGGCTTCTTTCTCAATGTCTTCGGCGATGATCAGCAGGGGTTTGCCTTGGCGGGCCACTTGCTCCAGTACGGGCACCAGATCTTGCACCAAGTTAATTTTCTTGTCGGTGATCAAGATGGCGGGATCGTCCATCACCGCTTCCATCCGCTCGGCGTCGGTGACGAAGTAGGGGGAAATATAGCCTTTGTCAAAGCGCATCCCTTCGGTGATTTCCAGTTCCGTGGTCATGGACTTGCCTTCTTCCAGGGAAATGACCCCTTCTTTGCCCACTTTATCCATGGCGTTGGCAATCATCTGACCGACTTCCTCGTCGTTGCCGGCGGAAATCGCGCCGACCTGAGCGATGGCGGTGGAGGATTCCACAGGTTTGGCGTGCTCGGCGATGCGTTCCACCAGAAAATCGGTAGCCCGGTCGATGCCCCGTTTGATGGCGATGGGGTTGGCGCCGGCGGCCACGTTGCGGAGACCTTCTTTAACAATGGCGTGGGCCAGAACCGTGGCGGTGGTGGTGCCGTCCCCGGCCACGTCGTTGGTTTTAGAGGCGGCTTGACGAATCAGGGAAACGCCGGTGTTTTCGATGTGGTCTTCCAGTTCAATCTCTTTGGCGATGGTGATACCGTCGTTAATGATCTGGGGAGCGCCGAATTTTTTCTCCAGCACCACGTTGCGACCTTTGGGGCCGAGGGTGACGGCGACGGATTCAGCCAGAATATCGATACCTCGTTCTAGGGCGCGGCGGGCTTCGTCGTTGTAGATGATGGATTTAGCCATAGGACTGAAATAACCTCGAAATGGTGGAAAGGGTGAGTAAAAATGCTCGAAAGGGGGAATTAAGCGACAGCCGCGAGAATATCTTTCTCCGTCAGCAGGACGTAGTCGTCGCCGCCCAGTTTGACGTCGGTGCCGGCGTACTTGGAGTAGAGGACTTTGTCGCCCACTTTCACTTCCACGGGGGAGTAGGTGCCGTCGTCGTTGCGTTTACCGGGGCCCACCGCCACCACTTCCCCAACCTGGGGCTTTTCTTTAGCGGTGTCCGGCAGTAAGATGCCCCCGGCGGTTTTCTCTTCGGAGGGATTGACTTTGACAAAAACCCGGTCGCCCAGGGGTTTAACTGTAGAAACATTAATAGAAATAGCGGCCATGAACTATCCTCCTGATGACAGTGGAAAATATAGAAGTTTGCGTTGCGGGGCGATTTTAGCGCTCTCGCCGCACGAGTGCTAATTTAGCCAATTTCCCCCGCCCAGAGCAACACCCCCTTCAGTGTGGTTTCCCGTACTTGGGGGAAATTTAGGACAACGGCTCCTCAGGGAGATTCTAGGTTCATATTTCTTCATATCGGCGCCGAAACAAAAAAAATAAATTACCATGGACTAGTAACAAGTTAATCTCCTGAGCTATGGCGATATTTTCTTGGATTAGGGACAGATCAAGGGCTGAGCGCAGCGCCGTCCTGAGCGGTTCGACAGGTTCGCCGTCACGCCTGCCGAAGGGTCGAAGCCCGGATCTGACTCGACGGTATACCGCTATAGCTCCGATGACTCTTTAAGAACTCTATTGTCAAAGGAAGTCAGTTTATGCTGGAATCCCAACTGTTAAGCGCCATCGCCGAAGCGTTTGTCCAGGCCTACGACAACGCCTTTATCAATCCCAACGTCCTCTACGCGCCCTTCACCAATCTGCTTCTGGACGATATTGTTTTCGCCTTTCCCCAAGAGCAGCAGTTGTTTAGCTCCGCGGATACAGTGGTCTTCAACGGCCAGTTTGTCGGCGCGACGGATACCAATCCCGCCGACCAAGTGGATGATATTCTTGATTTTTTCCTCAACGGGCTAACCCGTTATTTCCCGAATCAGACCGAAGTTTATGAAATTTTGCCCGTCGCGGGAGAAGACGATCCCGACCAAGAGCGGGTGGCCATCCGACTAAATCAATCCGGGATTGGCTCGCAAACGGGGCGAACCTTTAACCAACCCGCCACCTTTATTTTGCAAATTGACGAAGCCGCGGTTAACGCTCTGGACTCCGCCACCATCGAGGCTTTACTTAGCGGCGACTTCGATCCCGAAGACCAACTGGCTAAGGTCGTGGAACGGGTTGAATTTTATAGCAATAGCTACGCTATCCACGCCGCGGTCTTAGACTCGCCTCTAGCGCCGGCGCCGGTTCCCGAAAACGATCCTTTGACCTTCCAGCCCGCCTACAATTTCGACCCCGGCGCCGACTCTGCGGAAGCCGTGGCCATCGCCACCCAAATTTGGCAAAGTCTGGCGCTGGGAGATCTCTACACCCCTTCTCTACTTCACGCCGCCGACGATCCCAGCACTCCGGAAAACGAAGGCGCGATTTGGAGTTTCGCCATCACCGGCCCCGAGTTCCTGCCCTACGTGGGAACGGCCCAGGGCTACACCTTTGACGGCCAGCCCCTAGGGAATGTGGATAGCGTGGAAGAATGGTTCGCCCTGCTGGGGGCGGGGGACTTTATTACGCCCTTCGCCAACGCCGGCCCCATTTTAGGCAATATTTTGGCCCAGTTAGGCCCCGTGGTGCAGGCGGGGGACATCGAAGTGGTGGGAACCTACGCCGAAGGCAACCGAGTTCTGGTGCATGTGCGGGAGGGACAAAATCAATTGCCCGTCGCCAACGAAACGGGGAACGAATACCGAGCGCCGTTGGATATTCTCAGTTGGTTCACCATTGAGAACGGCTTGGTGACAGCCAATGAAGTCATCGTCAACACCTACGCCACCGTAAGCGCCCTCCGCCCCGAAGAATTATCCCCCTTTAGTTACAGCTTGGGGAGCACCCGTCACGCGCCGCCCTTTTTTGTCACCGGCAGTCGGGTCAACAGCGGGATTGTGACCTTTGATGAGAACGGCGAATTTATCGGCGTGCACTATGAAGCCAACGCCTTCGACGCGCCGGAGCTACAACACCCCATTGGCATTACCTACGGGCCAGACGGGCGACTGTACGTCAACTCTACTTTAGGGGCGCTGGATAACGCCCCCATTATCAACGCTGTCTTGACCCTTGACGGCGTCTTTGGCGATTATCCAGACGGCACTTCTCAGAGTAATCGCGTTTCTCGGGAACGGGCCCGGGACGCCGTCAACGCGAACCAATTACCCCGTTTACAGAACGTAGATCCCACTCGGGTGGCGGACGATCCAGCAGACCCGGAGGATCAGCCCAACGACTATAACCCGGCCTTATTTGGCGACGCTCACGGGGAATACTTTGACCCCGCCACCGGAGATTTACTCGACCCAGGCTCTTTAACGGTGGTTTCCTTTGCCAGCGGTTTGAATACGGGGGCGGCGCGTCCCCTCAACTTTGCCACAGAAACCCTTCGCACGATTATTGATCCCGGCAGTGGCGCCCAGGGCTATGTCTTTGCCGACGGCGAAAATCCGACTTTTGCCTACGCCGTCCCTGAAGGGCCGTTGGGAACGACTCCGGTGGCGATTCTCGATTTAACCCAGGCTCCGCCTGTCCCTATCGCCATTCTCGATCCGATTAACCCCGGCAGTAATAACTTTGTCAATCCTAACGATATTTTCTCGGTTGTTTATACCTTTGATCCGGCAACCAATACCTTCACGCCAACGGATCCGGCTGGAACGACCTTAACCTATAACTTCATCGCCGATCCCCGCATTGTCTTTAATCGGGCTGGGGAAGGCTCTCCCATTGGCTTTGAACCTGTCGGCCTAGCGATTCCGGGTTTGGTGATTCCCAGCGGTATTAAATTTGGCCCCGACGATAACCTCTACGTGGCCAGCGCCTTCACCTCCCGGATTTTGCAGTACGACGGGGAAACCGGGGAATTTTTAAGCGTCTTTGCCACCCGGGAAAACGGAGTGCCGGTGGCTAACCTCCTTGACCCCGCCGCCGGTCTGCCGCCGGACTTTACCGTCTTTGTCTTCGGCCCCGACGGGGGGATTTATGTGGGCAGTATCCGCACCGATATTGACCCGACCACGGGACAGCCCACCAACGGCGACCCCACAGCGATTAATTTTCCCGACGGTTACGGCGCCGTTTTGCGCTTCCCCGGCCCCACTTGGGAGATCGACGAAGCCACCGGTTGGTATATCGATCCTCTCAACGGCAACTTAGTGGAACCCGGCAAACCCGCGGGCATCGCCGTCAATGGAACGGATCTGAGCGCCTTCGGCGTCTTTGGGGAAACCGGGGGCATTTTAGGAGAAGGGCGCCAGCCCCTCTACGAACCCAGCGCCGTGGCCTTTGGCCCGGATCTGCGGCTTTACGTGTCCAGCGCCCAAACGGGAGAAATCTTGATTTACGAAGGGCCGGTTTTACCCGACGGCAGTCCCAACCCCAACGCCGGGCGCTACGCCGGAGTTTACGCCAATGTGGCCCAGGCGGTGAAGGAAGACACGGGACGATTGGATGAAACCATTGTTTTATCCGGCATGGGCTTTGGCCCCGACGGCAACCTTTATGTGGGCAGTTCCTTCGAAGCGCCGGAAGACGCGCCGAACGCTGGAGCGCCGGTGGGGGGCAGTCAGTTTAGCGTCATTGTCGGCCCTAGCCCGGAAGCCTTTGGCCAGACGGGGACGCCGGGAACCTATCTTGGCCCCTACGGCGACGTCACCACGGAAGTTTCCCGCCTGCTTCTGCCCACCACGCCGGAATTTGTTTACTACTCCAACACCTACACCCAATACAACGAAGTCACTCAACGCTTCCCGGAGATCTTCTATGTGGCGGGCGTCAATGTTGACCGTCCTTTCGACCCGACC
>WGLZ01000025.1 GCA_016471375.1 Cyanobacteria bacterium RI_101
CCCTCGTTTTGCCCCCCCAGCCCCCCAATTTTGGGGGGAGTTCGGAGCTTTTCTGAGTTCAAAGTCCCCCAGAATTGGGGGATTTAGGGGGCGAGATAAGGTTAATGACAAAACCCAAGACTTGTGTATACACAGTAGCCTTTCTAAGGGGGGATTTCGCTCAAAGTCCCCTGTAGAAAGGGAATGTAGGGGATCAAAGCCAAAACGAGGTCTTTACCCAAGAGATATAACCGCCCCCGTTCTGGGGGGTATTTTTTATGAACTTTACCTGAATGGGCAGCGAGAGACTCGAACTCTCACGAGGGTTACCTCGCCACATTTTGAGTGTGGTGCGTCTACCAATTTCGCCAGCCGCCCTGAACGGAAGTTGTTTCGCCATTATAGCCCGATTGACGGCGCCGTAACAAGTCCCCATAGGCGGAACTCGCGGCCCAACGGTCGATTTCCCTCGCTCGCAAAACCGGTAAGGGATGGGTCAAAGCTTGGGTCTGCATGGCTTTGAGCGCCTGGCCCAAATCGTCGGCGCCGAGACTATGGTAGTCCCGGGCCTGTTCGATAAAAGCGTCTAGATTTAACAACGGCGCTAATTTGGGGGAGCCGCCGGAGAGTTTCATCAACACCGACATCACCGGCCGGGGGTCTTGCAGGGCCAACAGCGCCGCCCGGTCGCAGGAAAATTCGGCGCAACGCGCCCACTCCAACATCTGGGACTGGAGGGATTGGGAAAGGAGAGCGCCCCATTGGGGCAAGAGACCCGCGGCCAGCACCATCAGATTAGCTAGGGTCAAATAAACGCCGTGCTCGCATTTTAAATGTCCCAACTCGTGGGCGATGACGGCTTGAATTTCCTCTGGCTCCAGCAGATCGATCAGCGCCGTGTGGATAACGATAAAGGGCTGTTTGCCCCGCATGGCGAAGGTGTAGGCGTTGGGAACGGGATTTTGTTGGACGTAGAGTTGAGGAACTTCCAGATCTAGGGCGGAGCAGGCTTGAACCAGCAATTCCTGGAGATGGGGCAGTTGTGTTTCGCCGACCCGCACGCTAGAGGCGAGGTTGTTGAGGGCGAAGAACTGCTCCCCCGCCGAACCCAACAGACTCCGCACCAGCAGATCCAAACCCGGCAACTGTTTGAGGGATTGGGTCGCCTGACGGTCGAGGGGATGGCGAAAGTCGTCGGCCTGAAGACCCCGCAAAGGGATGGGCGCGCGAGTCATTAAATTTCTTCCACTTCTAAACGTCCGGCGGTGACGGCGCCGAAGGCGAAGGCGAAGAGAAACGGCATGGGGTTTTGCCAACAGTAGGCGCCGAGCGCTCCTAAAACCGAGATCCCCAGGGCCGCCCCTAACCACGCTCGCTCTTCCGGGCAGAGACCTTTTTCTAACTTAATATACCGCAGAATTTTGCTAGGAATCGGCTCCGGCATCACGGCGCCGGGGGGAAAGGCCCAATAATGGTTAAGGCGCTCCATAAAGAGGTCGGTCCAACCGTTGGCGTCGCACCATTCCTGAATCCAGGCGTCTGAAAAATGTCTCATGGCGTTTCTGAGCGGAGATAAACATCGGCGGCGGGCAAACGGGGAACGGCGCTTTTCCCGAGGAAAAACGGTTGCCGCTGACCGTCCATGGGGCCATCATAATCAAGGGTCTTTCCCAGACAGACCCCAAACACACAAAACTTAACGTCAAATCCGGCGCTTGTGGACTGGCTATGCTTAGGAATCGTCTTCCGCTAGAGTTTAGGCTTATTTGCGGAACGTTCTCGGGGAGGGCGCCCGCGTGAAGATAAAATCCGTCTTCCCTCGTCTGCTGTCTCTCCGGGTGATTTTAACGGTTCCCTGGGTTCTCCAGTTGCTGATTGCCACCGGCGGCGTTGTCGTCTTTGTCAATTACGGCGCTGAAAAATCGGTTAATCGTTTAGCGACGGCGCTACTGGAGGAGATCGGCGGGCGCTTGAGGGAGGAAATTGACCGCTTTTTGGCTCGTCCTATCGCCATCACCCAGGAACACCAAACCCTGATTGATCTGGGGTTATTAAATCTAGAAGAGATGGACGCCTGGGGCCCCTATCTGTACCAACAATATCTCAATTCTCGCAAAGACTATCTAACCGGTTTACTAATTGGCAATCAAACCAAGGAATTTAGAGCGGCGGGACACACCTATCTAAAAAACGGAAAACGAATAGAAGGGATCGCAAGGGCGGGGAGAACAACGGGTTTTCGTTACTATGGTTACCTCTCTCTAGAGGATTATCAAAAAAATCAAAATCCGGTTTTGATTAACGACCAGTTTAACGTCGTTACTCGGCCCTGGTATCAAGCGGTCGCCCAGAATCAGAGAATGCAATGGATATCAGTGTTTAACCGCATCACCTATCAAAAAAGCTTAGCCATTAATTTTTCCCGACCCCTCTATAGCCCTGATCGTTCTCAGTTTTTAGGCGTAAGCTCTATTCAGTTAGATTTACTATATTTAAACCAGTATCTCAAATCGTTAAAAATTAGTCCCAGCGCACAGGTATTTATCCTCGATGATCAAGGACGGCTCATCGCCAACTCCGATGGCGAAAATCAAGTAAAAATCATCAATAATCAAGCGACTCCTCTCTTAGCGTCTCAAAGTTCTAATCTGCTTACCCAATCCATCGCTCAACGTTTATCCTCCTCCCTAACCCTAAAAAACGCTTACTCTTTTTCATTTTTGTTCCAAAATAAAACCTATTTTATTCTAGCGATTCCGCTCCGACAGGAGAATGGTCTTAATTGGCTAGCCGTCGCGACTATCCCAGAGTCGGATTTTTTAGGAACTTTTTGGCACTACCAGCGCCTATCTCTCATTTTTTCCGTCTTAACTCTCATATTAGCGGTCATCCTCGGTCTCATTTCAGCCCACTATCTAACTCAACCTATTTTACAGTCGGGACAAGCCGCCCTAGCGCTGGCTCAGGGACGTTGGCAAGGAGCGTTGCGACCCAGTCCCGTGGCGGAACTCAACACATTGGCTCAGGCCTTTAACAAGATGGGCGCCCAGTTGAAAGCCTATGTGCGACAACTGGAAGATAAAGAACAACAATTGCGACAGTTTTTAGAAGCGGTTCCTATTGGTATCATTGTCTATAATCTTCAAAAAGAAAGAATTTTTATAAATGATTACGCTACAAAATTTTTAGCTTCAAAATTAGACTTTTTTAGCGGCGAAATTGATAAAACGCTTGTCGGTCACTCAATTTATACAGACGCTTTATCTTTCAAAAAAGAAGAAAAAAACATTCCAGTGGAACAGTGGACAGCGCCGATTTACGACGACTCGGGAAACATTATTTTTGCCATTGTTATTTTTCAAGATATCCAACAACGTAAACAAGCGGAAAAAGTTCTTAAAAACTATAGCCGGATCTTAAGCCATGAAGTGAGTCGAAAGACCCAAGAGTTAGCTCAGGCAAAAGATAAAGCGGAGGCGGCAAATCGAGCTAAAGGTCTGTTTTTAGCCAATATGAGCCATGAGCTAAAAACGCCTCTTCACGCCATCCTCGGTTTTGCGGGTTTGATCGCTCAGGATTCCCAGTGTGCCGATGAATGGCGAACTTCCCTGAATATGATTCTTAAAAGTGGCTCTCATTTATTGTTACTCATTAATAATATTCTAGACCTTGCTAAGATTGAGTCGGGAATGCTTTCCATCCAGTTGCAATCCGTTAACTTATCTGATTTTCTGCGGGAAATTATGGAGGTTTTCCAACCCGGCGCTCAGGAGAAAAATCTTAATTTTAATCTCGGGTATTTAACGCCTTGCCCTCAACTGATTGAGGTTGACGGTACTAAGTTAAGACAAATTCTCTTTAACCTCTTGAGTAACGCCTTTAAGTTTACGGCGCTGGGAGAAATCAGAGTTATAGTTTCCTGCCAATACTTAGAGCATCAAGAAGCCTGCCTTAGTTTTTCTGTGGAAGACACCGGCGCCGGTATTGGTGAAAACGAACAAGCCCTTCTTTTTCAGCCTTTTTATCGGGGTAAAAATATTGATCCTCTGATTGAAGGAACGGGTTTAGGTCTAACCTTAACGCGTCAATACATTGAGCTTTTAGGGGGGAAATTTACTTTAATCAGCAAAATTAATCAAGGGACGCAAGTTCAATTTTCTTTACCGGTAGCGGTTCTTGATTTTACTCCAGAGCCAGCGCCGGTCTCCGCCTTCGGGGAAAGAGCCGCTGTAAACGTTGGTTTAATTTCTCAAAGCCTAGCGCTCATTGATTCCCAGTGGCGTCAGCAGTTTTGGTCGGCGCTGAGCGCCTTGGATGAAAGTCGGATGTTAACCTTAATTACGGAGATCAAACTCCAGGATCCCGAGTTAGCGGAAGTATTAGCTTCTTTAGTCAAAAATATTGAAATTCAAACCCTCATTAGTTTATTTACCGGGGATAAAGATTAAGGACGGCGCCGTCTCCTAATTTAAGACCTTGAAGTCTTACTAAACGGTTTTTTAATGTCGTATCTTCTTCAAAATTTTGCCCAAGAGTAACGACTTGAATTAAACGAGTAAAGCAAGTTAAGCCTTTTTCAGCAAAGAGACTAGCGCAACTGGGATAATTTTGGAGTTCAGCGCCGCTTTTTTGAAAAAATTCGCTAAAAATCGGATTGACTAAAATAAATCTAAAATCTATCACTTCCGCGTCGTCGCAATTTCTGAGGGCGCTCAGCGCCGCGACGCCGTAGGGCATGGTGTTGAGAACGCTCGCTAAAATAGAGTGGGATTGAGTCAGCGCCGCAATGGCGCTTTGACGCGCTTGAATTTCCTCGGCTAAAGCTCGGCGCTGGGCTTGAAGGGCTAGTTGACTCGAAACTCTGGCTAACACTTCCACCGCTTCAAAGGGTTTGGTAATATAATCGCAGGCGCCGAGTTTAAAGGCTTTGACTTTATCAATCAGATCGCTGACGGCGCTGAGGAAAATAATGGGAGTGTCTCGATATTGAGGATGTTGTTTAAGGGCGCCGCAAACTTGATAGCCATCTAGGTCGGGCATTAATAGATCTAAAAGAATTAAATCCGGTTTAATTTGGTCGATAAACTCTAGCGCCACGCGCCCGCTTTTACAAGTACGAACAAGGTAGTTAGCTTGAGTGAGAATATTTTTTAGAAGCAACAGATTATCTAGCTGATCATCAATTAGTAATAAAATAGGCGGATCTTTTTCTATTTCTTTAACCGGAATTTCATAGTTTTCTAAAAGTTGATAGTCTGAGTTGTTAACCACTGTTTTTAGGAAACTTAAGCAGTTTTTCTTGGTTAATTTGTAACCGAATAGCGCCGACAAGCGCCGAAAGAGGCGAGAAGCGATATTCCGGGCAGTTCCGGCGCTGATATATAAAGAGTTGGCAATTTGCTCATAGGTTTCTTGGCGCATAATCCCCTGAAGGATCATCTCTTCCTGCCAGCTCAGGGGCGGCGCTCCTTGGTGGCAGAGTTTTTTTTGCAGAAATTCAATCAGGGTTTCGGGAAACATTTCAGTTATCAGTTAGCAGTGAGCAGTGAGCAGTGAGCAGTGAGCAGGCGTCGGATATTGGCGATTAAGAGCGGGGTTCGACGCCGATCTGGCTTCAGGATTCAAGTCGTGACAAAAATGACACGTTTTCCACAGCTTTCCATCGGGTGATAGGGCTAAGCTGATAGGCGCGGTGTCGTTCCCCTCAGTGTGTCCCATGTCCATTAACCTTGCCTCCCGCCTGTCGAGCATCACCACCGACGCGAATGGCGTCGCCCATTTAGTTTGGGTTGAGGGGCCAAACCTCTGGCACGCCGTCTATAACGATAACGCCCAGATTTGGGAAGACGCTCAACCGATTGCTTACGTTGGCTTTGAGCCGGTCGCAAGTTTAAACTTAGTCGCTGGCCCCAACCTCATCCTCCAATCGGGCAGTGATAATGCGGCGACGCTACCGGGTCTGGCGGTGGTCTGGCAACAGGGAAAGGACAATAACAGCGATTTTTACTACACGGCGGCTCAATATAATAGTCAAAATCAACTTCAATGGCTACCCGGCGCTGTTCCCTTGACCTCGGATCAGGTGGGGGATTTACAACCTAGGGCGATCGTCCAGGATAATGCGGTTTTTGTGGCGGGACAAAAGGTCAACCTAGACAATGCGGCGAACCAGAGTATTCAAGAGGACACGGATCTTTACTATCAGTCCTTCACCGTTACCAGCGCGCAGTTCCCGATCTTGCCAACCCCAACGGCTAACGCCCTCTATTCCCCGGCCGTTATTCAGAATGGCGTTATCCAAGGTGATTTTTCTTCGGCGCCGATTTCCGCATCTAGTGATAATGTCGCCCAAGCCAGTTATAGTCCTTTAACCGCTAGCGAATCCTTCAGCATCGCCGCCACCGCCAGTAGCGATCCGGCTTTTCAAGGCTGGGGCCAAAATTGGAACTTTTCCCAGGCTTGGAGTAGCAATAATTTATATAACTGGGGCATTTTAGACGGTATTCCTTTTCCGGGTGTTAAGGCGTTATTAGACCCTTTTTTCAGCAAGATTAAAATTGAAGGAATTTTGCAGGGTTCCGATGGTTTTGACGTAGGCTCTCTCTTAAATGATAAATCGGGCGGTTTATTGTTAAATGTGCTGGGAGAAGCGGTGACAAGGCAGAAAAAAATTGCTAATCTTTTTAAGATTTCTGGCGGTTTAGGAACGATTTATAATTTTGATAATGCGTCGCCTGATTATCCTCTTAATACTGAGACAACAGTTTTACAGTTAACCTTTAACGCCAAGGTTCCTTTCTATGAAATTGGCGGAAAAAGTATCAACTTTCAATTAGATTGGATTGGCAGTGTTGGGGTTTTAGTGCAAGCTGTTTTATCCCCCGTCGATCCGGCCACTTATGTTCCGCCTTTGACCCCGGGTCTCAATCCTGACGGGGATTTAGAGTCTTTGATACTGATTCCCCCGGTGGGATCTGCGGCGGCCATCGCCATTGCCCTGGGAAGCCCCATCGCTGAAATTATTGGCGGCGTTAATGACGAACTGACCCTCAACTCGTTTCAAATCGGTTTCCCCCTCTCTACCGGGGTCCAAGCCCAACTTAATTTGACTTCTTTGTTTCAACTCACAGGTAATGGTCAAATTAGCGTTGTTGTCACCTTTGGGGATCCGGCGGCTGGTTTTACCCTAGGTTTTCCCATTAGCTTAACCGCTAAATTATTGGGTTTTATTAATATTGGCGTCGGCGTTAACCCGTCTTGGACTTGGGAAACCAATCCCTATGGGGATTTGGCTTCTTCCGCTACCACTAACAGTTTGGCTTTAACGAGCAGTAGTGGCGAAGAGGATACCAACCCCACCGCCTCTGTCCAAGGCTCATTATTAACCCTAGATTTCTCCAGTTTAGGAACGACCCTCAATACCGCTTCAGCGCCGAGCGGGGAGGAATTTACCGTGACCTATACGGACGGGAGCGGCGAAACAAAAACTATTCCTGTGTTCGGCGCCGTCGCGCAAGAGAATGCCGTCATTTTACGGCTAGATAATGCCATTCCCTATACCACTCTTAATGATCAAAGCGTTACCAATGCGGTTCAAGTAAGTTATACCCCCGGAAGTAGTCCCTTAGAAGATAGCCAAGGTAACGCTATTCCCGGTTTTAGCGATTTACCTGTGGCGAATAACACCAGTCAAAATTTAACCTATACCTATAGTCCCATTGGCGGCAATAGTCAAAACTATAACAATACCATCAATCAAGTTGTTGTCAACTTTAATACGCCTCTCAATACAGAAATTATTCCCGCTGTTAGTAATTTTACAGTTACCGCTAATGATCAAAACATTACCGTTAACTCTGTTTTAGCGGTCAGTAACCAGAGCGTTACCCTAGCGGTAGAAAGCGCGCTGACCGGCGCTTATACCGTAACCTATACCCCCGGTAGTTCTCCGCTGAGTAATCTCCAGACCGCTGATAATAGCCAAATTCCAGCGTTTTCTATTTCTATCAGTAGTTCTAGCGCCGCGACCACTAACGGCTTGGTGAATAGCGCCTCGGCGGGTAGTAGCCAGACGAATCAAGTTATTGCCAATTTAGAAGAGGATTTTGCTCAGGATAGTCCGCCCACGCTGGCATTAACAAGTACGGGAGATATTCTCTTAGCTTGGAGTAGCGATTCTCCCTTGCTTTTGCCCCTAAGTATCATTGCCGACGACCAGGGGATTATTTATCTAACTTTTGGTCAAGATTTAGCCAACACCCAGACCGGTGACACATTGCCCGCGGCGGATCAATTTGTCGTGACGGTGAATGGCTCCATCTTTGCATTTAATTCTGGCGACCCACCGAACGTTTCCGGCAATACCGTCACCTTGACATTAAGCCAATCCATCAGCGCCACAGACACGGTGACAGTCAGCTATAGCCTCGCCAGTCCTAACGATACTGACGGCGCTAATTTAAATTTCATTGACCCCACTAATACCACCTTTTGGCTTTCTCCCTTTGACAATTTAGCGGCTACTGTGATGGATAATTCCAGCGCCGCCCCCGCGCCCTTAAACGCGGAGTTTAATGGCAATAACTATAATGGTTACGGCGCCGCTAATCTTTTAGTGATTCCCTTTGATCAGACTTTAAAAATTCCTAAGAATGGTGAAACTTCTAATAGCGCTTTCACAGTTCTGGTCAATGGTCAGTCCGTAGCGGTTAGTCAAGCTAACGTCAATTCTGCTTCCGTTATCTTAAGCCTAGAAACTTCTTCGAACAACCCTTTTTATATCCCCCAAGGCAGTTTAGTTTCTGTCAGTTACGACGCCGCGACTGGCGGGCTAACGGGAAGCGAGGGGAAACTGGTTAATAGTTTTACGAGTAGCGCTATTCTCACTACGCCGCCCAATCCCAGTACCGTTCTTAAAACGGCCTTTTCTCCCTTTGGCAATAGCGGTATTTCCACAATTTCCACTATTCCCGGCGCTAGCGGTCTTAACTTTGATCCCGCCGCTTTTCTTTATGAAGGAAGCAATTTTCTGGTTTGGGTCAACGCTGACACTAGCGATATTCCTAATCTGATTATTCCCGGAGAGATTTACACCGATAATCAGGCAGAGTTAATTAACAATAGCCTTCAGGCGACGGATATTTACTATTCCGTTTTAGGGACTGACAATCAATGGAGCGTAGCCGCTCCTCTGGCCGGTCAACAGGCGGGAACCGATGGTCAAGTTACCCTGGGCGTCGGCCCCAACGGCGATTTAATGGCGGCTTGGCTCAATACCCAAACCGATAATAATGGCGAAAACACCACCACTATTTATTACTCGCTCTGGCAAGAAAGTTCTAATTCCTGGTCAACCCCCGCCAGCATTTTATCGGCAATTACCCCCGACCCCTTTACGGCTTTAAGTATTAGTAGTCTTGATGGAAATCCCGCTATTTTCTGGACAGAAACCCAGCCCATCTCCTATAGCGAACGGGTTTTGGAATCAGATCCAGTCATTTATCTCCGCTTATCGGACTTAAGCGGTACGACAGCCCGTAATGAAGGGTTACTCGCCGGTTCGGCCAATGGGGTTTATAGCGGTGCTTACACCCTCAACCAAACGGGAGCCTTGCAAAATCCTGATGCTACGGGTTTGAGCGATTTGGGCGATCCGAACCGAGCGGCGCTGTTTAGCGGCGGTCAGGTGAACGTGGCTAACTTGCCGGTTATCGGGCAAAACTTCAGTGTGGAATTTTGGTTTAAAGTACCCAATTTACCCAGCGAATCTTTGGATTTAGTCTCCTTTGGGGGATTATTCGCGATTACCCTCGATTCCGCCATCGTCACCCTAAGTTTAGCGAATAGTCAGGCTTCTAGCATTACCGGTAGTACAAGCATCGAAACTGACGCTTGGTATTACGTCGTCGCCACCTATAACATCCCCTACCAAAGTCAAAGCGGCGCGCTTAATCTGTACATTAACGGCGAACTGGCGGGTTCTTTAGACGAGGTTACTTTTACTGACGCGCCGACAACGGGAACTCTAACCCTTGCCGGTGGAACGGGAGCAGTGTATTTAGACGAAGTCGCCCTCTACAGTACCCCCCTAACCTACAACCCCAATAGTGTTCCCGATAATCCGACCCAAATTACCGCCTCCCAGGCGCTGGAACTGTTCGGCGCCGGTAATCAAATCGGCGATCGCTACAGCGCCCAATATGTAGATCCCGTTCCCCCCGGGCCCCAGACCTACCATAGCATTTGGAATAGCGCTACTTCGACTTGGCAAAGCCCAGACAAAATTAATCCCACTCCGCTCCTGACCCCCACGGCCCTAGCCGACGCCAACCCCGTAGCTTGGGATATCGTGGCTAACGCGACCGCCAGCGCCAACGGTAATATCAATCCCAACGGCGTCACAGATATCTATTTGCCTTTGTCGTTACCGAATCAACAGGCCCAAACCCTGACCTCCGTGGTTGTAACCGCCACTCTTAACGGGCAAACCGTTTCCTGGGCGATCGGCGCCGGCGTTAACAGTTCCACTCAACAACTGGGGATTGTTCAGGGGAATCAGCTTTTAAATAGCCTTAATCCCGACGGCACGGGCTTTAGCTATCCGCTCAATACTCTTAACCCGCAACTAAACCTGTTTGTTGACCCTGGAACTAATAACCTCAGCGACTATTCCAACTTCTTAGTCTTCATTAATACCGATCCTAATACTGACCCCGATACTGGCATTTCAGTGACGCCAAGCAGTACAGATCCCACTAACGGCGCCGGGACTCAGGTGTTGGGCATCGCCACGGTCACAGAAACCGAGGATTCTTCCCTCACCCTGATTGATAGCGGGTTTATTATCCCGACGGACAATACGGCCATCGGCGCCGTCCTAGCTAGCGCCTTTGATAGTTCCGGTAACTTAGTCTATACGGCGGTGGGTAATCGGGGTTATACCAACAGTAGCGGCGTATTGGTAGAAGGGGGCACGGTGCAAATCCTCTTTGCCGGCGGCGCCGTTTTAAGCGACAACGAAACCAATCCCCTGACAACGACCGATTTATCCGGTAATCCCAATGGCGTGTTAATCACCGGGATTACAGACGGGGGAACGGCCAATAACTCGGCGCCCATGAGCTTAGCCACAGGGGATGTGGACGGGGACGGCGTACCGGATCTAGTCATTGGCGACGGCAACGCCAACGGCGGTAATGGGGCCATTTATGTCATTTATGGCAGTTACCTGAACGCCAACCCCGGCGCCACTTTAGATGTTGGCGATTTAACGGCGACGCCTTCCTCCATGGGCTTTGTCGTTAACGGTTTAGAGGGGGGAGGACTGGCGGGGTTTGCTGTGGCGGTGGGCAATTTCGATGGAGATAGCTACGCTGACCTTATTTTCGGCGCTCCTCTGGCCAACGGCTCCGCCGGGTCGGTTTACGTTCTTTATGGCAATACGGTTCAGAGTGGTAGTCCAATCCCGAACCCCACGCTAGTTTATAGCGGACAAACGGATGACTACGCTGGCTATTCCCTGGGCGTTTCCCACTATACGGCGGAAGGGCCAACCACCTTTACCGGCAGTAATACTACAGATGATCTGATTATCGGCGCTCCGGGTTACGCTGTCACCGTTACCAACCAATGGTCAGGACAGAGCGGTTTACCCAAGGAAAATCAAAACCTCTATCCCGCGACGACTACTGTCGCCGCCGGCGCCGTTTATGTCTTTGGGAGTGGCTCTAGCGGCATTAACAGTTTTCCCGCCTATACCCTGACCGGCCCTAGCGCCCCCGCTCAGGACGGGGTGGCGGCGGATTCCTTCCTCGGCGCGGCCATCGCCTCTGGAGTCTCGTCTATGGATTTAAACGGGGATGGTCAGCAGGATTTAGCGGTCTCCGCTACAGGGGTCAATAACAATACGGGGGGTGTTTACGTTGTCCGGGGCGGCAGTCTAACCAGCGATAATCAAGAGATTGAGATTACTACCGTTGCCAATTTGGTGATTAACGGCGGTATTGCCGGCAGTAAAACGGGGTTTACCATCTCTTCTCCCGGAGATATTAACGATGACGGCTACCAAGATTTTCTGATCAACGCGCCCCAGGCCGCCAACGCCGCCGGCCAAAGTTATCTCCTTTTTGGCCCCCTCAATTTAGACAGTTTAGCCACCCTCTTTGACCTCAGTCCCACCGCCAGCGATAGCAAAACCACCTTTTTGCTCAATGGTAGCGAACCGTTCCAAACCACCGGGCAAGCGGCGCTAGGGGTGGGGGACATTAATAACGACGGGGTGGATGATTTACTGATTACCTCTCCCGGCGCTCAGCAAATCTATGCCGTTTATGGTCATCCCTGGTTAGCGGACGACGGCAGTATTAAATTAGCCGATATTTCCGCTGATAACGGTTTTGTTATTGACGGCACATTATACTCCGCAGAGACAGGAACTCAAATTTATACCGTTGGCTATGAATCTTTCTTTGCCCCTGCCTTGATCAACAATGATGGCGTTTTCTATCTAGCCTATGTGGTGGCAGATGGAATCAATCAAATTGTTCTTACTACCAGTACTGACGCAGGGCGAACATGGTCTAGCGGGACATTACTCCCCAATGACGTCCTCGCTGAAGCTGGGCCCGCTCTAGCTTTCTACGAAGGTATTCTATATTTAGCCTACATGAATGCCGCCAATGATAATGTGGCGAATGAACTTTATATTACTTACAGTGAAAACAACGGACAAACCTGGAGCGCTCCATACGCAACCTCTCAATTTGCTAGTGAAGGCGTTTCTCTAGCCGTTTATCAAGACCAGTTAATGATGTTTTTTGTTGACGATGACAGTGATGAAATTACTTACATTTACACGAATAACCCTCAATCCAGCGATGGTTGGTCAACCCCATACACCCTCACCAGTCAAGGTTCGGCGGTCAGCGCCGATGGGCTGCTCAGCGCGACGGTTATGGGCGAAACCCTTTTTGTGGCTTATGGAAATTCGGAAGGTTATTCAATCGCCAGCGCCGATAGCTCAACCTTGGATAACCTAAGCTGGAACTTTTCATTTGTTACAGACCCAGTCTCAGAAGCGATTACAGCGCCGGGTCTTACTAATGGCGGCGGGCAACTTTACTTGACCTATGGTAGCGGTCTCGCTTCTAACGATACCTCGCTTTATTACTTAACCTCTACTAATGGTAGTACTTGGTCTAGTGTTAATGAAGTGACCGACCAAGTCAGTATCTCTTCACTTAGCCCCGCTGTTTTAAATGGTCGTCTGTTCATCGGCTATGCCGGCGAAACCGAAAATGTCTATGTCACTGCCCTGAACGCCAGCGAAGCGCTGGTGGGAACCGGTAGTAACGTCGTCATGGCGGGGGACCTCAATGGGGATGGTTTTGCGGATGTGCTGGCAGGCGGCAATCCCTACGGAGCCATCGTCACCTTCGGCGCCAGCACGGAAGACTTACTCGACGCGGCGACAGGCACAGATGAGCTAATTGTTAGCGTTGCTAACGGCGGCTTAATTCAAACCGTTTTAGCCGCGGGGGACTTTAACGGCGATGGCTTAGCGGACTTTGGGGTCTTGGATCAAGACAATAACTTCTACCTCGTCTTGGGTAACTCGAACCTCGGCCCTCAACAAACTCTGACACTGAGTACCAGCGCCAATATTTACCAGACTAACGTAACCTCCGCTGTGGCCGTGGGGGACTATAACGGCGATGGGTACGACGACCTGTTGTTAAGTCAGCGAAAGCTTTTCAAAGGCAACAGTAGTGGTGACCTGAATAGTTCCGAGGCGTTCACTGCTAACAGCAATACAGTCTTTAGCGGCATCGGCGACGTCAATGGGGATGGTTTTGCGGACATTGGGGGTGGAGATCCTAATGCTAATCAAATCAGTCCCGTTTCTACGATTCCTAACGGTCAGGGTAGTGTTTATCTGGGCAATACTTCGGCCAGCTCCAGCGGTAGCAGTTCCCTCAATCCCCCCGCGGCGTCCCTATCGGCGCCTGATGGTTTGAACAATAACGCGTGGAATTTCTATACCTCTGATTCCAACCAATCCGATGTTTATAACAATTCCCTGAGCGGCCAACAAATCGATCAAGCGCCAGCCTTTGCGGTCTATAACGGCTATTTGTACATGGCTTATCCCGGTAATGATAGCGATACCCTTTGGGTGCAACGGAGCGCCGATGGCTACAACTGGGAAGGGTTAACCAATTTTGGCAGTGACTTTGAAACTGATTCCACGTTCTCTTTAGCGGTTTACAATGACACCCTTTATCTTGCTTTTACGGGGACGGATGATTCCATTATTGTGACTCCGGCCACAGCGGACAGCAGTAGCGCATTGGGCGTTACCTTTGACTCCAGTAATTCGGCCAATATTAACCAAACCAGTCCGAAGACTATTGCTCCGACTTTGGCGGTTTATGACAACGAGCTTTATGTGTTTTTTGTCTCCAGTACTAAGGAGCAAAATATTAATTATGTGACTTCCACCGATGGAACCACTTGGCCCGCCCTTGGAGATAGCACTAATGTGACCAATAGCGCTGGCACGGTTCAAGAATCTGGCGATCGTCTGGGGGTCGCCGTCGATGGGGATAATTTATATGTGAGCTTTATTGGTAATGGCAATGACGATTTAAACTTAGCGACCTATGACGGCGCCGCTTGGTCTAGTAGCGAAATTTCAGGCCAATCATCCTCTGCGGGGCCTAGTCTAATCTATGTGGATGACGTTCTTTACAACTTCTTCCGGTCATCCAATAACGACAATGAAATTCTCTACATCACCTCAACCGATGGGGGAGACACCTGGAGTTCTCCCGCCAGCGCCGTGCCGGGGCAAACCACCAATTCCCGTCCCGATCCGGTCTATTTCCAGGAAAGTATTTTAGTCGGCTTTGCGGGCGCCGGAAGCAGTCAAGCCATTAACATTCTGACTTCCAACCCTATCTATGAGGCGAATCAAACGCAACAATTTGGCGCTCAACTCCAACCCATTGGCGACTTTAACGGGGACGGCGTTGCCGATTTTGCTGTCCTCGCCCCCGGCTTTTTCTCGAATCTGGGTAGTTGGAACCAACCGACGTCAGGAAGCAACGAAACCCTGCTGGAAAATAACCAAGGGGCGGTGTTAATTTACTACGGCTCCACTAGTGGTTTCAACAGTAGTTCTAACCCCAATGTTGTCGTAGCGACTCCGGCGCCTACCGCCTCCACCAACGCGGCGAATAATCAAGCCTTATTGTTAACCCAAGTTTCCCCCGCAGGCGATGTGAACGGCGATGGTTATGATGATTTAGTGATTTCCTCTCCCAACACGGCGCTAGACGCGAATAACACCACTGACGGCGTAGCCTTTGTTGTCTTTGGCGGGGGCAATGACCTCTGGGGTAATACGAATGGGGCGACGAATCCCTTTAATCTGGGTTTTGTGACGAGTAATATTAGCCGACTCACCCTGAAATTTAGCCAAGAGTTACTAACGAGTAGTATCCCCGATACCTCCGCTTTTACGGTCAATAGCGGTTTAACCCAAGTCGCCGTGGGAAGTCTGACCGTTGAGTCCAGTCAGGTGATTCTCAATCTGAATAGCGACGTCAACCTGAGCGGTTTTGTCTCCGTTACTTATACCGCGCCGTCCTCCGGGGGCTTAGAGTACGCCGCTTCGGGTAATCCCCAGGTGCCTACCTTTACCGCCGGGAATGACCCCAGCATTAACAGTACCAGCGCCGTTACCTTGAGCTACGACAGTTCCCAGGTGGGGCAAACCCAGTATGGATTCCAAATTACCGGCTTACCGGGTTCCCAGTCTGGCATTTCCTTAGCCGGCGCCGGGGATGTCAATGGGGATGGATTTAGCGACTTTGTCATCGGTTCTCCCAGTAATAACGACAATTTGACCTACACGTTGTTCGGCAGTGACTTTAATAACACGGTCAATCAAACGGGCACCATTGGCGACGATATTATGGTCGGAACGCCCACGGGGGAAAGTTTTGTGGCAGGGCAAGGGGATGACCAAATTTATACTAACGGCGGTTTGGATGTGGTTTACGCCGGGCCGGGGGATGATTTCGTCACCGTTGCCGATACCTATTTCCGGCGCTTGGATGGCGGCGCTGGTACTGATACGTTGGCTCTTGCCGGTTATAACGGCCAAAACTGGGATTTGACCACACTATCCCCTGGGCTAAGGCTCCAGAACTTTGAGATTTTACTGACGGAGGGTTATGGCTCCAATACCCTCGCGCTGAACTCGCTAACGGTGACAGCCCTGTCCCCCGGAAATACCCTGACCCTTTACCTAGATCCAACGGATCTCTTGGTATTGAGCAATGACTTTAGCGCCACTCCAGAAACGGTTTATCAAAATAACCGTAATTTCTTGAAATATACCGCCTCCGGTTCCGCCGTCGCGGTGTTGGTGAATCAAACCTCTAGCGCCTTTTCCGCCAACTCCGTCAGTTTTGACGCTCCGACGACTAACATCCCGGCTTCAATTCTTCCCAGCGACACGGCCAACTCTGGGACGGCGCTGGTCGCCTCATCCGTTCCAGCGGAAACAGTTAATTCCAGCGCGCCGACAACCAATACAGAGGCTTCGAACGACTTTAGCGTCGCCAATCAACCCTCCGCTCCCAGCCAAATTGTGGTTTCCAGCCCTACGGTGTCGGAACTCCTAGGCAAGGCAGAGTTTACCGTCAGCCGGAGCGGGGACTTGGACAAGTATTTGTGGGTTAATTATCTCACCCAGGACGGCAGTGGCAAAGCCGGGGATCGGTATACGCCGGTGGCGGGGCGGGCCGTGTTTGCCCCCGGAGAAACGACCGCAACGGTGACGATTCCAATCCCCAATAATGGTCAATACGTCGGTAGCCGCCAATTTGGCCTCGCCGTCACCCTCGCGGGAGAAGAGACGGATTCTAACCTTGCGCCGGACGCCTGGGAAGCGGCCATGACCGCCGTCAATGAGCAAATCCGGCGCTGGACGTTAATTCCCGGGGAAGACGGCAATTCCGTCGCCTTTGACGTCACCAGCGCCGATAGCCCCGACCGCGTTGTCACCCTAGATCTGCTTCTCGACGGCGCCGTCATTCCCCTGATTTGGAACCCGACTAACCTGGCCTATGAAAACCTGCCCTTTAGCAATGTCAACGGCGTCGGCCAAGTCCAAGATCTGGACGGCGATCTCATCAATGACCTCTACCGTCTGAACTTCCAAGACGGCGGCCCCTTCGACGGCGACGGGTTGGTTAACGGCCTAGTGGCCCTCGACTTTAAACTGCCCCAACTCAAAACCGTTGACGTGCCCAGCGCCGGGGGAATTGTTTTCGGCACGGAGGGCAACGACTACATCAGCGCCGCCGGTCAGTCGGGTTACTACCGCCTCGAAGGGCTAGATGGGATGGATGTTTTAGTCGGCTCTGAGCAACGGGATTTACTCCTCGGGGACGACGGCAACGACCAACTCTTTGGGCAAGGAAGCACAGATCAA
>WGLZ01000039.1 GCA_016471375.1 Cyanobacteria bacterium RI_101
CCGCTCCATTGCAATCTGCATTAATCAGAAAACCTTGGGCGGTTTTGTATTGTCCACGGGTAATCCGCTTTCCTGACGGCTTCCAGCTTTTGGGTTTTTCGCCAAATGTCGGCAGAAGATCCCCGTCAAGGAAAGAAGATTGAGAAGTGTAAGACTCTTCGGTTTCAATATACTGAATACCGTGAACCGCGCACAATTCCCGAAGACGCTCTTTTAACCGTCCTGTTGGAACTTGGACAACAGACTGATTGTTTTGAGAACCGAGATTGATTCCATTTTTTTGTCCTTTATTCCATCCAAAGACAATCACTCCAATACGGTTTTCTAGGCAGTGATTGACAATGAATCGAGCCGTTTTGTTAACGGCGTCTCGCATGAAACAATTTCGCTCTTCAGTGATACGAGCCAGTTCTGGACTCCAGTAACCTTGCGGTTGTCCTGTTTTGAGTTCAGCAATTCGCTTGTTATACCATTGATTAGCGGATTTGACTTGCGCCCCATCAATAAGGAACGACTTGCCAAGGGTTGAAACACAAGTCAGCCAGTTACCAAGTCCATGATCAATTCCTAGGGCTTGATGGGGGTCTAATCCCAGGGCGCAAGTCGGGCCATCGTTGCCAAACTCATAAACGTATTCAGCGTAAAGAGTCTGGTTTTTGGGCAAGATTCGCACTTCTTTGATTTGTTCTGGCTTGATGCTGTAACAGCCATTAATCCAAATCTCAGAAATGTCAAAATCGGAGCGTAGATCTCCCTTGACTTCGTTGCTAACGGGGAGTCGGCACTCTCCTGTCTCAAGGTTGAACTTAAGATGCTGGGCCGGGTATGTGATGGGGGCCAATCCATCTTTGGAGCGATACCCCGGCAATCGTGGCTTTTCTCCTTCTCCTGCAAAAAAGAGCTTTAACAGGGCGTTATAGGATGAAAAAGATTCAGCTACTCCCTTTAACACCTGTTGAGCGGGTTGGCCGCCTAACGCAACGTAATGAGGGTTTTCTTTTAATTCGTGCCACAGGTCGTAGTAACCAGCAGTTTTGACACGCCCCAATGATCGCCCAACTCTAAACTCGTCCGCCACAAAAAAGGTTTTTTTGGGGGACTGCTCAAAATGTAACTGACGGGCGATATATGTAGCGCAGTTAATCAGCTTGTTTGCTTGCTGACACTGGTACACAAGATAATCCCTGACGGGGTCTGGCACATTTAGTCTAACTTGAATCGTTCCGTACATTTGAGACCTCCTTGTGTTATTATAGTCGCTTGATAGCGTTTTGACAACCTGTGATGGCAACATTAAGTTCTGCTGATAATGAATATAGGAGAAGCGAATCATCGGTTTCTTCCGTCAATTACCACTTCGTTTTTGTGCCCAAGCGCAGAAAGCCCGTTTTGGTGGGTGACATTGCCACGAGATTGCAATCGATTGTTTTTGAATTGGCCATTGAGCATAACTGGCGGGTTATTGCGCTTGAAATTATGCCAGACCAAGTTCATCTGTTTGTTAATGCTATGCCAACTGAATCCCCATCGGACATTGCCAGATGGACAAAAGGGCGGGCCGCAAAGATTTTGCGCTCTGAATTTCCACAACTCAAAAAACTACCTTGCTTGTGGAGTCCTAGTTATTTTGTCGCATCAACAGGTAAAGCCAGCACCGAAACGGTAAGACGTTATATTGAAGGACAGAAAGGGAGGTGAATACGCGGGGTTAAAACCCCGCAATGGTTTTCATCCCCCCGCTAAAGCGTGGGGTTTTCAACCTCATTTCCGCTCATTATCGGAAATCCCCCTAAATCCCCCTTTGCAAGGGGGACTTTGAGAAGTTTTCCCCCCTTTCCAAGGGGGGTTAGGGGGATAAACCCTTTTTAAACAATCTCTAAAACCCAGATCTGAAACCCTGCAAGGTCAGGCTATTCTGGGAAAACACCATTGGACGGGAGCTAAAGGATTGGCTATGGATTACCGCTCAGCCGGGGTCGACGTCGGCGCCGGACGGGACTTTGTGGAACGGATTCGCCGGGAGGTGGAAGGCACCTTTCGCCCCGGCGTTTTAGGAGGCTTGGGGGGCTTTGGCGGTCTCTTTGAAGTGCCGCAGGGCTACCGGCAACCGGTTTTGGTTTCCGGCGCGGACGGGGTGGGCACCAAATTAAAGATCGCCCAGGCGCTGAACCGCCACGAAACCATCGGCGTCGATCTGGTGGCCATGTGCGTCAACGATATCCTCACCAGCGGCGCCGAGCCGTTATTTTTCCTCGACTACCTCGCCACGGGGAAACTCGACCCCGAGCAGTTGGCCGAAGTAGTGACGGGAATCGCCCAGGGCTGTCGGCAGGCGGGATGCGCCCTGCTGGGGGGAGAAACCGCGGAGATGCCGGGTTTTTACGGCGCCGGGGAATACGACGCGGCGGGCTTTGCGGTGGGTATTGTCGAAAAGAGCCAACTCCTGACGGGAGAAAAGGTGCAGGTGGGAGACCGTTTAATCGCCCTGGCCAGTAGCGGCGCCCACAGCAACGGCTATAGCCTGGTGCGGAAAGTGGTCGAAAGCGCCGGTTACGATTGGCAAGAGTGTCCCCCGGAGTTGGGCGGCGCTTCCCTGGGGGAAAGTTTTCTGACTCCTACGAAGATTTACGTTCAACCCATCCTGGCGCTGTTAAGATCTGAATTACCAGTTCACGGGTTGGCCCACATTACCGGGGGCGGTCTGCCGGAAAATTTACCCCGCTGTCTCGGGCCGGGTCAGGACGCGCAGCTTCAGGCTGAAAGTTGGGCGGTTCCGGCGCTCTTTCGCTGGCTGGCTCGACAGGGGCAAATCTCGGCGGCGTCCATGCTGGAAACCTTTAACCTGGGCATTGGCTTGGTGGCGGCGGTTCCCCCGGAGAGCGCCGAGGCCAGTCTGGAATTTTTACAGAACCAAGGACTGGAGGCTTGGGACGCGGGTCAAGTGGTCTCCGGCGCCGGCGCTTTTCAGTTAGTCGGCGATTTAAAGCTCTAATTTCTTGCTCCCGTGTCTAAACTCCTGATCAATCTCTCCTTTCTCTTAAAGGAACCCACGGGCGTCAGCGTTTACGCCCAAAATGTCTTTCCCTATCTGGCGCCCCTAGCGCCGACTTTACTCGCGAGCCAAGATTGGCCGGGTTTTAACCGCTATCTCGTCTCCGACCAACTCACCCCGGCCCAGGGCAGTCGGGGCCACTTTAACCGCCTCGTCTGGACAGAAACCCAACTGCCGCAGATTTACCGGAAGTTACAAGCCGACCTCCTCTTTTCCCCCGTCCCGGAAGCGCCATTAATTCAACCTTGCCGCTCGGTGGTGATGGTTCACGACCTGATTCCCCTCCGTTTTCCCCGCTGGCGCTCCCCCCTGACCTACTACTGCCGCTTTTATCTGCCCCAGGTGTTAAAACGGGCCACCCATATCCTCTGCAACTCCCAGGCCACCGCCGCCGACTTAATCGATTTTTTCCAGATTCCCGCGGCTAAAATCACCCCCATTCTCCTGGGCCACGACCCCAGCCGCTTTTTTTGCCCCGACCCTAGGGAATCTCCCCGTCCCTATTTCCTCTACCTAGGACGACTAGACCCCCACAAAAATTTAGCTCGCCTCATCCAAGCCTTCGCCCAGATCCCGGAAGAGTACGAACTTTGGTGCGCCGGCCCCCCAGACCCCCGCTACCGTCCCGGCTTAACGGCTTTAGGAGAAAGTCTCGGCTTCGGCGCCCGTCTGCGTTGGCTGGATTACGTCCCCCCGGAGGACTTGCCCCTTTTGCTCCACCGGGCGACGGCTCTAGTGTTTCCCTCCCTCTGGGAAGGGTTTGGTTTTCCGGCGCTGGAGGCGATGGCCTGCGGAACGGCGGTAATTACCTCCAATTGTTCCTCATTACCGGAAGTTACAGGAGAGGCGGCGCTGTTGGTCAATCCCTACGACGTGGAAGACATTGCCGGCGCCATGAAGCGCCTGATTGAGGAGCCGGGGTTACGGTCGGAACTGGTTCAAAAAGGGTTGGCTCGCGCGAAGGAACTGACCTGGGCGGAAACGGGGCGCCAAACTCGGGAGTGTTTAGAAAAATGGCTCTAGGTTTATCCCCGTTGAAATCCCTTTTACCTTCCCTTTGCGGCGCCGTTCTTTTCTATAGTCGTTTTCCCCTCCCAGCCCGGTGGCCCGTTACTTTTGAGCGCATCGCCCGTTGGTCTCCCTTGGTGGGTTTAGCTTTAGGGGGAAGTTTAACCCTGGGGTTAAGCCTTCTGGCTCTCGGCGGTTGTCCCCCGGAAATTCGCGCCGTCTTCGCGGTCGCCTTTTGGGTTTTGAGCGCCGGCGGATTGCATTTAGACGGGTTGGCGGACACGGCGGACGGGTTGCAAATCAAAGACCCCCAGCGCCGGTTAGAAGTGATGCGGGACAGTCATACCGGCGCCTACGGGGCCATGGCCATTGCTTTAATCCTCTGGGCGAAGGGGATGGCGTTGTTGGCGCTGTTGAATTTAGGCGGCGCCTGGGGTTGGCTCTTAACCCTGACCTGGGGCTGGGCCCGCTGGGGCCAGGTCGGCGCTATCGCTTGGTTTCCCTACCTGAGGACGGAGGGCAAGGGGTTGATTCATCGCAGAACTCTGGAGGTTCCCGAAGATTTGCTCTGGGGATTGGGATGTTTAGGTTTAACCGCGTTAGTTTGGGGCATATTTCAACCGGGGGATTGGGAACTGCTCCTCGGCGCGACGATTTTAGGTCTGGGGATTCCGCCGGGAATCGCCTTCCTTTTAGCTTGGCGCTTGGGGGGACACACGGGGGACAGCTACGGCGCTGTGGTGGAGATCGCCGAGGCCTTACTGTTAAGTCTTTACGGTTGGCTTTTAGCCAGTTTTTAGTTTTGTGAGGAAACCGGCGCCTATTTTTCTCATTTCGCTCTAAAATTCAGCCAAGTCTTGATTGGTTAAGCCCTTGGGAGCAAGGGAAGGAAGAGAGCACATGAGCGAACAGGGGCTAACCCGGGTCGGCATTATCGGCGCCTCCGGCTACGGCGGGGTGCAGTTGGTCAAACTTTTATTGGAGCATCCCCAAACGGAGTTGACCTATTTGGCGGGTCACAGCAGCGCCGGCAAGGCCTATACGGACATCTATCCCCACTTGGCCCAGGCGGTGGCGCTGAAAATTGAACCCATTGATCTGGAGGCCATCGCCCAACGGTGCGACGTCGTTTTTTTGGGACTGCCCAACGGTCTAGCCTGCGACATGGCGCCGATTTTGCTGGCCAAGGGTTGTAAAGTCCTCGACCTCTCCGCGGATTACCGTTTCCAAGACCTCAACACCTACACCGCTTGGTACAAAAAAGACCGGGAGGACGGCGCCGTCGCTAAAACCGCGGTCTACGGTCTGCCGGAGCTTTATCGGGAACAAATCCGGGGCGCGGGCCTCATCGGTTGTCCGGGCTGTTATCCCACCGCTAGCTTATTAGCGCTAGCGCCGTTGTTAAAACAGGGGTTGATCGTGCCGGAGACCGCCATTATCGACGCCAAGTCGGGCACCTCCGGCGGCGGTCGAGAGGCTAAAGTGCCCATGCTTCTCGCGGAGGCGGAAGGCTCCCTCGGCGCCTACGGCGTGGCTAACCACCGCCACACCCCGGAAATTGAGCAAATCTGTAGCGATCTGGCGGGGCAAAGTCTCCGGCTCCAGTTTACGCCCCACCTGATTCCCATGGTGCGGGGCATTTTGGCCACGGTTTACGCCACCCTCAGAGATCCGGGGCTGGTGCGGGACGATTTACTCACCATCTATACCGCCTTCTACCGCTCTTCTCCTTTTATTAAGGTCTTGCCCTCCGGCGTCTTGCCCCAAACCAAGTGGGCCTGGGGCACCAACTGCTGTTACCTCGGCGTCGAGACCGACCCCCGCACCAATCGGGTAATCATTGTGTCAGCGATTGATAACTTAATTAAGGGTCAGGCCGGTCAGGCGCTCCAGTGTTTAAATCTGATGATGGGTTGGGAAGAATCCTTGGGTCTGCCCCGTCTGGCCTTTTATCCTTAGAAGATGTTTGGAAAGCGCCGTACTGTCTCTGGGAATCCCCCTAAATCCCCCTTCGTAAGGGGGACTTTGAGTCTTGTTCCCCCCTTTCTAAGGGGGGTTAGGGGGGATAACACTGGGGTGTTGACGCTTTTTAAACAACCTTTTAGTTGTTGTCCCGTTTATCTCCAAGTCTCCATGAAACCCTTATCCGCCCTATTTCTCGGCCTTCTCCCCGCCAGTTTCCTCGCCCTTGCCCCCAGTCCGGTTCAGGCGGGGGAAACCTGCAACTACCTCAACTACGACATCGCCATGGCCATGGCCTCCCAGAACGAGAACCAGGTCTGGGTTAGCGAAGGTTGGTGGCTTCTAGAGCCGGGGGAATGCGCCGTTTACCCCGACCGCGCTCAAGTTTTTTTCCAGATCGACAAAGATTCCCCCATCAGTCGAACGATTCCTAAAGGCTCCCCGAGTCAAAGCCTTTGCGTTGTGTCCGACCGCTTCACCGCCTACCAAGCGGATAACAGCCAAGCCTGCGACTCGTTGGACGGCGCTATGGTCACCTTTTTTAACCCCGGCGCCGCTCGGGAACTGCTAAAGGAGTAGAGGTTAACTGAAAAAAGTCATAAAGAGTGACAAAAAATGACCCGGCGCTATTGACGAATCGGGGAAGTCCCTCTACTATAAGGTGAAGTCTGGGGTCTTACTAAGTCTTTAGACCTAAAGTACACCTCTAGGCTAGTTGCTAGACGGCGACGCCGACCTCTTGATATCCATCAAGATCCATTTTTATAGTTCTTACCGACTACCATTTCCATCATGCTAACTCTTTCCAAAAAACTGGCCGCCGGTATCGCCGCCACCACCGCGGTTGCCGCCGTGGCTATCGCCGCTCCCCAAGCCCAAGCGACTACCTTCGGCACGGTCATTGACTTCTCCTTCAACGGAGATCGCACTGGCACCGCCGCCGCCACCACTTTGACCACGGTGGGTAACGCTGTCGCCGCCGATCCCGCCGAACAGTCTGTCGTCTCTTCTCTCCTTCCTGGCGGCACGGTGTTTAACCTCGAGTTCCCCGACGGTTTTCCCGGAGTCGTTCCCAACTTCCGTCCCGTTAACTTAACCTCCCCCCTCGTCTTAGGCGGCGGCTCTGTTAACACCACCATCGTCAACAACCCCCAGGCGGGTTTCCGCCCCGGCGTTGCTGGCACCTTTTCCACGACCCAGTTTGAGTCTGATGTGTTCAGCTTTGGCGGCCACCTGTGGAAAGCCTCTCTGATCTTCAACTCCAACACCCTTAACACCTTTGGCGGCACTGGCTTCGTCACCGCCGTTCCCGAACCCATGACCATGCTCGGCGCCTCCGCCGCCGTGGCCTTCGGCGCCGCCTTCAAGCGCCGTCAAGCCAAAAAAGGCTAGACTCTAGTCTTACGGCTTTAAGGGTTGATTCAACCCGACAAGGGAACCTAGATCTGTCTAGGTTCCCTTTGTTTTTGAGGCTGGTTTTCAGTTTGACATTACGGATTCTGTCCAGATCGGCGCCGCAAGTTCCTAAGGGTATGGCACTCTGAAGTTAATGGAACTTTAAAGCTTTAGTAAACGATGACGACTTCTCGCTGGTTGACCCTCGCCGGATTAACCCTGACGGTAACGGCCATGGCCCAAATTCCTCTGCAAGCTCAAGCCCCTTCGCCCTTGGAAAAACAGCCCTGGCGCTTGCTCAGTATTGACGGCGCTCCCGCTTTACCCAACCCCCCCGCGTCTTTGGAATTTAAGGGCCAACGGTTGGCGGGGACGGGGGGCTGTAATCGTTTAATCGGACAATTTACAACCGAAGGCGACCAGTTAACCGTTAATCCCCCAATGGCTAGCACCATGATGGCCTGCCCGGAACCCCAGATGAAGCAAGAGGCGGCCCTAACCCAGGCGCTGAGCCAGGCGAAACGGTATCAAATCACGCCCCAGGGGGAATTGGTCATCTATTACGGCTCTGGGAACCAAAGTCTGCGCTTTCAACCCCTCGCCCAGGCGGCGCTGAAGGAAATTTACGTCGGCCCTGAATTAGCGGATTGCGTCGGCGTCGGGCCGCAAAAATGCTGGCGGGTGAAGGAATCCGCCGCCGGGCCCTGGCGCCTCCAGTATTTCCCCGTGGAAGGCTTTAACTATGTCCCCGGTTTCTATTACCGATTGCAAATTCGCGAAGAAGCCGTCTCCAATCCCCCCGCCGACGGGCCTTCCCGGCGCTGGATCCTAGTGAAAGAGTTGGCCAAATCCCCCCGCCCCTTCCCCGAACTCGGCGCCGAGTAAATGCTACAATCGAAAACTGTGTCTTTTTTGGAACTTTTGGAAATTGTAGCGATATGACCCAGCGCACCCTCGGCGGCACCGTCCGCAAACAAAAACGCACCTCCGGGTTCCGGGCCCGGATGCGCACCCACAATGGCCGCAAAGTCATTCAAGCCCGACGCAAGAAAGGACGGCATCAACTCTCTGTTTAGGGAGCATGGGATTACCCGCCCCGCTCCGCCTCAAGCGCCGGCAAGACTTCCAGCGGGTCTATCAACAGGGCAAACGCTACCGGGGAGCCTGTCTTTTACTGCGGGTTCTCAAGGAGCCGGGGCTGGCCCAGAGTCGCTTTGGCATTAGCGTCAGTCGAAAAGTGAGTAAGCGAGCGGTGGATCGGAATCGTCTCAAGCGCCGGGCCCGAGGGGTTATTCTGCGACTTTTGCCCCGTCTCGGGGGAGGATTTCAGGTGATTATCGTGGTCTTACCCCAGGCGGCGCTGTACAACTCCGAGCATTTTTTGAGAGAATTAGAGCAATTATTTACACAAGCGGGGATCATTCCGTATGGGCATTAGAGAAACCACCTTCTATGAGGGCGGCCCCCACATTGGCGATTTGATCATTAATATTCTGTTGGGCTTTACCGTCATTTTTTTGCCCCTGACCGTCGGCGCCGTGGTGCGGGCTATTTGGCTCCGCTATAAAATCACCGACCGCCGCATCTCCATCACCGGGGGCTGGATGGGGAGAGACCGCACCGATATTGTCTATGGCGAGATTAGCAAGATCGCTAAAATTCCGAGGGGAATCGGGCTGTGGGGGGACGTGGTGGTGACGCTCAAGGACAACAGCCGTTTGGAACTCCGGGCCATACCCCGCTTCCGGGAAATTTGCGACTACATGGCGGAGCGGGTGGCGGCCAAAACCGGTCTGTCCCTGGAGGCGATTAACAGTCAATAATCTTTAGACCCCCGTTTCCTTCGACTCCCTTGTTTCCCGAGCGTAGCCTCTCCCGTTTCCTTCGGCTACGCTCAGGAAACGGTTATTTAGAAAATCAATTTACCCCCCACAGCTCAAGAGTTAAGCGCATGGATTTTGGTATTGGCTTTATTTCGACAAACATTATGTTGCCGATCCTGGATTTTTTCTTCGGGATCGTCCATAGTTACGGCTTCGCCATTGTGGCGCTGACCCTCGTGATTCGACTGGGACTCTACCCCCTCAGCGCCGGGCAGATTCGCAATATGCGGAAAATGCGCATTACCCAACCCTTGATGAAGGAGCGCCAGGAGGAGATTCAACGGCGCTATAAGGACGACCCGGCTAAGCAACAGGAGGAAATGGCCAAATTAATGCAGGAGTTTGGCAACCCCCTGGCGGGCTGTCTGCCCCTGTTGTTGCAAATGCCGATTCTCTTCGCCCTCTTCGCCACCCTGAGAGGATCGCCCTTTTCCGACATTAACTACACTGTGGATTTGCAAATTCTGCCCAAAGAGCAGATCGAGAACCTGGCGCCCCAGAGCTACGGGACAAAAAGCCAAAATATCTACGTGGACGAAGCCATTCACTACCCCATCACCGCCTTCCTGCCTGGCGGCAACCGCCTAGGGGTGGGGCAGAAAAGCCAAATCCAACTGCAAACCGCGGAGGGCAAAAGTTTAGCCCAGATCGCCGCCGAAACGGAGCACAAGCCCGACTTGAGTCCGACCTACACCCTCACCAAAGGGGAAGACCGCGCCCAAGTGGCGCCGGATGGCACGGTAACGGCGCTAGCGCCGGGGGACGCGACGGTGCAGGTGACGGTGCCGGGCATCGCCTCCAAAACCGGTTTCCTCTTTATCAAGGCCTTGGGTCAGGTGGGCGTCACGGGGGAAAACGGGGAGATTAACTGGGACATCCTCGGCATGATTATCTTCTTTGGTTTAAGCATCTACCTCAACCAGGAACTATCCGGGAATAGCGGCGCCCAGGGCGCCAATCCCCAGGCCCAGCAACAACAGACCATCAATAAAATTACCCCGGTGATTTTTAGCGGCATGTTCCTCTTCTTCCCCCTACCGGCGGGGGTGCTGATGTACATTGTGCTGGCCAACGTCTTCCAAACCCTGCAAACGGTGATTTTGATGCGGGAACCCCTACCGGAGAACCTGCAAAAACTCCTAGACCAACAGGAAAAAGCCGCCGCCGCCCAGAATCGGGAAGCTTTGCCCTTTGAAAAGAGCAAAAAGAAAAAGGAAAAAACCTCTTAGATTCCAACCATGACTAGCGAACTGGAAAGCCATAGCCAACAAGCCAAAGTCTGGCTGGAGACTCTACTGTCCCTGATGGGTCTGCCCGCCTCGGCCCAAATTCAAGTGATGGGGGACGGCGCGCTCCTCCCCGGCGTTTGGCTCCTCGTCGATCCGGCGCCGTTAACCCCGGAGCAGTGTCAACATCTCCTAGGGGAGCGGGGGGCGACCTTGGATTCCATTCAGTACCTCCTCAACACTCGCCTCAACGTCAACGCTGATTGGGAAGAGCATCACACCTTTATTGTGGAACTGGACGGCTACCGCCTCCGGCGCCAGCAGGAATTACTGCTCCTCTCCCAAACCGTGGCTCAACAGGTGCGGTCTAATCGCCAGCCGGTGGAACTGACCGACCTCTCCGCAGCCGAGCGCCGTCAAGTCCACACCATTTTCCAGAGGGAGCCGGATCTGGAAACGGAGAGCCAGGGCCACGAGCCGGACCGGCGCTTAGTAGTGCGTTTAAGGTAGGTCGCGTTATGGAGTTAGACCGGGAGCGGGTAATCGCTTGGTTAAAAGAGGAAGTTTCGGCGGAGCGCCTGGCCCATATTTTCGGGGTAGAAGCGATGTCCCGGGAACTGGCGCTGGTTCACGGCGCCGATCCCGAACTGGCGGCTCAAGCCGGACTTTTGCACGATCTGGCTAAATTTTTTCCCAAGGAGCGCCTGCTGAAACTCGCTCGCCAGGCGGGGTTAACCCTTGACCCCATCCTCGAAGCCACGCCCCACCTGATCCACGCCGACGTCAGCGCCCTGGTGGCCCAGCAGGAATTTGGCGTCAAAAATCCGAAAATCCTAGGGGCCATTCGTCACCATACCCTGGGGGAGCCGGGCATGGGCAAACTCTCCCGCGTCGTCTTTGTGGCGGACGCCCTAGAACCCAACCGGGGCGATAGTCCCGACCTGACGGCCCTGCGGCAAACGGCCCGGGTTAACCTCGACCGAGCCGTCCGTCAGACCTGCGACCGCACCTTAAGCTATCTCCTGAAGCATCAGAAAACCATCCATCCCCGTCTGGTTGAAACCCGCAATTGGGCGCTTCAACGGGAAAGAAAAGAAACAGATACCCTATGACAGAGCCGTCTCTTGGGTTTGCCAAACTAAAATGGCTTCCTGTCGGTTGGCCGCGCCCAACTTTTTGATAATGGCGTGGAGATGAACGCGCACCGTGCCGGGAGAAATATACAAATGACGGGCAATCTCCCGGTCGCTCTGACCCGAAGCTAATAATCTTAAAATTTCCCGCTCTCTAGGCGTTAAAAGAGAATCCCGCGGAGGCGGTAAAGGCTCTAGGGTTTGGGCAAAAGTAGAGCGAATTTCCCGGGTCGCGTGGCAGTCCCACCAAGAGGCGCCGGCGGCGACGGAACGAATGGCGAGCATTAAGGTCGAGGAATCGACGCCCTTTAAGCAAAAACCCTGAATGCCCGCGTCAATCAGACGACTAATTAAGCTTGGCTCCGAGCGAGAAGTCAGGGCTAAAATCGGTAGTCCGGGCTGTTGAGCCTTAATGTGTTGACAAGCTTCCAATCCTCCTAGACGGGGTAAGCCTACGTCTAAAAGCACCAAATCTAAAGGATAGGCGCCGGCCAAAGCGATGGCGGTTTCTCCATCCTCCGCTTCGCAGACAATTTCCAGTTCGGGTTCCTGTTGCAGACGCACGACTAACCCGAGGCGGAACAGCTCATCGTCTTCGACAATTAGTAAACGAATGGGCGTCATTTTAGCTCATGGATGATATCGAGGGAGTTGAAAAGCGAACATAGCGCCTTTGGGAGAACGATTTTCGGCCCAAATTTTACCGCGATGAGCGTCAACGATCTGACGGCAAAGATAAAGACCGAGACCGGTTCCTTTGGCTTGGCGATTACTATCGCCCTGGTAAAAGCGCTCGAATAGGTTGGCAAACTCGTCGGGATTAATCCCAGACCCGGTATCCAAAATTTTGACGGTGTGGGCGGAAGTCTGAGCCGTTAAACAAACTTCCACATGATCTCCCCGCCGGGAATGGTTAACGGCGTTGATTAATAGATTACTAAAAACCCGCTCCAATTGTAACTTATCTCCCAAGACCCATAGGGCTTGACGAAAATCGGAGTCGCCATAGTTAAGACGGATATAAACCTGATGGCTAGCCGCTAGATTGGCTAAGGCGTTACTCGCCGCTTCCGCCAAGGAGGCCAAGTTAACCGGCGCTAGATTGAGGGAGAGGCCCTCGATATCGTTACGATAAACGTCTAGCAGAGTTTCCACAAGACGCAAACTGGATTGATGACTACGACTCATGGTGTTTAGGGCTTGCTTTTGACGTTTATTCACCGGGCCAAATTGACTTTTTTCAAAAGCCTTCAATGTTTCTAGAGCGCCGAGGAGGGGCGTTTTCAGATCGTGGGTCAAGGTGGAAGCGAAATCTTCTCGAAGTTTCACCATTTTTTCCTGAGATTGAAGCTGACTTTCTTGTTGAATTAAAATCATTTGAGAGCGCCGATTTTGCTCGCAAATAATTCCGGTTAACCCAAGGGATAAACTAGCGATAAAACGGTTAGTAATAGTGGGGAAATCCACCGGAATTTTATGGGGAAAAATTAAGTTTAAGAGCGTCAAAAAAATAGCGATAAACGTTAGCTTCCAGATGGCTAAATTTTCTAGACGCCGATTAGCCCAAAGGATGGGCGCAATATAAAGATAACCAAAAACATAGCTAACGGGGGTTGAAATTTCTAAAATAAAGACTATCGAGAATAATAATACAAGCTTAATATTGTCTAAAAAAATAGAGTTGTAGGCCGACGCGTAAACCTGTAAAATAAGAGCTTCGACTACGCTCAATCCTCTAAGAATAAGCTTGACCATAAGACTGTCTCTCAGAACCGTGAATGCCCCTATATTTGCCTTGAGGCAAAATTAAGCGTTTAGGAAACTGTTTAGGCTCTAAACGATTGTTTAGAGAAAAACTATACAAGTCAGGGGCTGACTCTTAAAAGATTATCCCCTACAATGATGCTCAGTTTGCGGTAGGAAGTATTTCTATGTTGCAGGGATGGCTACAAATTCTCCTGACCCTTGCCCTTGTCATTGCCATAGCCCCTTGGCTCGGGGGCTATATGGCGGCGGTTTTTCAAGGAGAGAGAACCTGGTTAGACCCCATTTTGAGGCCGGTAGAGCGCCGAATTTACGCCTGGTCGCAAGTCCGGCCGGAAGACTCCATGAGCGTCTGGCAGTACGCCGGGGCGTTATTGTATCTTAATCTGACGATGGGCGTTGGCGTCTATAGCTTACTCTTGCTTCAGGGCGTCTTACCCTTTAATCCCGCCCAATTGCCGGCGCCGAGTTGGCATTTGGCGCTACACACCGTTATTTCTTTTTTAACCAACACTGATCAACAGCATTATTCGGGGGAAACGGCCCTCAGCTACGCTAGTCAGGTCTTTGGGCTGGGATTTTTACTCTTTACCTCTTCCGCCACGGGCTTGGCGGTGGGTATCGCCTTTATTCGGGGACTAACGGGAAACGGTCTGGGGAATTTTTATCAAGATTTCACCCAAAGTGTTACCCGGATTCTTCTGCCTTTCTCTTTAATTATCGCCTTACTATTACTCATGGCGGGGACGCCGGAAACTTGGTCGGGGCCGGTTCATCTAACCACTCTGGAAGGCGCTTCTCAGGTCGTCGCCGTTGGCCCCGTCGCTCACTTTGAAGCGATTAAATTACTGGGGGAAAATGGCGGCGGTTTTTTCGGGGTTAATTCCGCCCACCCCTTTGAAAATCCCAACGCCTTTACTAACTTACTGCAAACGGTGGCGATGCTCGGTATTCCCTCCTCGTTGATCTATACCTACGGCGTCTTTGCTCAAAATCGGCGCCAAGCCTGGCTTCTCTACGGTATGGTCATGGGCATTTTTCTGGTTCTGACCAGCGTCGCCGCTTGGGGCGAACTTCAGGGCAATCCCGCGGTGAACGCCATTTTAGGCGGCGCTTCTGAGAACTTAGAGGGTAAGGAGATTCGTTTCGGCTGGGCCCAAACGGCTCTATACTCAGTTTCCACCACTGGCACCATGACCGGCGCCGTTAACGGGATGTTGGATTCCTTAATGCCTTTAGGGGGATTTGTCGTTCTATTTAACTTGTTTCTCCAAGTCATTTGGGGAGGGCAAGGCACAGGAACCGCTTATCTATTTATCTATCTGATTTTAGCGGTCTTTCTCACGGGGTTAATGGCGGGGCGGACTCCTGAATTTTTAGGACGCAAAATTGAGAAAAAGGAAATTGTTTTAGCGAGCGTGATTCTGCTGGTTCATCCCATCGGCGTTTTGTTGCCGGCGGCTATTACTTTAGGCTTTCCCGAAACCTTGGGGGGAATGAGTAATCCCAGCTTTCACGGTTTGTCCCAAGTGGTCTATGAATACGCTTCCGCCTCCGCCAACAATGGTTCCGGTTTTGAAGGCCTCGCAGACAATACCCTCTGGTGGAATTTAAGCGCCTGTTTTAGTTTACTTCTAGGGCGCTATATTCCCATCATCGCGCTTCTATTACTAGCGGACGGCTTGGCTCGGAAGCAAAAACTGCCGCCGACGCCGGGAACCCTTCGCACCGACACCTTGCTTTTTACGAACGTAACCGCCGGGGTAATTTTAATTTTAGGCGCCTTAACCTTTTTCCCCCTTTTAGTGCTTGGCCCCATCGCCGAAGCCTTTAACCTGAGTTAAGTCCTCCCTTGCAAAGGCTACTGTGTATACACAAATGCCGAGATCCCCCCTAGCCCCCCTTGGAAAGGGGGGGAACAAGACTCAAAGTCCCCCTTGGAAAGGGGGATTTAGGGGGATTCAATAAACTCCATCATCAATTGCCAATGTTAACGAAACCGCGCTCTCAACGAAAACACACGCCCAAAGTCCAGAATAAAGGGCTTTATCTGCGGGCAATCCAACAAGCCTTTGTCAAACTCGATCCCCGTATCGCCGCCAAAAATCCGGTCATGTTTTTGGTTTGGGTCGGGACAATTATTACGGCGCTGACGGTCTTTAAACCGGCGCTTTTTGGCGACGGCGCCTCGGATAATCAACCGCTCTTTAACGGCGCTATTACGCTGATTTTATTACTGACTGTCCTCTTCGCTAATTTTGCCGAAGCGGTGGCGGAAGGTCGGGGAAAAGCGCAAGCGGACGCGCTCCGTAGCGCCAAGGGCGAAACCCAAGCTCGACGGTTACTGCCCGACGGCTCAGCGGAAACGATCAACTCCGCGGCGCTGAAACGGGGCGATATCATCCAAATCCGAGCGGGAGATATGATTCCCGCGGACGGGGAAGTGATTGGCGGTATGGCCTCGGTGGACGAGTCCGCCATTACGGGAGAATCGGCGCCGGTGCTCAAACAACCCGGCACGGATATCGCCAGTTCCGTCACCGGGGGAACTCGAATTATTTCCGATGAATTAACGGTTCGCATCACCGCCGATCCGGGTCAAGGCTTTATTGACCGGATGATTGCCCTCGTGGAAGGCGCCGAGCGGAGCAAAACCCCCAACGAAATCGCCTTAACGGTTCTATTAGCCGTCCTCAGCGAGGTGTTTTTAATCGTGGCGGCGACCTTGCCCTCCTTTGCTCATTATGTTAATAACCCCGTTAGCGTTTCCACCCTCGTCGCCCTTTTAGTGGCCCTGATTCCCACCACCATTGGCGGTCTCCTCAGCGCCATTGGCATCGCCGGGATGGATCGGGTGGCGCAATTTAACGTCATCGCCACCTCCGGTCGGGCGGTGGAAGCCTGCGGCGATATTAACACGTTAGTCTTAGACAAAACGGGAACGATTACTCTCGGTAATCGCCTAGCGGAGGAATTTATTTCCATCAACCAGCACAGTTTAGAAGAAGTCGCCCAGGTGGCCCTAATTTCCAGCTTATTTGACGAAACGCCGGAAGGGCGGTCTATTGTCCAACTTGCTCAAAAACTCGGCGCTCGTCTCGCGATTGATCCCCAAACGGCGACGGGGGTAGAATTTTCCGCCCGGACTCGCATGAGCGGGGTCGATTTAAGCGATGGTCAAGAAATTCGCAAAGGGGCGGTGGACGCGATTAAGGGATTTGTGCGCTCTCGACAGGGGCAAATTCCCAGGGATTTAGACGCCGTTTTCGAGTCTGTTTCCCGCCTTGGGGGCACCCCCTTAGCTCTCTGTCGGGGAGAAGAAATTTACGGCGTTATTTATCTGAAAGATATTATTAAACCCGGCATTAAGGAACGCTTTGATCAACTGAGAAGGATGGGGATTCGCACCGTTATGCTGACGGGAGATAATAAAATTACCGCCTCTGTGATCGCTCAGGAAGCCGGGGTGGACGACTTTATCGCCGAAGCGACTCCAGAGGATAAGATCGAGGTCATCCGCGCCGAACAGGCCCAGGGTAAATTAGTGGCGATGACGGGGGACGGCACCAACGACGCGCCGGCGCTGGCCCAAGCGAATGTGGGCGTGGCCATGAATTCCGGCACCCAGGCGGCGAAGGAGGCGGCTAATATGGTGGATCTGGATTCCGACCCGACAAAACTGATTGATATCGTCACCATCGGCAAACAATTACTGATTACTCGCGGCGCCTTGACCACCTTTTCCATCGCCAACGATGTGGCCAAGTATTTCGCCATTATTCCCGCCATATTTACCCGCGTTGGCATTGGGGGGTTAAATATTATGGGATTGACCAGTTCCGACTCCGCCATTCTTTCCGCCTTAATCTATAACGCCCTGATTATTCCCGCCCTGATTCCCTTGGCCCTAACCGGGATTAAATTTCGCCCCTTAAGCGCCGACCAACTGCTGAAGCGGAATATTTTTATTTACGGGTTAGGGGGCGTGGTCTCGCCCTTTATCGCCATTAAAATCATCGACGTCTGCCTCAGTTCCCTGGGTTTAGTTTAGACCCCATTTCCCAACCCTCGCTCTGGAGATATTTTCCGCTATGAAGACCCCATCGGCGCTCTTGCCCCGACGATTGACCTTTAAAAACATTGCCTTTTATTTCGGAGTTTTATTTCTACTTAACCTCGCCTTCGCGCCTTGGGTCGAAGCCAGCGCCGGCGCCGGTTTATCCAGAGGGCAGATTTACGCCTTAACGGGCTTAGGTTTGGTCGCGCTTTCTCTCTTTGTTTATTTATTCCTAGTCATTCTGCAACCGGAGAAATTTTAAGATGAGTCAAATCCGAGAAGGGTTACGAGCGATTCAAGTGAGTCTGTTATTTTGGTTGATCACGGCGGTTGTTTATCCTTTAATTATTTTTCTTTGCGGGCAATTTCTCTTTCCCTTCCAAGCCCAGGGCAGTTTCCTCAAAAATTCCCAGGGACAGGTCGTCGCTTCGGCGCTGATTGGTCAACCCTTCCGCGGGGATCGCTATTTTTGGAGCCGTCCCAGCGCCGTGGATTACAGCACAGGAAAAGCGGCGGGCGACACGGGAGTTAGCGGCGCGAGCAATTTCGCCCCCAGCAACCCGGCTTTGCTTCCAAGGATTCAAGAACAAGTCAAAACTCTAATGTTGGCCCAGATTCCTCCCTCCGCCGATTTGGTTTATAGTTCCGGCTCCGGTCTGGATCCCCATATCGGCGTCGCCGCGGCCCGCAACCAAATCCCTCGTATCGCCCAGACTCGTAATCGAGACCCCAACGAGTTGGAAATTCTGATTCATAAAGCCACAGAGGGACGTTTCCTCGGTATTTTCGGCGAGCCGGGAGTCAATGTGGCGAAATTAAATCTTTCTTTAGATCAAAATCAATAAAAAATTGACCAACAGATGACTCCCCCTCGCGGCAGGCATAAGATTTTTATCGGCATGGCTCCCGGAGTCGGCAAGACCTACAAAATGCTGGAAGAAGGGCAAATGCTCAAGCGTCAGGGTATTGACGTGGCTATTGGTTTGCTAGAAACCCACGGGCGCCGAGAAACCCAAGAAAAAGCTAAAGGTCTGGAAATCCTTCCCCGTCGGCAAATCATTCAGGGATCCGCCGCTCTTCTGGAAATGGATACGGAGGCCATTCTGGAACGCTCGCCCCAATTGGTTTTAATCGATGAGCTAGCCCATACGAATCTCCCCGGCTCGGCGCGGAATAAACGCTATCAAGATGTGGAAATGATTCTTCAGGCGGGCATCGACGTCTATTCCACGGTGAATGTCCAGCATTTAGAAAGCTTAAATGACTTAGTGGCCCGCGTCACTGGCGTGGTGGTGCGGGAACGGATTCCCGACCGAATTTTGGAGGAAGCGGACGAAGTCGTGGTGGTGGACGTCACGGTGGAAACTCTAGAAGAACGGCTACAGGAGGGAAAAATTTACGCGCCGGAAAAAATCCAACAGTCGTTGCAAAATTTCTTTCAACGACGTAATTTAATCGCTCTACGGGAATTGGCGCTCAGGGAGGTGGCTAACGCCGTCGAAGACGAGGGCGAACATATCTCGCTGGAGGGAAATTTCTGCCCGATTCAAGAACGCGTATTAGTTTGTATTTCCACCTATCCCAATTCTCTCCGTTTGCTCCGGCGCGGCGCCAGACTCGCCAACTATATGAACGCGCCCTTATTTGTTTTATTTGTGAATAATCCCGATCAATTTTTAACTAAGGAAGAAACGCTTCATATTGAAACCTGCGAACGTCTTTGTCAGGAATTTAACGGTCATTTTCTACGGGTGGCTAGCCCCAATGTTCCCCACACGATCGCTCAGATTGCGGAAGAGAATAAAATCACCCAAATTGTGATTGGTGAAAGTCGTCAATCCCGTTGGAAATATCTTTGGAAAGGCTCTTTTACTCAGAAATTAATGCGCCTCATCTGGCAAAAACAAATTGATTTGCATATTATTTCCACTAAGCAGTAAAGCTCTAAAAGAGGATTCAGAAAGCCCAGCTAGCCCCCCCCAATTCTGGGGGGGAACCGGACTCAAAATCCCCCAAAGATAGGGGATTATCCCACTGGGCTTGGTCAAGTCTGCCAAAGTGTAGAGCGCCGATCGACTCTGATTAAACAGCCCCTAAACTTCTTAAACAGCCCCTAAACTTCGTCGATGATTTTGCCCCGGAAAACAATATAGTTATAAATATTGTAGGACAGAACCACGGGAATTAAGAAGCCAATAAAGGTCAGCATAAACACCAAAGAACTCGGCGCCGCGGCGGCTTGGTAGATGGTGACGCTGGGGGGAATGATGTTGGGAAAAATGACAAATCCCAGACCGATGAAGGAGAGGGAGAAGATCAAAAAGGTGTAAACCAAGGGCGCGTTTTCCTCCCGTTTGCGCAAACTCCGTAGAAGCAGGGCCACAAAGACCAATCCCAACACCGGAATGAGTCCGAAAATATAGATTAACGGCGCCGTAAAGAGTTGACTCCGGGCCTCCGTAGAAATCAAGGGGGTGCTGATGGTGATAAACAAAGCGCCGGCGAGGGTGGTCCAGGTGGCGAGGGTGGCGGTTTTATAGTGGGTGTTTTGCAGTTCTCCAGTTGTTTTCAAAATTAAATAGGTAGAGCCGACCAGGACGTAGGCTTGAATAAGGGTTAGCGCCACGATGACGGAGCGCCAGGTGAGCCAGTCCCAAATCCCCCCGGCAAAATGCCCGGCGCTGTCCACTTGAATCCCTTCAAAGACGCTCCCGAGAGCGAAGCCTTGACCCAGCGCCGCTAGGAAACTACCGGCGCCGAAGGCAATATTCCAGACCAGTTTATTGTCGGCGTTTTCCCGAAACTCGAAGGAAACGGCCCGCAAAATTAAGCCCACCACCATAATCACCGCCGGCAAGTAGAGGGCGTTCAAAATGGTGGCGTAGGCTAGGGGAAAAGCGCCGAAGAGGGAACCCCCCATCAAGACCAACCAGGTTTCGTTGGCGTCCCAAACATTCCCCAGACTGGTCATTAGAATACCGCGGCGCTCTTCGCTGGAGGCGGTTAAGGATAAAATCCCCACCCCCAGGTCAAAGCCGTCCAGGAGGACGTAGAGAAAGAGAAACAACCCCAGAATAAAAAACCAAACCTGGGGCAAAAAACGTTGTAGCGGCTCTAAAGATTCCATAGTTAATAGCCTCCCTTACTGTTGAGCTTCCGCGGGACGACGATCCCGACCGTGGCGGGCCGGCTCCAGATCGATGACCGTTTCCGTAAAGGTTCGCGGCGCCGGCAGTTCTAGATTGGGCCCTTTACGGATAATGCGACTGCCAAAGAAGAGGGCCGCCACGAAAAAGACGGCGTACATGGTTGTTAACCCCGTTAAAGAAAAGAGGATTTCCCCCGCCGGTAAATGGGAGGCGGACTCCGCCGTGCGCAACTCCCCATAGACAATCCAGGGTTGGCGTCCCACGCACCGCACAATCCAGCCGGTTTCCACGGCGACGTAACCCAGGGGCGCTGCGAAAATCCAAGCCCGCAGGAGCCATTTCTGCTGGTCGACCCGCTCCGGCGCTAGCGCGCCTCGCAACCATTGCAGAACGGTAACCGCCATCAGACTCGCCAAAAATAACCCAATCGCCACCATAATGCGGAAGGCGTAATAAATTAAACCCACCATGTGGGGACGGTTTTGGGGTTCCCATTCCTTTAAACCGAGAACCGGCTGATCCAACTTGGGTTTCAGTTCCAAGATGTAACTGAGGGCGCCGGGAATTTTTAACTCCCAGTCGTTGCGCTCCCCTCGCTCATTGGGCAGGGCCACCACGCTCCAGGCGGCGGACTCGCCGGCGGGCGCCGTTTCCCACTGGGCTTCCATGGCCGCCAATTTTGCCGGTTGATAATGGTAAACCTGCTCGGCGCTGAGGTGACCGATAAAAATTTGTAGGGGCGCGACCACGAGGGCGATGGCCAAAACCACTTTGAGGGAACGGCTAAAAAACTCCGTCTGGCGATTATTAATTAAATACCAGGCGCTGATACCGCCGATGACAAAGAGGGAGGTTTCCAAAGTGGCGAAGAACATGTGTAGGAAACTCTTCACCATAAAGGGATTGGCGATGGCTTGAAAGTAATCTTGAACCACAAACTTGCCATTAACAAATTCTCCTCCCGCGGGCGTTTGTAACCAGGAGTTAGCGGACAAAATCCAAAAAGTGGAAAGATTGGCGCCGAAGGCCACCAGCATCGTCGAGAGCCAATGCACCAGAGGCGGCACTCGGTCCCAACCAAAGAGCATAATGCCCAAAAAGCTGGCTTCTAGCATAAAGGCCATGGTGCCTTCAAAACCCAACACGGTGCCGAAAAAATCCCCTACGGACTCCGAAAAGGGCGCCCAGTTTAAGCCAAACTGGAAAGCCATGGGCAACCCGGAGGCCACGCCAATCCCGAAATTGAGAACGTAGAGCTTTGACCAAAAGCGGGCGTGGCGATAGTAATCCAGATTTTTGGTTTTGAGCCATAATCCTTCAATCACCGCCAGATAAATGGCCATGCCGGTGGTGAGAACCGGCCAGAGCATGTGAAAAATAGCCGTCAGCGCAAATTGCAGTCGCGATAGGGCTACCGTATTAGAAAATAATTCCGGCATATTAAAGGAAGATGGGAAAACTGAGAAACGGCCCCAGCTTACAGGGCGCTCCTAGGAATCACAAGCGCCGATCAATACATAACCCAGGTTTTGTCAACGGCGCCGGACAAGTCGTCCCGCTTTAACGTCCATCTGGGCTAAATCCGGCCCGGGCCGAGAAACAGCGCCGACGACGGCCAGCCCGTCCAGCGTTTCTAAGGTCGAAGGCGGCGGTGTTTCCCCCTGAAGCGCCGCTATTTTTTCTAACAGGGGTAGAGCGGCGCCAAGGTTGAGGTAAAAATAACCGCTATTTTTCCGGGGTAGACCGGCGCTCAGGGTTTTAAAAGCGGCGCTTTGGGCCAAGGAGTGAGCGGGTTTCACCGCCAGCAAAGGCGCGACAGAATCCCCGAGGGCTATGGAAAAGACGTCCCTATCCAGCCAACCGTAGGCCAGCGCCGTTTGTCCCTGAAGCGTGCGCCATTCCGTCAAAGGGTCGTCGCCGTTGGGAACGGCTTGAGGTTTGAGAAAGAAAGAGAATCTCTGCTCTAAATTTTTCTCCAGCCGGGGGAGGACGGCCCGTCCCCGCTCTCCCTGGGTGGTTGCCAACAAAATAGCGCCGCTAACGCCCCAATCGCCGCTAAAGCCCCCCGGCGCCGGAATCAGGGCCAGAGCAAATTCTCCGTCCAGCCAGTCCATCAAGTCTTGATCCAGATCTAAACCTAGGGCGCCGCGAACCGTTTGCCGGGCCTGCTCTAACCCCGCTTGTACCTCCGGCGCTTGGGCGGCGCTGGCCGTCAGTTGGCGCCAACTCTGACTCATGCCCTGACCGTTGAGCAGAAAAAGCGTATTTTCCGGGAGTCGCTCCAGAAGTTCGTTGGGGTTGGTCTCCCCGCCAACATTGCCGATTTTCTCCGGGTCGAAACCCGTCAGCGCCTGTAGATGTAGCCCCTCCGGCGCTAGGGAAAGACCGCCGAGGAAAAAGCGAACGCCCTGGGCTGCGCTTTGGGCCAAGTCCCCAGACTCGCCCCCGAGAGCGGATTGGCCAGACCAGAGACGGGGGTCAAGACCGTAAACCTGAATCACCGGATTTTTCAGGTTTAGGCGCTCCGAGAGAATCCGGCGCTTGTCTTCTACCTGGGCTAGGGAGGGTTCGCCGGTCTGGGTCGCCAGCGCCGCCTGAACCCCCGCGGGAGAACTGGCGAGTAACAGACGGTTTTGCCAAAAGGCGTAGCTGAATCTCGCCTTGGGGTCGTTGCCCCGGAGTTCCGCGATTTCCGTCCCTTGATAATCCTGGGTTTGAGTCTCCACCTGGGGACGGCGCCGGAGTTGGTCAAAAAATTGGCGGGCCTTACCGGGATCTTTCAGCCCGGCGACGCCCGCCCACTCCGAGGCGTTCCCTTCCTCCGACAGAGCCGCCAGGAAAATATTGCCCAGCCAAGGCTGAATATCCCGAGACCAGTTAATCTGGGTTTTTGCTTCCAGTTCCCTTTGCCACTCCGGTAGGGTTTCCTCCCCCAACTCTGCGGCGAGATAGCCCCAGGCGGGGTCTTCTACTTTAATGAATACGCCCCCTAGGGCTTCATCCGGAAGCGCTTTCGCCGCCTCCAGCGCCGTCAAGGAGCCGTTCCCACCGCCGAACCACCCCTGACCGTAGGCCCACCAGCCCCCGGCGCCGAGGGTTCCCAGCGCCAAGAGGAGTCCTAAACACCCGCCGCAAGACAAACCTTGAGACCGATTGACCGCCATAGTCTTTCACTCCCTAGGGATATTTTTTCTTCAGTTTAGCGAAGCCTTTTTCGGTTTAATAACCCTGCTCCGCTAGAAAATCTAAGGTGATCTCCGGCGCCGGGGTCGAGGGTTGAGGGAAGCGAAGCAGGTTATCCACGTATTTTCCCAAAATATCCCCTTCAAGATTAACGATGTCTCCCGGTCGGAGGTATTGCAGATTAGTATTGAAATAAGTATGGGGAATCACCGCCACTCGAAAACTGAGAGACTCCGGCTCCCAATAAGCCACGGTGAGACTAATGCCGTTGACGGCGATACTGCCCTTGGGAACGAGGTAACGAGCGACGGGATTATGGGACGAATCAAGGCGGAAGGTCAACTCCCAGGCTTGGGCCGTTTTCTCCGCGGCGCTCAACGCGCCCACTCCGTCCACATGGCCGGTGACAAAATGTCCCCCCAGTTTATCCCCCGCCCGCAGGGACGGCTCTAGGTTCACCGGTCGTTGACTTTGACCGGTTTGGGCTAGGGAACTTCTAGCGAGGGTTTCCGGGGAAACGGCGACGCTGAAGCCTTCCCGGTCAAAGGTTTCAACGGTTAAACAGACTCCGTCCACGGCGATACTATCCCCCAGGGCGATGTGCCGCCCCCACTCCGGCGCCGGCGGCTCCAGAAAGCTCACCCGTAAACGCTCCGCCCCGAGGGGAGCGATTTGTCCCAGCCCTTGCACAAGTCCGGTGAACACGGCGGCGGCAATTATTCTTTAATGAGATTGGCGTAGAGGCGCCGAACCTGGGAGAGGAATTTCTCTAGGGGCGTTTGCGTCGCCTCCAGCGCCGGATCTAGGGTTTGAACGGCGCTGAGGAGTTTGGCCTCTTGGGTTTGAATATCGCCGTCGCTGTAGAGAAGCCCGCTCAGGGTTTCCAAGAGTTCCTGATAATCCGCTTCCTGGGGATGATCGCCGCAGTACTCCTGAAGCCATTGATAACACTCGCCGGCGCTGACGGGTTTGAGTTCGCTCAAGAGAACTTGGATTTCCGGGTCTTCCTCCAGATGAGCGGCGGCGGCGACTTTTTTCAAGTATTGACGCTCTTCCGGTTGGATTACGCCGTCAATCCAGGCGGCGCCGATTAAAATTTTTAACAGTTGTTGGGTGGGGGAACGCATGGGGCGCTAGACCGATGACGGTGACTTTATCAATCTTAGGGGATTGTCCGCGGCCTAGGAGGTTAATTCTCCCCTAACCGGCGCCAAGCTAAACGCGCGGCGCCCACCATACCGGCCCGGTTGCCCAATTGAGCGGCCTGAATCACTAACCCTTCCCGAGAAGGCGGCAAGACCCTTTTCTCAATCTCTCGTTCTAAGTCCTCTCGAAAGTAAGGCTCCGCGGCGCTCAACCCGCCCCCCAGTAAAACCGCTTCCGGGGTAAAGACATAAACCAAGTTAGCGATCCCCGCCCCTAACCGACGCCCGTAATCCGCCCAAAAAGCCAGCGCCGTCGAATCCCCTTGCTCTGCCAGCGCCGCCCAGTCCGCCCCGGTTTTGCCGGTGCGCCGCCAAATCGCCCGGGCCGAGACCTGTTGCTCCAGAGACCCGCGATTGCCGCTATTGCATTCCGGGCCTTCATACTCCATCGTTAACAACCCCAACTCCCCTCCGGCGCCGAGACGTCCCCGGAACAACTCGCCCCCTAAGAAGACGGCGCCGCCGACCCCGGTGCCCAGGGTAAGGAGGAGAAAATCTTTGTACTTTTGACCGGCGCCGAGCCAGGCCTCCCCCAGACCGGCGCAGTTGCCGTCGTTTTCCAAATAGACGGGTAGCTTTAGTTCCGCTTCTAACCAGTCCGCCAGGGGAATCTGGCGCCATCCCGGCAGATTAATGGCCAGTTGAGCCGCCCGCCCCTGGGCGTCCGCCGGCCCCGGACAGCCCAAACCGATGGCTCGACACTGGGGCGTTTGTAGTGAGCGAATAGCGCCGACTAAGGTTTTCAAGACCGCCTCGGGAAGGGCCGGTTGGGGGGTGGGATATCGCTCAAAGGCCAAACAGTCCCCTCCAGAGTTAAAGCGTCCCAGTTTAATGGCGGTTCCTCCCAGATCGACGCCAATCACCTGGGGCTGGGACTCTAGAATAGAAGCATTGGTTAAGGAGGCAATCAAGGCAATGAAACTAGCGGTGGGAAGCGACGAAAGAACGCGTTTAACGGAACAAGTCCTAGCTTTTTTAGGCAATCAGGGCCACGAGGTTCTGCTTTTTGGCCCCCTAGGGGGAGAAATTGCCGCCTGGCCCATCGTATCCCAACAGGTGGCGGAGGCGGTAGCCCAAGGAAAGGCGGAGCAGGGCGTTCTCTTTTGTTGGACGGGCACCGGCGCGGCCATAGCGGCCAATAAAGTTCCCGGCATTCGGGCGGCTTTAGTCGGCGATAGTCAAACGGCTCAGGGCGCCCGGCGCTGGAACGACGCCAATATTTTAGTCCTGAGTCTCCGGGCCACCTCGGAAGCCATCGCCCAGGAAATTTTAACCGCTTGGTTCGCGGAACCCTTCGATCCTCAGGAAGCCCCCTGTTTAGCCCGCCTGACGGCGCTGGAGCGGAAGTATAGCCAGCCTCAGTAGATTGCGAGTCGACTTTAAAGTCCCCCTTTTCAAGGGGGATTGAGGGGGATCGCCATCCCCCGGCGCCGGGGACTGTACCCAGGGTTTGTAAAAAAACTTAATACAAAGTCTTAACCTGGGGCTGTAAGTTAGTAAACTAGGCAAATTTTTTATAAATTCCTTTCTAACCTCGACTCCCAATTACCTTAAGACACAGGATTCAGTTCACATGAGCGTTAATTTAGCCACACAACTGCGGGAAGGCACCAAAAAATCCCACACCATGGCCGAGAACGTCGGTTTTATTAAATGTTTTCTCAAAGGGGTGGTAGAGAAAAATTCCTATCGGAAGTTGGTGGGAAACCTCTACTTTGTCTATAGCGCCATGGAAGAGGAGATGGAAAAACTGCGGCAACATCCCGTTCTCTCCCATCTTTACTATCCTCAACTCAACCGGAAAGCGAGTCTAGAGCAGGATCTCCATTTTTACTACGGCGCTAACTGGCGCTCCGAAGTCCAACTTTCCCCCGCCGGTCAAGCCTACGTGGATCGCATCCGGGAGATTTCTGCCACGGCGCCGGAATTGCTAGTGGCCCACGCCTACACCCGCTATCTCGGCGACCTCTCCGGCGGGCAGATCCTCAAGAAAATCGCCCAAAACGCCATGAATCTTCAGGAGGGCGGCACGGCTTTCTACGAGTTTGCGGAAATCCAAGACGAGAAAGCCTTTAAAAACACCTACCGTCAGGCCATGGACGACCTGCCCATCGACCAAGCCACCGCCGAGCGCATTGTCGCCGAAGCTAACGACGCCTTTGGCATGAACATGAAGATGTTCAACGAACTGGAGGGGAATTTGATTAAAGCCATTGGTATTATGGTCTTCAATACCCTTACCCGGCGCCGGGCCCAGGGCAGTACGGAAGTCGAATTAGCCACCGCCGACTAGAGGCTGTGCCTTTCGTCCTATTGACCCTCGCCCAAAAAAAACTCCCTCCTTTGGTCGCGCCCAGGGGACGGGAGACGGGAACGAGGGCGAACACCAAGACGGATAAAACCGAGGGGCTTCCCTGGCCAAAACTTTAACGTCTTACCAGGGAAGCCGAGCGCCGTCCCAAGAGAAAAAAGAACCGCTATCCTCCGGGCCGAGGGACTTTAGGACAGTTATTAATTGGCTCACCGTCCGTTCCGCGGAAAATAATTTCTCCGGCGGCACATTTTTTTGGAAGGGACGGGATAACTCCGTATCAGTGGTGCCGGGGTGGAGCAGGACTAGAGTCGCCTGCGGCGCCGAGCGCCGATATTCCAGAGCCGCGGTTTTAATAAACATATTGAGCGCCGCTTTAGAAGCCCGGTAGCCATACCAGCCCCCCAGTTGATTGTCGCCAATACTGCCCACCTTAGCGGAAAGGAAGGCGAAAACGCTGGGGTCTGGGTGACGGAAATGGGGCAAAAGCGCCTGGGCGAGTAAAACCGGGCCAATGCTATTGACGGCGAAATAAGTTTGGAGATGATCCGCCCGCAGTTGCCGCAGGTTTTTTTCCGGTTGTAGCGTCTCGTTTTGCAATAGTCCCACACAGTTGACGGCGCCGTGAAGACGGGGGGGCAAAGCGGCGCTTAGGTTGGCGATACTGTCCGGCTCGGTTAGATCGAAGGGGAGTAAATGGAGGCGTTCGGGATACTGGGTTTGGAGGTCGGCTAAATCTTGGGAGCGCCGCCGATACGCGCCCCAAACCTCGGCGCTGGGATACTGGCTCAACCAATAACGGGTAAAGCCGCCGCCTATGCCGCCGGAGGCGCCGAGAACCAAAAAATGGGGCCGGGGCAGAGGGGCCCAAGGATCTGGAGGAAGAGACATGGACGGGAATAAAAACGGCGAGATCAGAGGTAGTTTAACGCAGGACCAACCAGTGTATAAAAACTAGCTCCGCAACAAAATCGCCCCGGCTCCCCGGCTACTGTACAGGAGGAGGGAGAGGACTAGATCCGCCGCCACGATCAAGACAAGGGATGTTAACACCGTCGCGGCGCTAGCGTCCCCGGCGCCGGGGGCCCAGTCTTCGCCCTCCAGACCCCAATAGGCCGCCGTCCAGGTGATAACGACGCCAAAAACCAGTCCTTTAATCCCCGCTAGTAAGAGTTCGCCGCTCTGGAGAGTGACCCGAGCGGAATTGAGAAACATGGGGCCGGGAATGTCGTAATAGACCCAAGCAAACCAAGCGCCGCCCGCTAAACCCAAGGGAAGACTTAGGATCCCTAGGACTGGAATTAAGGCGCAACTGGCCCACAGCGCCGGCAAAATCTGGGATTGAAAGGCAACCCCTTCAGTTTCTCCTCGATTGGCTCGCAACTCCGCCGCTAGACCGGCGCTTTTCTGGGCCGCCACCACCACGGCGGTGACAATCACGATCAACTCCCGGGCCAGGGCGATAGCCACGGCGCCGCCGACAATCCGTTCTCCCCCAAACACAATGACCTCCCGAGCCACTTGAAAGGCGACGATCATGCCGATAATAGCCGCGGCGGGTAGGACGATGGCTAAAACGGGAAAGCCCCCCAAAAAGACCTGCCGGAGCCACGCCTGGGGAGCGGGCGCCCGGGTCAAGGCCCTCCGCCCAAAAACGGCGCTGAAGCGCAGACCCCGCAGGACGGTATTCAGCAACGGAGCCGGGGCCATCCCTAGCCGCCCCCCACAATGGTGACGATTTCCAAACGGTCGCCGTCTTGCAGTTGAGTCTGGGGCCAAAACTGGCGGTGGAGGATTTCGCCGTTGTACTCAATGGCGATCAGCTTGGGATTCAGACCCGCTTGGGATAGAAAGTCCAGCAGGGGTTGAGATCCGGGGCAAAGCCGCTCTTCGCCGTTAACCCAGAGTGATGTCATGGTGAAAAATTTCCCCTCAAGGCGTCATCCTTAGAATTATGTCCTAAGAAGATGTTGGGTGAGCCTCCTAGCTTTCCGTGAATCCCCCTAAATCCCCCTTTGCAAGGGGGACTTTAAAGCCGGTTCCCCCCTTTCCAAGGGGGCTAGGGGGGATAAAACTAGGAGATTGGTTCTATCCAACCACTAACCTAAATTTAAATTACAGAGCACAAAATTATGGACGCATCCGTTGTTTATCAAGGGCAGTTCGGCCCCTTTACCCTCGACAAACAGGATTATCAAGAAGTTATCCTCTACCGCGCCGGTCTCGGACTAGCGGCGCTCTCCTTTCTCTTCGGCGCCGGGTTAACCTTGACCCTTGGCCCCAGCCCCGTGTTAACCCAAATCTTAACAGCCCTCTACTGGAGCTTTCTAGCCGGGTTGGGGTTGAGCCTTTGGATGATTCATATCTATTTACGTCCCCTCCATCGGCTTTTACAAGTCTTTTGGCTGGTCGGAGTGATGACGTCCCTTGCCCTCAGCCTTACAGTTGGGCCCTTCTCCTTGCTCTCCTTCAGCTATAGCCACCCCTGGACGCTCTGGGGACTGGGCTTTAGCTTTGCGGCGCTGACGGGGATTTTCTTTAAAGAGGCGTTTTGTTTTAACCGGCTGGAGACTAAATTTCTGACTCCCCTAGTTCCGAGTTTACTTCTAGGACATTTAGCCGGTCTCTGGACGCCGGGCGTGGAAAAAGGTCTTTTGGCCCTTTGGGCGGCGCTGTTTGCTATCTTCGCCCTGCGGAAGGTCCTGCAAGCCATTCCCCCGGATATTGGCGATAAGTCGGTGTTTATTTATCTACGGGAACAAGGATAGATATCAGATGACAGTTATAGCGGTCGTAGATGATTCGTAAATCAAGCTCCTTAACCACCCCGCCCCTTCGGGGCACCCCTCCACAGGAGGGGAATCCTCAAATTAATGTGTCAGAGCTTAATTCCCCTCCCCTGGAGGGGTGGCAGGCGTAGCCTGACGGGGTGGTCAAACTTCGGGATGAGGACAAGATTCATAAACAATTTGCGATGACTATACCAATTACCAGATGACCTGAAAATGAATGAGCGGTCTTGATCCTTACCACGCCCTCGGTCTGCGCCGTAATCCCTTCTACGCGCCCAGTTCCCTGCAAATCCCCCCGGAGCGCTGGCTGGACTGGGGCTACTCCCAAGCGCCGGCGCCGGGAGAGAGGCTATTTGTCCAAATTCTGGGCGTCAAGGGCGCCGGAAAAACCTCCCATCTCCTCCACTGGCAAGCCCAAACCGGCGGCGCTTATTTTTACCAACCGCCCTGGGACTGGCGGGCGTTTCCGCCGACCGCTTCCCCGGAGAGTCCGTTAATCGTCTATTGGGACGAAGCCAATCGGATTCCTTTACCCACTTTACTCTGGAGTCTAGGGCGGGCTTACCGTGATTTCCTAACGGTGGTGGTGGGCGCCCATTGGAACCTAGCGCCCTGGGCTAGAATGACCGGCTTTAGCGTCCAAACTCGGCGCTTGGGGATGTTGACGGCGGAAAGGCTAGAGGTTTGGGCGACTCGACAACTGCAAGCCGAACTGATTTTTCCCGATCTCCCGGCGCCGGATTTAGCGTTAACCCCGGAGATTTTGGCGGAGATAGCCGCCCAATCCCAGGGTTCTTGGCGTCAAGCCGCCAGTTTCCTGCACCGTTGGACGGCCCGGTTAGCCCAAAAAGCGCCGAAATAATTCAGGATTAATCCTCGATTTCCACCCCTAACTCCCGTAATTTTGCCGCCAGGCGCTCGGCCCGACGCTGGGCTTGCTGAGCGAGTTGTTCCGAAAGTTCCGCCCGTTGATTCGCAGTCTGGGCGGCTTCATAGAGTTCCTCCGGGGTGAGGAGCTTTTCCCCCGTATCCAAACGATAGAAACCCATCAGATACTCTTCCGCCCGCAGTTGTAAGCCTAAAACCTGACTCTGGTTATCGGCGATGGGTTCGTAAACCCCGGACTCATTGAGACGGTAGCCCTGGAGTTGACCCGCAATCCAGTCTCCGTAGGGGTCAAAGAGCCAATATTCCAACACCCCTAACTGCTCGTACAGCGCCTTTTTAAACCCCCAATCCGCCTCTTTTGTACCCGCGGAGGTGACTTCAAAGATAATCGCCGGGGTCTGTTTCCCCTCCCAGAGTTTATAGTTGGCGTAAAGCCGTTGAGGAATATCAAAAATCACCATCACATCCGGCGCGACCCTCGCCCTCGGTTTATCCTTCACGTAATAGAAAAACTGGTCGGCGAAGACCACGGCGGGCTGGTCTTGTAAATAGAGCCGCAGAAGCGCCAAAGTCGTTAGAATGGCGAGGACATGTTGCTGGGTTTCGGCCAAGGGTTCTCCGTCGGAACTGGGATAAACAATTTCTGGGGCGGGGGTATTAACAGAGGGGACGGCGCTGGGCGCTCGGGGTTCAGTGGCGAGGGTCATGGGCTTAAAGACAGCGAGAAACCTATTTGACGAGTGTAACCCCGTTATCTGTCGTCTGGTATTCTGTCATCGGTCTAGTCCTCCGGCTCTATCCCCAGAAACGGCTGGGAATGGCCAAAAATCCCCCTTAATCCTCTAAACTAACCAGAGATAACTTTTTTGTCGTAAGCGGAGTCACAATCGGTAATGCAGATGACCTCAACTCTGCAAGCTGTCCCCAAGGAATATTTGCAGGCTGACGGCGGGCTAAACCCTAACCTTTTGATGTTTTTAGGGGCGCTGACCCTAGTGGGCTTTTCTGTTCCAGGCTACTGGCTCTGGGGGTTTCCCGATTGGCTCTGCTTTAGCGCCAACGTCTTAGCCTTGCATCTCTCGGGGACGGTGATCCACGACGCCTCCCACAACGCCGCCCATCGCCATCCTGTTTTAAACGCCATTTTGGGTCACGGCAGCGCCCTGATGTTGGGTTTCGCTTTTCCCGTCTTTACCCGAGTCCATCTCCAGCACCACGCCCACGTCAATGATCCCGAAAACGACCCGGATCACTATGTTTCCACCGGCGGGCCTTTGCTCCTAATCGCCGCCCGTTTCTTCTATCACGAAATCTATTTTTTCCGGCGCCGTCTCTGGCGTAATTACGAATTATTAGAATGGTTTTTAAGCCGCTTGGTCTTATTTACCATCGTTTTCTTGGGGATTTACTACGGCTTTATCGGCTATATCATGAACTTCTGGTTCGTGCCGGCGCTGATTGTGGGCATCGCTCTGGGTTTATTTTTTGATTACTTGCCCCATCGTCCTTTTCAAGACCGTAACCGTTGGAAAAACGCCAGGGTATATCCTAGCCCGGTCTTAAATCTGATGATTTTCGGGCAAAACTATCATCTTGTTCACCATCTCTGGCCCTCTATTCCTTGGTACCACTACCAACCGGCTTATTGGGCCGCTAAACCCCTCTTAGACGAAAAGGGGTGCGAGCAATCTTTAGGACTACTACAGGGGAAAAATTTTTGGAGTTTCCTCTACGATATTTTTCTGGGTATCCGCTTTCATTAACGATGCCAGAAGAAGGCTTTATTCCGGCGCCGCCATCAGCGCCAGCGCCGAGCGAGCTTCTAACCGATAGGCCGGGGCGTTGATTAAGGGAGCCTGGTCGAGGTCTTGAAAATCCTCGGGGGTCGGTAAAAAAGTGTCCACCAAACGGCGCCAGCGCCAGCCCTGGGGCAGGGGCGGAATTTCAAAGTCTAAAGCCTCCCGGTAGGCGTTGAGGGCGACGTAAAGATATTCCTGCGCCTGGGGTTCGTAGAGGCTAAAGGCCAAGGAGTGGGAATAGTAGCCCCAATCCGGTTGGGCCAGACGGACGCCGTGCCAAATTAAACAGGGACGGGGATGGCGCCGTAGGGCTTCTAAGTAAAGGTATTGCAGTTTGGCGGTGTCCACCGGCGCTTCCAAGATTAGGGCTTCGCTGAAAACCGGGGGCGTAAAGGGAAGACGGGGCAATTTTAAGGCGACGACGTCCAAGACCCGCTCTTCCTGAAAAATCTGGAGGGATTGGGTTAAACGAATTAACCCCCGCAGAAAATGAGTTTCGTCGCAGTGGCGCTCTTCTTCAGCCCAATCAAACCAACTCAGTTCGTTATCTTGGCAGTAGGCGTTGTTATTGCCCTTTTGGGTGCGACGCACCGGATCTCCCATCAACAGCATCGGCGTCCCCTGGGAGAAAAAGAGAATGGTCAGGAAATTTTTAATCTGGCGCAGACGCAGGCGGTTAATCTCCGGGTCGTCCGTTTCGCCTTCGGCGCCGCAGTTCCAGCTAAAGTTCTCGTTACTGCCGTCCCGGTTGTCTTCTCCGTTGGCTTGGTTGTGTTTTTGGTTATAGGAAACGAGGTCATTAAGGGTGAAGCCGTCGTGACAGGTAATGAAGTTAATACTGCGATTAATGTCCGTGTCCTGACGGTGATAAATATCGGGACTGCCCAGAATCCGATTCGCCAACTGAACCACGGCGTTCTCGTCTCCTCGCACAAAGCGCCGGACGTCGTCCCGGTAGGGGCCGTTCCATTCCGCGAACCAGTCCGCCAATTCCACAAATTTACCGACGCTATACAACCCCGCCGCGTCCCAGGCTTCGGCGATCAGTTTGGTGCCCGCCAAAATCGGGTCCGATTCGATGGCCCAAATGATATTGGCCATCTCCATCTCGGCGCCGTGAATCGGCGCGCCGTTAATGTCCCGCGCTAAAACCGAGGCTAAATCAAAGCGAAAACCGTCCACGTGCATGACGGAAACCCAGTACCGCAGACAATCCAGAATCAGCCCCCCCACCACGGGATGATTGGCTTTGACGCTATTGCCGCAACCGCTGTAGTTTTTGTAGTGAATTTGGTCGTCTTCGAGAATATAGTAAGTCTGATTGTCAATACCTCGAAAAGAGAGGGTCGGCCCCTTTTCGTTGCCCTCCGCCGTGTGGTTAAAGACCACGTCCAAAATGACCTCAATCCCGGCTTTATGCAGAGCCTTGACCATGTCCCGGAACTCGTCCACGGCGCCGGTGGGATCTTGGCGGGAACTGTAGGCGCTGTGGGGGGCGAAAAAGCCGATGGTGCTGTAGCCCCAGTAGTTGGTTAAACCGGGTTGGGCGTCCTCCGGGTCGAAGTAATGAACCGGCAATAACTCCACCGCGGTGATCCCCAGATCTTGAAGGTAGGGGATTTTCTCGATTAAGCCGGCGAAGGTGCCCCGTTTTTCCGGCGCTAGACCAGAATTAGGGTGTTTGGTAAACCCTCCCACGTGGAGTTCATAGATAATACTGGCGGCGTAGGGGGTTCGTAAAGGGCGGTCGCCTTCCCAATCGTAGTGGTAGGGGTTGGTGTCCACCACCACTCCCCGCAGAGCCTGGGCGCAATTGTCCCCCGGCGCCATGGCGGCTTGGCGGTTATAAATTTCGGCGCCGACAATGGCCTTGGCGTAGGGGTCGAGAAGCGCCTTTTGGGGATCGAAACGATGGCCCCGCTCCGGCGCCCAGGGCCCCTTGACCCGATAGGCGTAAACTTGACCGGCGCCGACGCCTTCCACAAAGATATGCCAATAGAAAAAGGTCTTATTTAATTTCGGATTGAGGGCAATAACTCGACTGGGAGCCGGCGCCGTCGGCTCGTCAAAAAGCAGTAACTCCACGCCCTCCCCGTGTTTGGAAAATAGGCAAAAATTAACCCCGTCCTCATAGACCGTAGCGCCGAGGGGAGAGGTTTGGCCGGGACGGAGGCCGGGAGCGGGCAGGGGATAGGCGGGGGGGACGATCATGGCGCTGATTAACCAAACAGTTCTCTTTCCCCCAAACTAGCAAAGCCCCCGCCGAAAGTTGACGCTTTTCGGAAATGTTATGATGAGGAGACCTTTTTGGGGTTGTAGCTCAGCAGGATAGAGCGAGCGCCTCCTAAGCGCTAGGCCGCCGGTTCGACTCCGGCCAATCCCGTATTTGCGGCTCCGTTGAGTCCGGTTCCCCCCAGAATTGGGGGATTAGGGGGCTGGCCAAGCGCTTTCTAACCGGGAAATCGCCATAGCCATCGGCCCGGCGAGCGCTACCCTAATAGGGAAATTCGCAATTTCCGCGTTTATTGTTTAAGCCAGAACCATGACCCAAACGCCCCTCCCCCAGTCCAAGGAACCTTTAGCCTTACCCCAGAGCATCCGGGAAATCACCCTCACCATCGCGGCTAAAAATCTAGACCCCACTCTCCTGAGCGAGCAGTTTCTCAAATTTAGCGGCATTGTTCCCAATGATCTGGAATTGGCCCGCCAGCCGGTGCTCAATCCTGGCGGCGCTCAGTTGATGTTCAAAAACGGCCTTGGCATTGTGGCTCAGCCTAGGGTGGTGAACTTTATGGAAACCCTAACCGGGAAGGAAACCGAGGCGGTCAGCGCCCCGGAAGTGGCCCGCCAGTTTATCGCCAAACTGCCTAACGCCGAATATCAAGGCGTCACCATCAGCCCCAAATGTCTGATTCCGTTCCCCAACGACCCCGACGGCGCTCGGAAATACATCACCCAAACCCTCTTAGCGCCGGGGCCCTGGCAGAATTTTGGCAAAGCGCCGACGCAGGCGGGGATTAACTTTCTGTACCAGTTTGAGGGCTGTCAGTTGAACCTGAACGTCAACCAAGCCATGTTGCAAATTCCCGACCAAAAACCCGTGGCCGCCATCCTCTTCACCGGCAACTTTAACTACGCCACGGATCATCCCACCCCGGCGGAGCGGATTAAAATCATCGATCAATACCTAAGCGCCTGGCAGTCCGACGTCCAAACCTTCCAAGAGATGATCGAAGAACGGTTTATGGGCAATAACCAACAACCCGTTTCGGTTTTCGGTTAATTTTTCCCGTCCTAAAATTGACCATGGCCGCCCTGACCTTAGCGGAACTGCAACGGGCCTACCCCGAGAAATTCGCAGGGGAGGAGCAAATCTTCGCTCAGATTCCTCGGGGCGCCCGTCTTTTTATCGCCAGCGCCTGCGGCGAACCCCAGTATTTAGTGCGGGCGCTGGTTAACTACGTCCAGACCCATCCCAAGGCCATCTACGACGCGGAAGTGCTCCAAATCTGGACGTTGGGATTGGCGCCCTACGCCGACAGCAAGCTCCAGCGCCATTTTCGCCATAATTCCTTTTTTATTGGCCAGCATACTCGGGGAGCGGTGAATGAGGGACTGGCGGACTATACCCCCATTTTTTTGTCCCAGGTTCCGGGTCTTTTTCGCCAGGGACGAGTCCCTATCGACGTAGCGTTCATTCAAACGTCCTATCCCGACGCCCACGGCTACGTTAATTTAGGGGTCAGCGTCGATATTGTTAAGGCGGCCGCGGAGGCGGCGGATCTGGTCGTTGCCCAGATGAATCGTTTTATGCCCCGCATTCAGGGAGACGGTTTTCTTTCCCTAGGGGATTTAGATTTTATTGTTCCCCGGGACGAACCCCTGCTGGAATATTTGCCCGGCGGCGACGAAGAGACGGGCCAAAAAATCGGGGCCTATGTGGCCCGATTAGTGCGAGACGGAGATACGTTACAGGTGGGCTATGGCAATTTGCCCAATCAAGTTTTGAAGCAACTGGGGCGCAAAAAAAACCTCGGCGTTCACACCGAGCTTTTGACCCCCGGCATTTTAGAGTTAATGAAAACCGGCGCCGTGGACGGCAGTCGGAAAACCCGCAACCGGGGCAAAGTGGTGGCGACCTTTTCCCTGGGGGACGCGCAAACCTACTCGGGTCTAGACGACCATCCGGCGGTGGAATTTAGAACCGCGGACTATACCAATAACGCTTTGATCATCGCCCAGCACGATAACTTTGTGGCCATTAACGGCGCTCTGCAAATCGACCTCACGGGTCAAGCTACGGCGGAATCCTTGGGGAGTCAATTCTATAGCGGCATCGGCGGCCAGGCGGATTTTATGCGGGGGGCGCTCTTGGCCAAGGGCGGGCGCTCGATCTTAACCCTCGAATCCAGCGCCGAGGAGGAAACGGTTTCTCGCATTGTGCCCTTTCTACCGGAGGGGAGCGGCGTCACCCTCAACCGGGGGGACGTTCATTATGTGGTCACAGAGTACGGTATCGCCTACCTCCACGGCAAAAATATCCGGGAGCGGGCCCTAGAATTGATCGCCGTCGCCCATCCTAAGTTTCGAGGTTGGTTGATTGAGGAGGCGAAACGGCGCCGTCTCATTTACGCGGATCAAGCGTTTATCAGCGGTCAGGGGGGAGAATACCCGGAAGGTCTGGAGCGTTATCAAGCAACCCGTCAGGGGGCAAAACTCCTGCTCCGTCCCGTCAAAATGAGCGACGAACCCAAGTTAAAATCTTTCTTCTATTCCCTCTCCGACGAGAGTCTCCGGCGCCGCTTTTTCTCCGTTCGCAAAGATATGCCCCACCGGCGCTTACAGGAGTTCGCCGTCATTGACTACAGCCAGGAAATGGTTTTGTTGGCGCTTCAGCTTCAGGAAGAACAGGAAATTTTGGTGGGATTGGCTCAATACGCCTTGAACGAGGACAGCTACACCGCCGAGGTGGCCGTCGTGGTGCGGGACGACTGGCAAAATCAGGGCATTGCCACGGCGCTTCTGCGTCATCTGACTCTGTTGGCGAAAAAACGAGGTCTTCTGGGTTTCAGCGCCGAGGTTCTGTTAGAAAATCGAGCCATGATTCAGGTTTTTGAAAAACTGGGTTTACCGATACGTCGCCGGATGCAAAACGGGGTTTACGCGCTGACGATGCCTTTTTGACAGATGACAGATATCAGCGAGCAGTTGTGGCAAGCCTAAATCAATCGCAAACAAAGTTTGATTCGCGCCCCCCTTTCCAAGGGAGTTTGGGGGGCGGATAAACCTTCCAAAGATCCCCTTCGGGGTCATTAACTCCGAACTCGGCGCTTGAAGGCGGCGCCGATACCCAGGCCGACAACGGCGCCGAGGAGAGAAACAGGTTCGGGAATGGCCGTCGCGGTAATGGCGACAAAGTTGCCCAGTCCGTCGGGGATACTGAGGGGAGGGACAAAAGCGCCGTTAATTAGGGCAAATTCAGAGTAGGACGGAAGAGGCAGACTAGAGCCGGGAAAATCCGTCGCCGTCACGTAGAAAAGGTTATAAAGAATACCGTCGGCCTTATAGAGAAAACCCCCTAAGTCCACAAAGGGGCCGGATTGATACACCAAATTATCAAAAGATCCCCCGGCCGCTTCCCAAGCGAGGGCGTCCGGGGAGCCGAGGGGCACGACGTCAGTAATCGGCACCCCATTGCGAGTTCCCGTCACGCCGGTCACCAGATAGGTGTCTGGGGTGGGAACCCCGGCGAAATTCGGGTTAACGCCGAGGGGCCCCGTGGTCAAAACGCCGTCAAAGTTAATACCGGCGCCAGCGTAAGTGAGTTTAAATTGGGCCGCCTGGGCGGGCAAGGCGGACAGTACGCCCAAAGCGAGGGGCAAAAGCCATTTGGTCAGCATCATAGGTCGGTAGCGGTAACGGTAAATTAACCCCGTTGGGGTTATAGGAACGTCCGCAAGCATAACCGGCATGACTGAAAATGGCGGAGGAGATTAACAAAAATTTACTAAAAACGAGGTTTTAAAGCCGTCTGCGTTCAGCGTAACCGAACCTGTCGGGCTTCCAGCACCGAAGTTTGGGCGCCCGCGGCCACCTTAAGGGCGTAAAGACTGGCTTCGGGTCGCACATACAAAGGAGCGCCGTCGATTAAGTGGTCTAAAACCGCCTGGGTGTCTTTTAAAAATAAACCCCGCTTACTGCCCACTTCCAAGGTCTTTTCTTCGTCGCCCCGCCGTAAAACCCCCTCTTCCCCGTCAAAAATCAGGGTTCCGGCCTCCCCCTCAATTAAAAAGCGGCGCTCGCCCCAGGCGAAAACCTCTCCCTTGCCGTAGAGGACTTCCGCCATGACGCCGTTTTGGAACCCCAACTGACTCTGGCATAAACAGCCCCGATAGTAGGGCGAATTATCCCTCGCCCAAATTCGGTTTTGGCAACTAACTCCGGCCACAGCGCCGAAGAGATCCGTTAATCGGTGGACTCGGGAAAGCGCCGCGATTAAGGGAAAGCCAAACTCCTCGGCATGGTACGTCCAACGCTCCGGCGCCGGGGTCTGGGGTTGAACCGTGGCGTAACGGGCGTAGGCAACGGCGCCGATCTCCGGCAGATAGCGCCGGATGGCCTGGTGCAAACCGCCCAACAGTTCGATATGTTCGACGTGGAGCAATTTACGGCGCCGGCGGGCGAGGGCGAATAGGGCTTCCCCCTCGGCGTAATCTAGGCATAACGGATACTCGACAACCACGTGTTTATCCGCCTCCAGAGCGGCGCGGACCATCTCCCCGTGGTCGCGGTTGACGCCGCAAACCATCACTAACTCCACCGCCGGCGACTGGATTAATTCCCGCCAATCTTCCTGGGCGGTCAAACCGAATTTTTCGGCAAAGGCCAAGGTCGAATCTGGGCGATGCCCGGCGACGGCGAATAACCGGCCTCGGGAATCTTCCCGCAAGGCTTCCGCCCTGCGGGCGGCGGCAAACCCTGTGCCGATTAAACCCACTTGAATCACGGCGTCTCCTTCTATCAATTGTTGTTCGCGTTGGCCAACTCCGCTAGGCGCTCCTGCTGATCCTGAGAAATACAGGATTGGATCATGTCGTCAATGTCCCCCTCCAGCGCCGTGGCGAGGACAAAGTTTTTACCGAGACGGTGGTCGGTCACCCGGTTGTCTTTGTAATTATAGGTGCGAATTTTCTCCGAGCGGGCGCCGGTGCCCACCTGGGAGCGCCGCATGGAACTGACGGCCTGTTGTTGCTCCTGAAGTTTAAGGTCGTAGAGTTTAGCCCGAAGAATCTGCATGGCCCGTTCTCGGTTTTGCAATTGGGAGCGCTCCTCAGTGCAAAAAATACGAATCCCCGTGGGTTTGTGAAACAGATCCACCGCCGTTTCCACCTTGTTGACGTTTTGCCCCCCGGCGCCGCCGGAACGGGCGGTGGTTAGTTCAATCTCTTTGGGATCAATATGAATTTCCACATCGTCCACCTCCGGCATAATGGCCACCGTGGCGGTGGAGGTATGGACGCGGCCCCCCGCTTCCGTCACCGGCACCCGTTGCACCCGATGGACGCCCGCCTCGAACTTAAGCTGGCTGTAAACTCGGTCGCCCTTGATTTCCAAAATCGCTTCCTTAAAGCCCCCCATATCCGCCAGGGACTCGCTCAGTAAACTTACCTTCCAGCCCTGAGTCTCGGCGTAGCGAGAATACATTCTCACCAAATCTCCCGCCCAAATGCTAGCCTCGTCGCCGCCGGTGCCGGCCCGCACTTCCAACATGATATTTTTGTCGTCGTTGGGGTCTCGGGGCAGGAGCAAAACCGTTAATTCCTGCTCTAAATTTACCAACTTTTGTTCTAATTCCGCCACTTCTAGGCTTGCCATTTCCCGCATTTCCGGGTCGGCGCCGGCTTCCTTGAGAATTTGGCGCGCGTCCCGCAGATCGTCCTGAGCCTTTTTCCAAGCCTCGTAGGTCGTCACGGTTTCCTCTAGGGAAGAGCGAGCTTTCGCCACCCGTTGCAGTTCTTCGGGATTAGTCGCAATGTCGGGATCGGCCAATTGGCGGGTCAACTCCGCAAAGGTTTGCTCCACCGACTGCAATTTCTCCAAAAGATAGGGTTCAGCCATAGTTCGCTCGGGGGGTAATTTGCCTAATCCTTTATCATAGCCGGAGAGTCGGCTCTTCGGCGCTGAACCTCTTTCAGGTTTTTAGCGAGGAGAGCCAGGTCTAAATTGTATAACAGTATACAGTTCTACTGCGCAATCCCCCAGAGCCGAAATTTAGAAGTGGCGGCGCTTTTTTAGTTCAAGATAACGATTTTACTTCTTCTCCCTAATCTGAAGAGTGCTATCATCCGAGACCACATTGATCTCGTTTTGCGGAGTAAGCAGTCCCTGAAAATTTTTGACGGCCTCAGCTAAAGCTTTCGCTTCCGCTTTGCGTTTTTCTCCTTGTTGTTCTGTGATAAATCGCTCCTGTATGCTAGATTGGACTGAACTAGGAAGAATAACATGAAAAAGAGAAACCTGATCAATGACGAAACCTTGGGCGTTTAACGATTCATTCATTAAAGATTGAATTTTATTAGAGATTGCCTCATTTTGATTACCATAGATAACCTTTAGGGGATACTTAGAAGTAACTGAAGTGAATGCGGAAGCCAAGTTTTGTCGGAGGATTATTTGGCTGTTATCTCCAATATTTTGATAATAATAACCAGATTTTTGAGGATCAATATGATATTGTAATCCAATATCAGCGGTAAAATTAATACCTTCTCGAGAGGTTAATTCTAAACTCTCGTGTTGAACTTGAGCGCGGGTAGAAATTTTGACAACATTATTCCAGGGATTTAACCAATAAACACCAGGTAAAAGAGGAGAAGTGAGAAGTTTCTCCGGCTTTTCAATTACGCCAACTTCTCCGACTGGAATAATAATTAACGTTCTCAATAACAATTTAGTCACCATTAAAATAAACGCGACGCCTAAAACGGCGCTTCCCAGTTTGTGCTCTATTTTTACGTTGGTAAGACCAAAAGAACGCAGAGTCATTGTAGACCTCCTGACAATAGATCGAAGATTAGGATCTTCTGAAGAGCGTACTTTATTTGTAGGGTTAAAGATAAGACAGAATTCGGTTCGGCGCTTCTATTGCTAATCTAAGACTAAATGTCAAGAAATTCAAGTTTTGAATGTCTGGAAATTTATCTGTCCGCTCTTGTCTGAAAAACTGACCATAAAATATTCATACCTTTTAATTATCTCGATTAAATATGGGATTTTTTATGTATTTTTTGAATTGATTTTCTGGGTTTATAGCGTCGTTCAGTTGACCGAGACACGCAGTATCGGTTGAAGTCTCGGGCTTCGCTAGACCTTCGGATACGGCAAGCTCAGCGCGAAGCGGCGAAGCTTAGCTTTCGGGCCCTGAGGGCAGCGGCCCCTGAACAACCTCGAAGGGGCCGAAGGACGGTCCTCAATCTGTCCCTTACCTAAGAGAATACCGCCATAGAATTTTTATCAAGATTAAGCTAAAAGAATTAATCACCAGATAAACCAGCGCTCTGACCTGATTTTAAATACAGACCACCAGACAAAATTTTACGACTAACCGAAGCGTTTTAGAGATTAGAATATGACCAAACAGCCACTCCCCGTTAAAAGGAGCATCCCCGAATTCTACAGATAATACATAAAGCCTGCTTTCTCTCCCGCAAGATGGGCGCCTTGCGCATTCCAAAGAACTAGCTAAGATTTGCAACTCTAGAAACATGCGGGGAAACTATTTCATCTCCGGCTAAGTCAGATAGCATGACTGACAATTCAGTTTAGTGAACTCCTCAATTTTCCCTGTTTTTTTAGAATCATCAGTTTTAGACTCCTTAATCAATAATAAATGAATGATCAATTGGGAGCAAACAAGAGAGCTTATTGAGGAGGCGGTTTTTAACTATTTCGGAGAATCGTTAAAAGATATTCACTGGACGTTATTAGAGGATGTCTGGCGGGGGTTAAACTATCAGCAAATTTCTCAAAAAAATCATCTATCCGTCAATTATATTCGGGGAGATCTGGCGCCGAAGCTCTGGCAAAAACTTTCCTTAGCCTTAGGCAGACCCATCACGAAGAGTAATTTTAAACAAATTGTCTCCAATCTGAACGCCGATTTTTCCGCTTCAGAGATCCTTAACGCCTCGACCCTAGATCCCGCGCCGACGGACTATCCGCCTCTCAACGGTTTTTTAGCCGCCGACTCTCCCCATTATCAAGAACGGATCGAACCTTTAGCTCAAAAAATTTTAGCTCAACCCGGCGCTTATCTCGCCCTTCAAGCGCCGCAAGGAATGGGCAAAACTCACTGTCTTCGGCGCTTAACACATTGGGCGCAATCTCAAGAGTATCAAACGTTATACCTAAACTGGAGTCAGGCGGAACCCGACGCGCTCGTGAACTGGCCGCTTTTTCTAGAGTGGCTCGGCGTTAAAATTGCTAATAGTTTAAATATTCAGATGAGTTATTATCCGAGTCAAGAGCGCCGATTATTCAGATCTCAAGACGACTTAAATCAATTTTTAGAAGACCAAGTTTTACCTCGATTGCTCCAGCCATTCTTATTAATTTTAGATGATGTTGAGGCTCTGTTTGATTTTCCAGAGATTACTTTTAGATTTGGACGACTATTTAATAGTTGGCATGAGAAATCTCACTTTTCTTCCCGCTGGCAAGCGCTCCGTTTATTATTCGCTTATTCCCCGGAATCTCCCCAGTTTTGGACAATGGATCACGAGCTATTTTCCGGCGCTGTTACTCTAGAACTGGACGACTTTTCCATGACTCAAGTCGAAACCCTAATTCAAAAGTCCTGTATCGTCCTAACTCCTGAACAACGCCGCCAGCTAATGGCGCTAGTGGGCGGACACCCCTATCTTCTCAGCCAAGCCTTATACGCGCTCAAGTACCGCCGTCAATCCCCCGACGCTTTTTTCAATCAAGCGCCGACCCTGGGGGGCGTTTACGCCTCCCATCTCTACGCCAAGGCGCGACAACTGCAAGGGGTTCCCGGTCTGCTTCCCCTGTGGCGCGAGCTAGTCTGGTCGAACAGTCCGCTAGAGGCAAACGCCCTAGGCTTCCGCGCCTTAACTTATCTTGGACTGATCCAATGGCAAGGTAATCAAGTTATGATCAAAAACGATTTATATCGGCGCTTTTTTCGGCGGATTGATCCAAATTTAGCGCCGTAATTGTCTGGAGTTGAGTAAGCCTTGAGTCGAGTCCGAGTCCGTCAACACGTTAATCCTCTTAGCCAAAAATATCAAACTCCCATCGCGGCGCCTCCCTGGGAAAAGATTTACGCCGACTTCTTCCAGCCTCTGCACCTCGATATCGGTTGCGCTCGGGGAAAATTTTTATTAACCATGGCCGAAAAATATCCTGACTGGAACTTTTTGGGGGTGGAAATCCGGGAGCCGTTGGTGATTGAAGCCAACGAGCAAGGGCGGAGCTTAGGGTTGACAAACCTTCATTTTCTCTTTGGCAATATCAACGTCGAACCCCTCAATTTTTTGCGGAGCCTACCCCAAGCGCCGGGACGAGTGTCTATCCAATTTCCCGATCCTTGGTTCAAAACCCGTCACAGCAAGCGCCGGGTTGTCCAACCGGAGTTGGTTCAGGCGCTGGCCGACGTTTTAGCGCCGGGGAGTTTAGTTTTTCTCCAATCCGACGTCGCCCTAGTGGCCCGGGAGATGGCGGCGCAATTTGAAAACCAGCCGGAGTTTAAGCCCCTAACCCGCGGGGACAATCCCTGGGGGGTTCCCACGGAACGGGAAATCGCCTGTCAACGGCTGGGGCGCCTGGTTTATCGGCGCTTATTGGAGCGGCGCTAGAGAATTGCCCTCATCCCCCAGCCCCTTCTCTCACTCTGGGAGAAGAGGAGTCAAAGTCCCCCAAAGTTGGGGGATTTAGGGCGCTGAGCGGCGCTAGAAAGTGTACCAATCCCGAATGGAGGTGGCAAAATTGGTTTCTCCCCCCTCTTCCGTCGCCTCGTCGTGTTGGATAAACTCCCGGATCGAAGTTTCTTGACTATCGAGGTTTCTTTGAATCCTAGCGGATTGTTGATCTTTTACGCGCCCTCTAGCCGGTTGCCTTTCCTCTTCTTTGAGAAAGCGCCGGTAAACCTGACGAACGGTTTTAGCGAGGTTATGAACCGTCAGTTTTTCTTTGGTTAAACCATGGAGACGGAAGAAAGCGTCAATTTCCTTAATCGCGTTTTCATAAAGATTCACTCCCGTTTTCAGTTTTTCCGTTAGTTCCTCATAGCTCATTTTCCCTTCATGACCGTCGATTTCTCGCACAAATTCCTCCAGTTCCATAATCATATTATGGGCGGTGCTGGCTTTATCCACTTCCCCTAGGTTTAACGGGGTCGATTTACGGAGCGGATCTCGCATCACGGCGGCGATGCCTTGCCGGACGGCTCCGTGGATATTTTCCTTCAATTGTTCGGCTTTTTGAGATTGGTAATAGCGCCCCTCTTCGCTGGAGACATAAAGGGGCGGCAAGCGGTTGAGCGCGAAGGTGGCCACTTCCGCCGTGCTGATAAATTTAGCGGCGTTGACCGGCAACTTTTGCAATTCCCGATAAACTTCGTCTTTCACCAGCACTTCCATTAAATTAATACAAGGCTGAGTTCTTTTTTCTTTGGTTTTATCCCGCTCTTCGATAAAGGTTTGAATAATCGAGCGCTCCACCATCTCCGGCGTCGTGTTATAAATCGGCGCTAGGGTCATTAAAATATATTTAGCCAAAGGCGCGTAAACTTCCTGACGGTTTAAACTGAGCACTAAACCGTGGGCGGCGATAATTAGGCGCTTGAGGTTGGGATGAGTCTTTAATAACTCGATCAAAAGACTTTTGAGAGAATGGCTCTCTAGTTTAGTCGGGTCGTTTTCCCAAAGGTTTTTACAGAGCGAATAAATCAGCTTCTTGATCCGTAAAGCCTCCGGGTGGTCGGAGAGCTGAGTAAGGGCGCGATTTAAATCATCAACAGTAGGCATGGGAGAGTTCCTGAATGCGAAGGACGCGTTGTTAATCGTCGCGCCGGCAATTCCAATAGTTCAAATGAACGAAGAGGCAAGCCGAGGGCGTCCCTAGAATCTAAGAACGCTTAGGAGACTAGAGGGTTTCCTGAAAATAAATCATGTAGAAAAACGTTATCATACCTTTCGCTAGACGCTTGTCCGTCGCGCGCAAATTCCGCGCCAACAGAAAAAGACTGATGGAAATCCCCCATTTCGGACTCCTGGCTTAACAAACGCAGAAAGAGCGGGGTAGTAAACGTTAGCCTATTATAGGACGATTTTCAAGAACTTGCCGATAGGAAGAAAGTATTCACTAAAACCAGATCATCTTACCTATTTTTAGCGACGGTCGACTCCAGCCAAGGCGGTCGGGATTAAGAAGCGCCGGGGGGCGTTCCCTTCTCTAGTTGGGTTTCAGCGCCGTCCAACTTTTGCTAAAGCAATGTCGGCGCTCTTGGATCTGACTAAACCCCGCTTTCTCCAGACGGGCGAGAAAATCGTCCTCGGTATAGTTGCGGTAGTAGGGTTCGTGGAAAAGGCGGGGGAAGTTCTCCAGCATCGGCGCCCAATCAGGGCGGTCTTTCAGTTGAATAGAATCAAGAATGACCAAAACCCCGCCGGGTTTTAGGGCCCGATAACACTCCTCTAGAACCCTCTGACGGGGCTGGGGGGGAAGCTCATGAAACAAATAAACGCAAGTGATTCCGTCGAACCAGTCGTCTCGGAAGGGCAATTCCTCGGCGTTACCCTGAAAGAGTTGCGGCGCCGTTACGCCCCCTTCCTCTAGGCGCCGACGGGCGTAGTCCAAGTAAGCGGGGGAAAGGTCTAAACCCGCGAGGGACGCCTGGGGAAAGGTTCGGGCCAAATGTTTGAGGGTGACTCCGCCGCCGCAGGCGACGTCTAGAAGGCGGGGAGTCTTTTTGTCCGCCAGCGCCGTTTTCAAGGGTTTTAACAGGCGGCGCCGCATAGCTTCGGCGGTTCCGTTAAACAGGAGTTCCACCTGGAGATCGTACAGAGTCGCCGAGGTTTCCCCGAGATAACCGTCGGTCTGATAGTGAAAATTTTGCCGGTAATAGTCCGGGTAGGACTGAACGTCGATCTCGGGGGCGAAACTCCGATAGTCCTTCGCCGCCATCCGCTCCCAAACCGCGACCTGATCCAGCCAGAGTTGGGGATAGGTCTGGGCCCAGCGGAGCCAGTCGTCCTCAAACAACAGAGACTTGGGATACACCCCCGTTTCCGCGTCTTGCCAGTCCTCCGCCAGCAGTTCCTCCCGGGCCGTCTTCAGGCTAGCCAGTAGTTCCGGGGCGAGGGAGGCCATCGCCGGCATAGAGTCCGGCGCCCAGAGTTTCCGCAACTGATTATTCAGGTTTTTGTGGGCTAAACTCAGGGCCGCTTTACCGTCCTGTTGGCCAAAGTAGAGGCTTTTTTGCCAGTCCGGGGGAAGCAGATCGATTAGGAGCATGGGCGACGGGGAGGGAGACGAATCCTTAGTTTACCAAAACGCCGTCTCTGGCTTCAATGACCGCCGCCGTTGGCGGAGTGAGTTTGCTCAATTCGTCAAGCCCTATTGACAAAACTTTACATTTTTGTTACATTAAGTTTACAATTAAGGCGATAGAGAATCCTGACCGCCACGAAAACGCTTTCCCGAAGGGGAGTCGGCGCCGTAGTGACCTAGGGTTTTCAGTACCTTCCATTGACATTGAGTTCTCCTAGATAGGCTCCGGTTCCGCCGGGGCTTTTTTATTGACCGACGGCGGAGAGCGCCGGAGTCAGAAGAGAGCGAGCGCTTCTCTAGGGCTAGAATACTTTTTCGCCTTGTCAAGAACAAAAGAACGATGAAGAGCGATTAAGCGCCGTTAACTATTCCATCAAAGAATATGATGATTTTTTATATTGTCAAAGGGCCCCCGGTTCCCTATGCTTCTTATAGAGTGATAACTTTAGCGGCTTGCCTAAGTCTTTTTCGGTTTGTCTCTGCCCCAGCTCCCGTCAAACGGCGCCGGTCGCCTTGGGATCTCCTGGAACAGAATAATAAAACTGTACAGAAAACCTTATTCACTCTTTTCCGGGACTCTCCTCCCCCATCCTGAATTAATCTAGCTTATCGCCTAAGCGAGGAACTTTAAACCTATGTCAATCGCAGTTGGAATGATCGAAACCAAGGGCTTTCCCGCCGTTGTGGAAGCCGCGGACGCCATGGTCAAAGCGGCCCGGGTCACCCTGGTGGGTTACGAAAAAATCGGTAGCGGTCGGGTCACCGTTATTGTCCGGGGCGACGTCTCCGAAGTGCAGGCCTCCGTCTCCGCCGGGATCGAAGCGGCGAATCGAGTGAACGGGGGGGAAGTCCTCTCCACCCACATCATCGCTCGCCCCCACGAAAACCTGGAGTATGTGCTCCCCATTCGCTACATCGAAGAAGTGGAACAGTTCCGCACTTACTAGGACTTTCCAGAGGATAACTTCCCTACCGGGGCGCTATCCGTAAACTCAGCGACAAAATCAAGGGAATCTCCGTCCTTCGGCGCTGAAAGATTCCCGCGACGCCAGTCCCAACTATCCCAACACGCCTTAAATAAAGATCATGTCAATTGCAGTCGGAATGGTAGAAACCCTCGGTTTCCCCGCCGTGGTCGAAGCCGCGGACGCCATGGTGAAAGCGGCCCGGGTCACCCTGGTGGGTTACGAAAAAATCGGTAGCGGTCGGGTCACCGTCATTGTCCGGGGCGACGTCTCCGAAGTGCAGGCCTCCGTTTCCGCCGGCATCCAAAACGCCCTCAAAGTCAACGGCGGCGAAGTTCTGTCCAACCACATCATCGCCCGTCCCCACGAAAACCTTGAATACGTCCTTCCCATCCGTTACACCGAAGCGGTGGAGCAGTTCCGGGAAAGCGTTAACCCCCGTCCCCTGCGTCGGATCTAGGTTCCTTAGCGGGCCGGGAGCCTGAGTTTTAAGATCATGCAAATTGCCAAAGTTCTTGGCACCGTCGTCAGCACCCACAAAACTCGGAGTCTGACCGGGGTTAAACTCCTGGTCGTCCAGTACGTCGACGCTCAGGGTCAACCGCTTTCCAAATACGAAGTGGCGGGAGATCTCGTCGGCGCCGGGGTAAGCGAGTGGGTGTTGGTGACCCGGGGGGGAGCGGCTCGCAAAGACGAAGGCAACGAAAACCGCCCCCTAGACGCGCTGGTGGTGGGCATCATCGACACGGTGACGGTGGAAAATCGCTCCCTCTACAGCAAGAAAGACGAGTTTCGAGGCTAACTTTTTCAGATATCAGATACCAGATGTCAGATATCACTGTATGACCGCCGCTATTCCCCGCTCACTGAATAACTGCTCCTTTTTTGCTGACATCTGTTCACTGATAACTGATAACTGTCATGGTCGCGCCCCCTATCCCCTGGTCAAAAAATCTGGCGGAACCCCAAATCGCCGAGTCCGCCTATATTCACTCCTTCGCCAATTTGGTGGGGGACGCGCGGGTCGGAGCCGGCGTTTTGATCGGGCCGGGAACTTCCATCCGAGCGGACGAAGGCGCGCCTTTCCATATTGGGCAACAAACCCATATTCAGGACGGCGTGGTGATCCATGGTCTGGAACAGGGACGGGTTCTGGGGGACGACGACCAGGAGTATTCCGTTTGGATCGGCGCTCACTGTTGTCTCGCCCATCTGGCTCTGCTCCACGGCCCCGTCTATGTGGGCGACCGGGTTTTTGTCGGCTTTCGCTCCACGGTCTTTAACGCCCGGGTCGGCGCCGACGCCGTGATTATGATGCACTGCCTAGTGCAGGACGTGGAAATTCCCCCCGGTCGCCTCGTGCCTTCCGGCGCCGTCATCACCCGTCAGGAGCAGGCGGATCAGCTACCGGAGGTTCAACCCCACCAACGTTTGCTGGCCCGGCAAGTGGCGAATCTAGCTCCGGCGGTTCAATCCCCTCCGCCGACTCCCCCGGCAGACCCTAAACAAATTTCCTATACAAATCCAGATACCCCTATGAGTATTTCCGCCGATCTCCGCAGTCAAGTCCGCTCCCTCCTCTCCCAGGGCTACAGCATTGGGGGAGAACACGCCACCGAGCGCCGTTTTAAAACCAAGTCCTGGACCAGTTGCGGCATCGCCGAAGGTTTCCGGGAGGATCAAGTCCTGGCCGCTGTGGAAGGTTGGCTTCGGGAATACCCCGGCGAGTACGTGCGTTTAATCGGCGTCGACACCCAGGCCAAACGGCGAGTGGTGGAAATGATCATCCAGCGCCCCGGCGAGGCTCCCGGCGCTCCCAGTCGGGTCTCCAGCATTAGTCGGAGCGCCGGTCGGACGTCGAGTAACGGCGCCGGCATTAAAGCCGATAGCCTGGGCCAAGTCCGGGCCTTGATCCACCAGGGTTGCAAAATCGGCCTGGAACACGCCAACGCTCGGCGCTTTAAAACCAGTTCCTGGCTCGGGGGCGGCTTGATTGAGACCACCCGAGAATCCGAAGCCCTGCAAAAAATCGAAGCCTTTATCGCCGACCACCCCGGCGAGTATGTTCGCATTATCGGCATTGATCCCGTCGCCAAGCGCCGGGTGGCGGAGGTGGTGGTTAGCCGTCCCGATGGCAATGGCAACGGCCCCGCGCCGAGTTCTAGTTCTAGCGGTGGTTCCCACAGCGCCCCGGCGGCGTCCTCCGCAGGTCTTTCGGGAGACGTGGTCGCTCAGGTGCGCGCGCTTCTCGCCCAGGGTTATAGCGTCAGTACCGAACACGCCGACGCCCGGCGCTTTAAAGCCAAATCCTGGCACACCTGCCCCGCCATTGCCAGCAACCGAGAAGGGGACGTGCTGGCGGCGCTGGAGCAATGTTGCGCCGACCATAGCGGCGAGTATGTCCGTTTAATCGGGGTGGATCGCAACGCCAAACGGCGGGTGTTGGAACTGATTATTCAGCGCCCGGAGGGTAATGGCGCCGCCCCGGCCCCTCAACGCGCGCCCCTAGGCTCCCTCAACCCGGCGCCGGCGAGCAATAACGGCTACAGTTCCAATTCCAACCCCAGTCTGAACAGCGAGGTGATCAACCAAGTCCGCTCCCTCCTCAGCCAGGGCTACAAGATCGGCACCGAGCACACCGACGCCCGGCGCTTTAAAGCCAAGTCCTGGCAGAGTTGCGCCCCCATTGACAGCAATCGGGAAGCCGAGGTGATCCGGGCCCTGGAAAACTGCCTAGCGGACCATAGCGGCGAATACGTCCGCCTGCTGGCCATCGACACCCAAGCCAAGCGCCGCGTCCTCGAAACCATCATCCAGCGCCCCTAGGGGAAACGGGTTACTGCTCCCCATGACCGATCTTCTCCAGACCCCGGACTATTGCCTCAGCGGCGAAGTCAGTCTCCACCCCGCGGCGCGCATCGCTCCGGGAGTGGTGCTCCAGGCGGCGCCGGGCGCTCGGATTGAAGTGGGGGAAGGGGTCTGTATCGGTCTGGGGTCGATCCTCCACGCCTACGGCGGCGTCCTCCGCTTGGAAGCGGGCGCCACCTTAGGTCAGAAAGTTCTTCTCCTCGGCGCCGGAGCGGTGGGGCGGGGGGCCTGTATCGGAGCCGAAGCGACGCTCTTCAACCCGGCTCTGGCGGATTTTGGACTGGTTCCTCCCCAGGCGCTCTGGGGCGACCCCTCCCAGGCGGCGCCGGAATCGACAAGCCCGAAGGCTCAGCCCTTACCCTCTCCTTGGGAAGAGGAGCAACCCGCCGTTGTCTCGGAGCAGGAACCGCCGCCCGCGGTAGAAACCGTTCTTGAAGTCGTCTTAGAAACGCCGGAACCCGAAACTCCGGCGCCGAAGGTTCCGGTAGTCGGTCAGGTTTATATCAATCAACTTTTAGTCACCCTTTTCCCCGAGCGCCGGAAAAGTTAAAGCTCCAGACTCGCCTGATAGTAGCGCCGCAGAATTTGACAATGGCGGAGGAGTTTCTCCGGGGGGGAAGAGTTAACTTTGAGGCGCCAAAACTGAAATTCGGTTTGTAAAAGACGAAGGGAGCGCCGTATTTCGGTTTGAAGCCCCAGTTGACTGTCTCCCCGGCGCTCTAGGTATTGTTCCCAGACCCGTTGTAACCGGGTTAACAGCGCCTGACATTGACTAAGATCCGGCGGCGTTTGTCCGAGGGCCGACTCTAGCTCTATAAGCGCCGCTAGGGGCGCTTCATTCTCCGGCCCCGGAAACAGTGTAGTAGATAACATTTTCTTAACCTTCGATGTTACAATAGCTTAAGCTTTATTTTCGCTTTTCTCGCCCGCGCCCCATTGTTTTCGCCTCCCCGGCGCCCGACTCTGCCGCTAACGGCCCAAAAATCTTAAGAAAACGTTAACTTTGCCCCCTTTTCTCTGGGTCTCTGCTAAACAATAAAGGGATAGTCCGATTGGGGACAACCAATGACCCAGACTCACTGGGTATATCCGTCTCAAGTTTAAGGCTAACGCAGACCGCAATCAGTCATTACGTTCTCCTTTTGTCCCCCCTGTCTATCCTATGAACGTCGTCGCCCCTTGTCCTCAACCGCTCAACGTTGCCCTCCCCCCGGAAATCCCCGCCCCGGATTTTGATATTAAGCTTCCCTCTTGGCTCAGGAGTTGTTTGCGGGCCAACAAACCCTCCGACTGCTTAATTTGTCGGGCTTTTCGCTTTGCCCACGAACTGCATCGGGGGCAGACGCGGCGTTCGGGCGAGCCGTATATTATGCACCCGGTGGCGGTGGCCGGGTTGTTGCGGGATCTGGGGGGGGATGAAACCATGATTGCCGCCGGGTTTCTCCACGATGTGGTAGAGGATACGGAAGTCAAAATCGAGGAAATTGAAGCTCTCTTCGGCGCCGACGTGGCCCGCTTAGTAGAAGGAGTGACCAAACTCTCTAAGTTTAATTTTGAGAGCAAGACGGAGCACCAGGCGGAAAATTTCCGGCGTATGTTTCTGGCCATGGCCAAGGATATCCGGGTGATTGTGGTCAAGTTAGCCGACCGTCTCCACAACATGCGCACCCTAGAGGCGCTGGCGCCGGAGAAACAAAAACGCATCGCCCAGGAGACCCGAGAAATTTTCGCGCCCCTAGCGAACCGGTTAGGGATGTGGCGCTTTAAGTGGGAGTTGGAGGATTTGGCGTTTAAATATTTAGAGCCGGAGGATTATCGGCGCATTCAGGCGCTGGTGGCGGAAAAGCGAGGCGCGCGGGAGTCCCGTCTGGAGCACGTCAAAAAACTGCTGGGTCAGCGCCTCGCGGAGGCGGGAATTGAGAGCCACGAACTCCAGGGGCGTCCAAAACACCTCTACGGCATCTATCACAAGATGACGGCCCAACAGAAGGAATTCGCGGAGATTTACGATATCGCGGCGCTACGGATTATCGTCCGAGAAAAAGAAGAGTGTTACCGAGTCTTAGCCATTATCCACGACGCCTTTAAACCCATTCCCAACCGTTTTAAGGACTACATCGGTCTGCCGAAAGCCAACCGCTATCAATCCCTCCACACCACCGTCGTGGGCTTAAACGGGCGGCCCCTAGAAGTGCAGATTCGCACGGAGGAAATGCACCAAATCGCCGAGTACGGCATCGCCGCCCACTGGAAATATAAGGAGACCGGCGGCTCGGAAAATACGGCGCTGACCACCAGCGACGAGAAATTTACCTGGTTGCGGCAACTGTTGGATTGGCAGAACGACCTCAAGGACGACCAGGAGTATGTGGAGCAACTGCGGGAAAACCTCTTTGAGGACGACGTCTATGTCTTTACCCCCCAGGGAGACCTAATTGGTCTGGCCCAGGGCGCCACGCCGGTGGATTTCGCCTACCGCATCCATTCCGAAGTGGGGCATCACATGAAGGGCGCCCGCATTAACGGACAGTGGTCAGGGGTGGACACGGAATTGCAAAACGGCGACATCGTGGAAATTGTCACCCAAAATAACGCCCATCCCAGCCTCGATTGGCTCAATTTCGCCGTCACCCCCAGCGCCCGTCATCGCATTCGCCAGTGGTTTAAGCGCTCGCGTCGAGACGAAAATATTCTGCGGGGTCGAGAGTTATTGGAAAAAGAGTTGGGGAAAAAGGGGCTAGAAAATAGTCTCAAATCCGCCCAGATGCAGGCGGTGGCGGAGCGTTGCAATTATCAATCCGTGGAAGATCTTCTGGCCGGTTTGGGTTACGGAGAAATCACTCTAAATTTAGTGGTCAACCGTTGGCGGGAAATGACCATGAAGACCCAACAAACGGAGGTCACCCTAACGGCTTCGCCGGTGGTGAGTCCCGCGCCGGCCGCTAAACCGGCCCCCAGCGCCGGCAGTTCCCCCATCGCCGGGGTGGAGGGTCTGCTATACCATATCGCCGGTTGTTGTCATCCCCTGCCGGGGGAATCCATTATCGGAGTCGTCAACCGCGGCGCTAAGGGCATTTCCATTCACCGTCAGGGTTGCCCCAATGTGGATCAGGTGGACGGCGAGCGCCTTATTCCCGTGCGCTGGAACGCCGCGGCCCAAAACGGCCACACCTATCCGGTGAGCATTATCATCGAAGCCATCGACCGGGTGGGAATCTTAATGGAAATTTTGGCCCGCCTCAGCGAGGAAAAAATTAATGTCCGGGACGCCAGGGTGAAAACCTCCGTCGCTAAACCGGCGCTGATTAGTCTGGAACTGGAGATTCGGGATCACGCCCAACTGGAGGTGATTTTGACCAAAATTAAAAACATGAGCGATGTCCTAGCCCTGCGGCGGGTGAACGGGCTGGATTAGGTTACGGTTCCCCTTTAAACTGATTTCGGCGCCCCGACGCGCTTTTGTAAAGATTCTGCCCGGCGCTTGGCCGCTTTATTGTTTGGGTCGACGGCCAGCGCCGCCTGGTAGGTTTCCAGCGCCTTATTGGTCAGTTGCTTTTTCTCATAGACATTGCCCAGATTATTCAGCGCCACCACATAGTTGGGGTTGAGTTTAATGGCGTCTTTGTAGTTGCGGATTGCCAATTCGTACTGCTCCTGGGTGTTATAAGCGAAACCAAGCGCGTTATGAATCAGCGCCTGATTTTCCGGCTCAATCTCTTCTTTGCTCTTCAGCGCCTTTTGGAGCAAGTTAATGGACTGAACATAGAGTTTTTTGTCCAGGTAAATGCTTCCCAATTGATAATAATCCTGGGCGGCGCCTTTGCCGTCCTTAATCTTATTCTGAAGTTGACGATAGGTTTTATCGAGGCGGCGGGTTTTAATGATTTGGCGGAGGACAAAAACGCCGAGACCAGCTAAGAGAATTAATAAACCAGAGAGGTAAATAGCGGGTAAATAATCGTTCATAAGTAAAAGAATTTAAAACATTAACTCAGACTAATCAATAAAATCGCATCCACGTAAAAACTGTAGTTTAACTCCCCCTCTTGGGAGGGGGCTGGGGGGTGGGTTCAGCCTTGAGACTAACCAACCCCTAACCCCTCCGAGGGAGGGGAACCGGAAACTTCGAATTTTAAGTTAGACGCAGTTTAACAGACTAATCAATTAAAATTTGTTCCCCGGAATCCAGTTGCTCAGCCTCCCATTCTACATTAGGCATGGACTCAAAGGCGTGGCGAACATAAGATTCCCATTGCCCCCGCATTTTCGCCAGGTAGGGATCGCCCAGGCGCAGGGTAAGTTTATGGCGCACCGTTAAGCTGTCCGCTTCGTACATGACTAAATTAATCGGCGGCCCCACGGAAATATTGGATTTCATGGTGGAATCAATGGAAAGTAGGGCGCACTTAGCCATCGCCTCTAGGGGCGTGTCGTAGGTAATGGTTCGGTCTAGGAGGGGCTTCCCGTATTTCGTTTCGCCGATTTGTAAAAAAGGCGTTTCTTTGGTGGCTTGAATATAGTTGCCCTGGGGATAAATGAGGTAAAGCTGCGGCTCTTCCCCCAAAATTTGTCCCCCGAGGAGAAAATTACACTGGTAATCAATACTGTCTTTTTCCAACCAGAGTCGGTCTCGCTCCTGACACTGACGAATTTTAACCCCGATGTACTCGGCTAGGTCATACATGGAGCCTAAACGATGGAGACTATCTCCCTCCTCCGCCCGCAGGTCTCGACGGATTTGGTGGATCACGCCCTGACTCATAGAAAGATTCCCGGAAGTGCAAAGGAGAATCACCCGTTCTCCGGCCAGAGAAAAATCAAAGAGCTTGCGATAGGCGGAAATATAATCGACCCCGGCGTTGGTGCGGGAATCGGCGCCCATCACGATGCCAAAACGGTTAATCAGTCCTAAACAGTAGGTCATAGCGCCGGAAAATAACACCAAATTAAGCCCTAATTGAGGGTATCACCAAGCGCCGCCCGACTTCGATAACTCGACTCCACCCGGCCGCAACTCCAATAGCGAGCGCCGTAGGCTCGACTGACCGGATCGTCGGAGGGATTCAGGGTATCGACGCCAATGCCATTGCGCCCCATGGTCGTCCCGGAACTGTGGAGGTAGCGCCCCTCTCCGAGGTAAACGCCCACATGATCCACCTTTTCCGTCCCAAAAAAAATCAAGTCCCCCGGTTGTAAGTCTCTACGAGAAACCCGGCGGGTAAACATTTCCTGTTGGTAGGAGTCCCGAGGGAGCCAAATCCCCGCGGAGGCGAAGGCCGCCTGGGTTAACCCGGAGCAATCGTAGTTGGGGCCGATATTCCCCCCCCAGAGGTAGGTGTTGGCTCTCCCGGCGGCTTCTTGCAGGTAGTCGAGAACTTGGGGTAAACGGGCCTCAATCTCTCGGCGGTCTAAACCGGCGCTCTGGTAGGGCGTCGGCGCCGGCGCCAGCGCCGCTAATCGGCTCAGGGGCAACCAAGCCCGGTAGTCGTCCTCCAGTTGCCAGACTAAAAGCGCCATTTCCGCGACTGTCGTTGTGGGGATGACATAGCGTCCCTGGGCGGCTTGACTGGCTAAACTCGGCCCCGAAGGGCTAGCCCATAAATCGAGATTCTCCAGGACAAGATATTGCTCCGTGGGAGAAGGCGGTAACAGCGAAGCTTCCGTCATGTCCTTAAAACCTTGAAGTTTTCGTCTTTGTCAGCTTCAGCAAAGTCCCCTCTGCCGACCTGGCTAGCCCACCGCCGGGAAACTGGCGTTTGTTCCCGCTGCGATTTAAGCTTAACCCAACGGGTCTAGGGAAGGACAGCCCAAGCCTTGAGGATAATCTCTTGGAGCCAGCGCCGTTGAACGCCGTCCAAAAGCGCGTCCTCCGCCATGACTTCGGCGCTGAGGTCTTCTAGACTTTGCCCCTGACGCTTAGCCAAACCAACCACCCCGGCGATAGCCACGGCCAAAAGTTCTTCGCTCACTGGAAAACGGCGCAGGGCGGAGACTTCTTCGGGACTTCTAGGGATGGCGTGTTGCATGAATTTCGGGCTTTAGCTAAGCTCTCAAAATGAATTAGAGTTATATGGTAACGGATACGTAATCCAGTGGCGTCCGTAGATTCCCTCTATTTTTGCCAGTCTGGTTCATCACTAATCCCTCAAATGCGCGAAATTCTTTACCTAGAAGTTCCCACCCCCGATACCGCCGGGGTTTGCCGTTGGTTGCAGACGGATTGGTCGGCGCCGTTGGGTCAAGGGGTGGAGAAAAGATTGACGCCTCAGGGGATTCTTCTCGCTTGTCCAGGAGATCGCGCCTCCGCCCTCTCGGTCTTTGTCTGGTCTCTGCAACGCACCACCTATCTCAAAGTCTTTCGTTGGGGAGAGCGCCGATTTCCCCAAGAAAATCAATGGGTTCAGTTCCTCAAAAACGCCGTTAATCAAGCCTTTCCGCCCCATTACCCGGCGCCGCCCCAGATTGACCTCTCCGGGCAAAATATTTTCCAAGCCCTGGCGCCCCATTACCCCCAGACGGCGAGATTTTTCCAGCGTTTCCCAGAAGGGGAGCGGGATCTGCGACGGGTCTATTGGTGGGAGCGTCGCTGGCGAGAGGGGGTTGAAAATCCCCAAACTCCGCCCCAGACGCTAAAAATCCAGCCCTACCCCAGCGCCGAGCCGACGGATTACGATTTGATCTACATTGGCGGCGCTTTGGGGGTGATCCACGCCGCGGTTATGGCCCGTTTAGGTTATCGGGTTTTACTGATCGAGCGCTTGCCTTTCGGACGGATGAATCGAGAATGGAATATTTCCCGAGACGAGTTCCAGCGCCTCGTCGATTTAGGGCTATTTACCCTGGCGGAATTTGAGGACTTGATCGCCCGGGAGTACCAGGACGGCTTCAATAAGTTTTTCGACGCCAATAATCCGCCCCGCCTTAAAGCGAAAGTGCTCCATACCCCCCGAGTCTTAAACATCGCCCTGGATTCCGCTCAACTGCTAGAACGGTGCGGGGAAAAATTACGGGCGGCGGGGGGCGAGATTTGGGAAGAGCGAGAGTTTAAGCAAGCCATTGTCCATTCAAACCAAATTCGGGTGGAGGTTCTGGATTTACACTCCGGGGAAACCTTAACCGCCGGGGGTCGCCTGCTGGTGGACGCCATGGGCACCGCCTCCCCCATCGCCTGGCAATTAAACGGCTCCCGGGCCTTTAGTAGCGTTTGCCCCACCGTCGGCGCCGTCATTGAAGGGTTAGATCCCCAGGTTTGGAACCCCGAGTACGGGGACGTCCTCAACTCCCACGGAGATATCTCCAGGGGACGGCAGTTGATTTGGGAATTATTTCCGGGGAAAGGGCGGGAGTTAACGGTTTACCTGTTTCACTATCATCAGGTTCACCCCCGGAATCCCGGCTCCTTGCTGGAAATGTACGAGGATTTTTTCACCATTCTGCCGGAATATCGGCGCTGCGACCTGGAGCGCCTTACCTGGAAAAAGCCCACCTTTGGTTACATTCCGGGGCACTTTAGCGTCTCGGCCCAGGACCGGCGGGTGGCCTACGACCGGGTCTTAGCCATTGGCGACGCGGCTTCTTTGCAATCGCCCCTGGTCTTTACCGGTTTTGGCTCCTTGGTGCGCAATTTAGGGCGCCTGACGGAATTATTAGATACGGCGCTCCGCCGGGATCTTCTGCAAGGAGAAGACTTAGACGCCATTCGGGCCTACCAGAGCAACATCGCCGTCACCTGGCTCTTTTCCAAGGGGATGATGGTGCCCACGGGACAAACCTTGCCGCCTCAACGGATTAACGCCATGCTCAACACCTTCTTTGGTTTGCTGGCGGACTCTCCCCCGGAAGTGGCGGACACCTTTATCAAAGACCGAACGACCTGGGCGCTTTTCTCCCGGCTGGCGCTTAAGGCCGCCCGCCTTAATCCCCGTCTGCTCCTCTGGATTTGGCAGATGGCGGGAACTAAAGATTTAATCGCCTGGCTGGGGATTTATTTTGAATTTAGTCGGGAGGCGTTGCTTCAAACTCTTTTTCGGGGTTGGTTTCCCCAATGGCTCCAGGGCGCTCGTCCCTGGTTAGAAAGCCGCTCCCCTCGCCTCTGGCTCCAACTCTTGAGTTGGCGCTATCGCCTGCTAGCGCCGAGTCCGGGAAAATAATCGGCGCCGGGGATGAAAGCTAAAATTCCTTGTTAAGCTAGGGTAAGCGGCGCTCCCCGACGAGCTTTTCCTCCCCCTGTCCCCCACCCAAGGAAGTCCTCCCCGTGTTGCAGTTAATCTATATTTTGGCCTTTACCGTCATCGCCTTTTTGGCGGTGAGCAATCTGATTCGCAGTCTCATTTCCGTCAGTTTCGGCGCTCAGCGCCCTCTTCGGCGCCCGCCCCAGAACGTCCATCCCGAACTCTTTGACGCCGATGGGGAACCCATTAACGAACCCCTACTGGTCATGCGCTCGGTGAATGTGGAGCAAGCCCGCCAACAGTTGGACGCCCTCTACGAAGCCTCCCCCAGCGGCGACGACGACCGTTAACCTTTCCCCGGATTGTCTGCTATGTGCCAAACCTGCGGTTGCGCCCTTCAAGTCCAGAGCCACGACCATCCCCATCCCCATGAGCACGACCACGACCATGACCATGACAGCGGGGATCATGGCCATTTACCGACTCTGGATCTTCTCGACCCCCTCGCCGCCAGTCGGCGCCTAGCTTTAGGACAAGCCTTGTTAAATAAGAACGATCGTTTGGCGGAACGGAATCGGGGCTACTTTGAAGCCAAGGGGGTCTTGGCGCTCAATCTCCTCTCTTCCCCCGGCTCGGGCAAAACTAGTATTATTGAGCGAACGCTCCGGGATTTAGAGGGAACCTTGAAGGCTGGGGTGATTGTGGGGGATCTGGCTACCGACCGGGACGCCCAACGGATTCAACAAACCGGCGCCCAGGCGGTGCAGATTACCACGGGGACAGTCTGCCATCTGGAGGCGGAGATGGTGGCCGGGGCGGTAAAACAATTAGATTTTACCGATTTAAATTTGCTAATTATTGAAAACGTGGGCAATCTCGTTTGTCCGGCGGACTACGATCTCGGGGAGCGGTTACGAGTGGTGTTGCTTTCCGTCACCGAAGGGGAGGATAAACCCCTCAAATATCCGGGGATGTTTAAATCGGCCCAAATCATTTTGCTCAATAAAATCGACATCGCCGAGGCCGTGGGTTTTGACTTGGCCCTAGCTTTGCAGACCCTAAGGGAAGTGGCGCCCCAAGCCCAAATTTTTCAAGTTTCCGCCCGCACCGGGGCGGGCATGGACGCTTGGTACGCGTATCTCCAGTCCCAAATATCGGCGCTGGGGGGGAGCGGGTTGAATTTTTGAGGCTAGTCAACAGTTGACGGTTTGCTCATGAGGAGGATTTAACAGATGACCATCGCCCTCAACCGAGAAGTCATTTATCCCGATAGTGATGGACAACTCATGGCGGACAATACGGAACAATTTCAGTGGATTGTATTACTGAAAGAAAATCTAGAGTGTCTTTTCGCCAAACGCGCCGATGTGTTCGTGGGGGGAGACTTGCTGTGGTATCCGGCGGAAGGTCAACCTGAGATCCGAGTGGCGCCGAATGTGATGGTCGTTTTTGGAAGACCGAAGGGGAAACGGGGATCTTACCGCCAGTGGCAGGAAAATCAGCAACCGCCCCAGGTGGTCTTTGAGATTTTGTCGCCGGGGAACACCCTCAAGGAAATGACTAAAAAATTGCAATTCTATGACCGCCATGGCGTGGAAGAGTACTATATTTATAGTCCCAGTCAGAATGAGTTAACCGGACTAGAGCGCCAGAGCGGAGAGTTGACGGTGATTGAGGACATGGCAAGCTGGGTCAGTCCTCGCCTCGGTATTCGCTTTGAGCTAACGGCTGAAACCTTGCGGGTCTATTATCCCGATGGACGGCGCTTTCTCTCGACGGTGGAGTTGGCGGAAGCCGAGAATCGGCGTCTAAGAGCGTTACTGAAGGAAGCGGGGATCGAGTTTTAGGATCTAGGCGCTGGCGGGTAAACCGTTCAATTCAACTGAGCTTATCGAAGCATAGGGGGGCAGATCGACCCTGGTTAAATAGCTTTTAACGGGCCGAACGGAGCCAGAGCCAGACTCGAAACCAGGGGATTTGCCCTAAAAACAGCAGAATTTGCCACCGGCGCCGAAGCTGGCGGGAAGAGAGACGACCCGTCTGGGCGGCGCTTTTAAAGCGGTAGAGACGACCTGGCGCCGCGCCTAAAATCCGCCGGGAGCACCGCTCCAACTTCGCTAAACGGCGAGCGAGGCGCTGGAGGCGACGACGTCCCAGCCATAACTGCGCGGCAAGATAACAGTTCAGCGCCGCGAGAGCCAGATTAAAACAGATGACGAAGAGGAGCATGGGATGCTATGATGGGAACCCGTTACGGGGAATTAGCTCAGTTGGTAGAGCGCTGCGATCGCACCGCAGAGGTCAGGGATTCGAGTTCCCTATTCTCCATAGATTACTAAAGTTTTACTAACAACCGACTTATCGCGGCGCCGTCTTAACCGCGGCGTCCTCCCGTCTTTGGGCGTAGTAGGCGTTGAGCCAATCCTGAAGGGCGCCGGCGAGGGGCACCGCCACTAAAATCCCCAGCAGTCCGGCGATCCGCCCGCCAATCATCAAGGATAGCAACACCCAAACGGGATGGACGCCGGTAAATTTGCCCAATAGTTTCGGCGCTAGAATATTTTCGATTAACTGATCCAGAAGAGTGGCGACCGCCAACACTTTTACTCCCAACCAGAGACTTTGGAGCGCCGCCGCAAGACTGATAATAACGATTCCCGTGGCGCCGCCAAAGGGGAAAAAGGCCAGGACGCCGACGAGGAGACCAAAGAGGAGGCCAAAGGGCACTTGCAAAAGGGTGAACGCCAGGGTCAAACTCCCCCCCAACAGCGCCGAAATCGCGGCTTGACCGATATAGTAATTTTGGAAACTACGCCGCAAACTCTCCCGCAGGGGTTGGCGCCAGCGCCGGGGCAACCACCGGTAAAGCCCGTCCCAAAATTCCTCTCCTCGCAGAAGGAGATAAATCGTAATGACTAAAATAAAGCCCGCTTCTAGCAGTCCCCCCGCGGCGCCGATGGCGAGGCTGAGCATTTGGGTCAACACCGTCTGGAGTTGATCCGGTAGTTTTTCTGACACTTGCTCCGCTAGACTCCTGAGATTGCCCGGTAGATTCCCCTGTAAAGACCAGCCCTCTAGACCCTCTAGGGCCTGCCGGTGGGTTTCGCCGAGGTAGGGCAAAAACTGGTTAACCTGATCGATTAAAGTGGGAATCAGAACGCTAGCTAGGCCTCCGAGGATTAAACCGGCGCCGATGAGGACTAAAAAAACCGCCAGGGGGCGCTCCAGGGGCAGGCGGGCCAGGAGCCAACGGGTCGGATAGCCCAGAATAAAGGCCGTTAAGGTGGCGAAGATAAAAATGCGAATGACGGACTGGAAATAATCTAAAACGATGAGCGCCAGCCAGGCGTTCAGAAACAGCAAAGGAAATCCCAGCAGAGCCAAGGCTCCGTTTTGCGTATTAAGGGCGGGGAAACGCCAATTCATCCCCCTCCGTCCAGAGAATAAACTTGACCGTCGAGGAAAATGCGAGTAATACCTTTATCTCGTAGTTGGGGCAAGGTTTTCTGAAGCAAACGACTGTCGGGCACCTTAATGACCCGTTGGGTTCGATTGGAAAAGCGCCGGGCGATACGGTGGTTATCAAAAACCGGGAGGGTTTTTTGTTGATCTTCCTGGGTCGGAATCATGCCTAGGTGGGCAAATTCCCGCAGGGGCCGGACGATCAACTCCGCCACCCGGTCCACCACCAGATAGCAAGAGGGCGGTAAAACCGCCGACGTAAAGGGCAAGACCTGAACGTTAACGACCTCCGCCAGCGCCGGGGCAAAGTCGGCTTCTTCTTCTCCCCAGTCTTCATCGAGGTCTTCGGAGTCCTCTTCCTCTAACTCCTCGTCTAACTCTTCATCCTCGAAATCATCGTCCAGATCCTTGACAATTTCCCCCAGATCCGAATCTTGCGGCAGGGGCGGAGGGGAAGCCGGAGCGGGTCGGGGCGTCCGTTTTTGGGGGGCGGGGAGCGTAAACCGTTCCGCGGGAGGGCTAGGCGCGAGGATCTCTGGCTCCGCTTCGGCGCTGGCGGCGGAACTGCGACGCCGACGACTTCGAGACGGCGCCGGGCTTTCGGTTTCCGCTAGCGAGGGTTGGGCGGGAGGGACTGCGGCCGTTTCAACCTCTAAGGGGAGCGGCGGTTGACTGTCCCTCTTTTGAAAACGGGTTAGGCGCTTTTGTTGGATTAAATCTTCATATTCCCGTTCTCCCAAATGGGTTTTGAGCAAACGGCTGATAGTGGAATTGCTAACCCCGAACCGCTCCGCTAAGGTGGAGGAAGTTGCCGCGGTCTGGCGATAGAGCGTCAGGATTTGTTCCTTATCCGTATCGGTTAACTTTTTAAGACTCATGGGCGCTTAGTACCATCAAGACAACTTGACATAATTCGGGGTTAGACTCCGGGGGGGTCTGGTAAGATGGGGACGATTTAGCCAGGATAATCCCTCCCCAAGACAGCCGGGTTTTCTATCCTAACCCTAAATCTTCCCTGATTGGCGGGAAGCGCCGACTCAAGACCCTGAAATTTTATCTGTATTCTCTTTTTACTGGATATCGCTATGCCCATGACTGAGGCTCAGCCCGCTCTCTTAGTGCTCGCGGATGGAACGGTTTTCCGAGGCTATTCCTTTGGGCAAACCGGAACCGCCTTTGGGGAAGTGGTGTTTAACACCGGCATGACCGGCTATCAAGAAGTCCTGACGGACCCCAGTTATCGAGAGCAAATTGTGACCTTCACTTACCCGGAACTGGGCAACACCGGCGTTAATCCCGAGGATGAAGAGTCTTCGGCGCCCCAGGTCAAAGGGGTCGTCGCTCGCAATATTACCCGGCGCCCCAGTAATTGGCGCTCCACTCAATCCCTGCCGGATTATCTCCAGACTCATCAGGTGGTGGGGATTTACGGCATTGATACCCGGGCTTTGACCCGGCGCCTGCGCTCCGTCGGCGCTATGAACGGCGCTATTTCCAGCAAAATCCTCGATCCCGAGACCCTTCTGCGGGAACTCTCCGAGACGCCCGGTATGGCGGGGCGCAACCTGGCTCGGGAGGCCAGCACCAGCCAGACCTACGAATGGACGGAGAAAACCCCGGCGCTTTGGGAATTCGCGGCGCCGGCGGAGACCGGGGAACCTTTAACGGTGGTGGCGGTGGATTTTGGGGTCAAGCGCAATATTCTGCGCCGTCTGGCCAGCTACGGGTGTCGGGTGATTGTGGTTCCGGTGACCAGTTCCCTTGAGGAGATTTTGAGCCATAACCCCGACGGTATTTTCCTCTCCAACGGCCCCGGCGACCCGGCGGCGGTGGCGGAGGGCGTCGCCCTGGTAACCCAGCTTTTGGAATCTCAAAAACCCACCTTCGGCATCTGTATGGGACACCAAATCCTTGGGCTTTCCCTCGGCGCCGAAACCTTTAAGCTCAAATTTGGGCATCGGGGGCTGAACCAACCCGCGGGTCTGGAGCGCCAGGTGGAGATCACCAGCCAAAACCACGGCTTCGCCGTGACCCCGGAATCCCTCGGCGCCGAGGTGGAAATCACCCACTTGAACTTAAACGACCAAACCGTGGCGGGTTTGCGCCATAAAACCCTGCCCTTTTTCTCCGTCCAATACCACCCGGAGGCCAGTCCCGGCCCCCACGACGCCGACTATCTCTTCGCCCAGTTTGTGGAGTTGATGCGGCAGGCTAAACCATAACCTGAGCCGGGGCCTTGGCGCCGGCCGCCAGCGCCGCCCGGCGGGCCCAACGATCCGCTTCGAGAATGGTCTCCAAATCCGGGGTTTGGGTGTTGTGGCGCTCAAATTCGGCGCAGACGGTTTCAATGACCCGAGCGATGTCCAGATACCCAATGCGTTCTTCTAAAAAGAGGGCCACCGCCTGTTCGTTGGCGGCGTTGAGAACCGCGGGCATGGCTCCCCCGGCTCGACCGGCGGCGTAGGCCAGTTCCATACAGGGATACTTGGCGTGATCCGGCGCTCGGAAAGTAAGACTCCCCGCTTTGACCAGATCTAGGGGTTCCCAATCCGTATAGAGGCGCTCGGGCCAGGAAAGGGCGTAAAGGAGGGGCAGACGCATATCGGGCCAACCCAACTGGGCCAGCATGGAGGTGTCCTGAACTTCAATCAGAGAATGAATAACGCTCTGAGGATGGACGACAATGTCAATGGCGTCGTAGTCCAGCCCGAAGAGGTAATGGGCTTCGATCACCTCTAGTCCCTTGTTCATCAGGGTGGCGGAATCCACGGTAATTTTGCGCCCCATAGACCAGTTGGGATGCTTCAGCGCGTCCTGAATCGTCGCATAGGGCAACTGCTCCGTCGACCAGTCCCGGAAAGCGCCGCCGGAGGCCGTGAGGATAATCCGCCGCAGTCCCCCCTCGGGAACGCCCTGGAGACACTGGAAAATGGCGGAATGCTCGGAATCCGCGGGCAGAAGTTTAACCCCTTTTTTTTCCACCAGGGGCAAGACCACCGGCCCCCCGGCGATCAACGTTTCTTTATTCGCTAGGGCGATGTCTTTCCCCGCTTCAATGGCCGCCAAAGTGGGCAAAAGCCCGGCGCAACCCACAATCCCCGTCACCACCGTCTGGGCGGCGCCGAACCGGGCCACTTCCGCGACGCCGCTTTCTCCGGCCGCTAAAATCGGTTGGGGATCGAGGTCGGCGATAGCGTCCCGCAACTGAGGCAAACTGGACTCTTCCCGGAGCGCCGCGATTTCGGGGCGGAAGGCTCGAATTTGTTGGGCGAGCAAATTAATATTTCCCCCCGCCGCCAGACCAATCACTTTAAATTGATCCGGGTAACGCTGGACAATATCAAGGGTCTGGGTGCCGATGGAGCCGGTGGAGCCGAGGATGGAAATGAGTTTCACGCTACTGTCGGGAAGTTAAAGTTCCCCGATCATAGGCTTTGACGGCGCCGATGGGAACCCTTCGGGAGATAGGCTTATTCGGGACTCTACGGGTCTGACGGGGCTCGAACCCGCAACTTCCGCCGTGACAGGGCGGTGCTCTAACCAATTGAACTACAGACCCAGATTTTTCAGACTTTTACTAGCTTAGTCATTACAGCGACATCTGTCAAGGGGTATGGCCTTTTTTTTTGCCGCGCTTCCTTGGGACAATCTTAAACTTTTCTTAAGTATTCGCCTTTAGAGTAAGATTGCCTAGCTGTTCTCTCAATTTTGGGTGTGGGTATGCTCTCCTGGTTGCGTAAGCCTGTACGACCTATCTTTCTGCTGGGAGCGGTGGCCCCCTTAACGGTGGGGGCCTATGTTGTCGCTAAATTAGAGCCGACCCGAGTGGACTCGCCGGCGCCGACGGCTCAGGGCCAAAACGCCCCGTCAACCTTCGCCCAAAAAGGTCTTCAAAGTCTTCAGACCTACTGTCAAGCGCCGGAGAGAGCGGAAGAGTGCCCCAATTGGCCCCCGAGCCAGACCCCGGCGGAAGCGCCCGCCCCGGAGCCAAAGGCGAATTTATTGACTCAGTGGTGGCCGGGCGGAGAGAAAACCGCCGTTAAACCGCCAAGCCAGCCCCAGACGGCGCCGTTAACTCCGGCGGCCTTTCCCCAGATCCATTCCCAGGCCCGGCTGGCTAAGGTTCCTATTTTTATGTACCATGACATCCTCCCCAAGAAGGAAGTCTTTTTTGACGTCACTCCCGAGGAATTGGAGCGCCATTTTCAGGCGCTGAAAGAAACCGGAGCCACCCCCATTAGCCTGGATTGGTTGCTAGCTCACCTCCGGTTTGGGGTTCCCCTGCCCAAAAAGCCGGTGTTACTCAGCTTTGACGATGGTTACGGGGGCCATTACGAGCATGTTTACCCCTTGTTGAAAAAATATAATTACCCCGCCGTTTTCTCCATTTATCTGAAAAAACTGGAAGGTAAAACCGCCCGCTCCAGTCTGACCTGGGCCCAGTTAAAGGAAATGGCCGCCGATCCCCTAGTGACCATCGCCTCCCACACGATTAGTCATCCCCGGGATTTACGGGAACTGAGCGACGACCAACTCGCCGCGGAAATTCTCGATTCCCGGCGCCAACTGGAGGAAGGTCTCGGCATTCCCATTCCCTACTTTGTCTATCCCGAAGGCAAGTGGGACCCCAGGGTCAAGCAATGGGCGCTAGCCGCGGGCTATGAATTGGCGCTAGCCATGGACGACAGCGCCGAAACCTTCGCGGGGGATTCCCCGGATTTATTAACCTTGGGGCGTTTTGGTCAGTCCCGTTTAACGGAGATCGCTCCCCTCGCTTGGGGGGGTTATCCGGCGCCGGTTTCCCCGGGGCGGTTTAACTTCGAGACTCCCCTAGAAAAACGGGACTACAGCCTAGAGGAAACGGAGTTGACCCTGATTAGCGGCGGACGTCCGACCACCCTCCACGCCGACAGCCGTTACCAAGTCTCGGAAATTCTCAAAGACACCGGCGCTGCGGCCGGGGTGGACGGAGGCTTTTTCTCCCTCAAGTATCTCGACTCCAACACCATGATCGGGCCGGTGTTTAGCTCTAACCGGGGCTTCGCGCCGGGAAACGCCAGCGAAAATCCCCGGCTTCAGAATCGTCCCCTGGTTTTAATCAGCGACCGCTGGGTTAAATTCGCGCCCTTTGACGCGGGCCGCCACAATAGCCTAGCGGGGATTCAGCAAATGTCCCCCGACGGCGCTTGGATTAAGGACGCCTTTGTGGCCGCGGCTTGGTTGGTCAAGGACGGAAAAGCCCAACCGGCGGCAACCTTTGGCAGTCTTTTTGACTACGACGCCAACCGGCACCGGGCCTTTTGGGGGATTAACCAAGCCGGGCAACCCGTGATTGGAGTCACAAAAACGATGGTTGATTCCGTCCGTTTGGGACGCTTTCTCCAGCGCCTCGGTTTTCGGGAGGCGGTGATGCTGGATTCCGGCGCTAGCACGTCTTTAAGTTATCAAGGAGAGTCCCTGGTGGGTTATACGCCCCGGCCCGTGCCCCATGTGGTGGCGCTCTACCCTCCGGCGCCGCGGAAGAAATAGGCTTGTAAGGAGCGGCGGGTCGCGCAAATCGATCAACGGTATAGGCTTTGATCGATCTTTTCAGAAGTCAGTAACTTGATATCGGTCTAGCCTCTATGTCCCTGATTATTTTTCTCATTTTCGCCTTAATCGCTAACGCTCTTTTTGTGCAAGCCGTTGTCAGTCTCCCCGTTTTACTGATCCACGCCCTCCAATCCCTAGCGGCATTCCTTCCGCTGGCCCTACTTTTGGCGCTGATTGGCTGGGGGTTAGGGGATTAGGGCAATTCCACGGAGGCCGGTTTAGCGATGTGGGGCAGACCCCAGCCCAGTTTCTCCCGCAAAATGCGGAAAAATTCCGGGGGTTGGAGGCGGATAAATTTAGCCCGGTAGGGGGATTTTTCTAAATGCACCCGGTCGTCCGGTAGAACGTAGCAACCGCCGTTGCCGTCCACCACTAGAATCATGCGGTTGGGGGTGGCGGGAAAGATATTCACCGGCTCGGCGTCGGAAAAAACCAAGGCCCGGGAGGCTAGGGAATGGGGACAAATCGGCGCTAACTGTAATACCGGCACGTCCGGCGTCACCACGGGGCCCCCGGCGCTGAGAGAATAGGCGGTGGAGCCGGTGGGGGTGCAAACAATAACCCCGTCGGCGGCGATATCCACCGGCGCGTGGCGGCCAATTTGAATTTCAAAATGGCACATACTGGTGAGGGGTTCCCGATGGAGCACCATTTCGTTGAGGGACAGCGCCTCCCAAAGCACCGTCTGCTCTCGGAATAACCGGACGGTTAACATCGAGCGCTCTTCAATTTGGTAATCCCCCGCCAGGAGTTGCTCCGCGGCCTCCGACAGTTGATTGAGGTACAACTCCGTCAAAAAGCCCATGTGACCGGTATTGATAGTTAAGAGGGGAATACCAATGGGCGCGATTTGTCGAAAGGCGGACAACACCGTGCCGTCGCCCCCCAAGACCACCGCGAAGGGCATGGTTTCGTCAAAATGAGGGGGCGTTAAATGCTCGATGCGGGTGTGGCAGATGGGACGGTCGGGTTGGGAGTAACCCAGCAGGCCGCCGTTTCCGGTTTCTAAGACGGCCTCGTAGCCGGAGGCCCGAAACAGCGCCGCTAGCTCCTGAGCGACCCGGTAGGCGATGGGTTTATTGTCGTTGTAGATGATGCCGATTTTGGGCACAATGCCTGAATCCTCAAACGCGGTGGTCGGGATGGCGATCCCCTAGAAAAATAGCCCTTTCTTTTTAGACTTGGAGCCTTGGCTATTCTCCTGCTCGTAGTCCAATTCCTTGAGCTTTTTGAGGATACGGCCGAAATATTCCTGTAAATAGGATTCTAGAGAGGCGACGTCCTGGGGATCAAGGCCGAGGATTGGGTAAACCTCTGACATGTCCGCGGTTAGGGGTTTGCCGCTGGCTAAAACCTCCGCAAAGGCGAGGCGGTCGGAGATGTTATACGTCCATTGAAAACAACGGGTTAAGCCCCGCATCCCCCGCAAAACCCCCAGGGGAACCTTAGAAATTCGAGCCTGACGCCCGGACAGTCGTTCGCAGAGCGCGATAATTTCCGCCGCGGTCCAGGCCTTGGGCCCCACCAGGGGCAAGGTTCGGCGCTCTGTGGCTGGAACCTCCAGCGCTCGCAGAGCCAATTTAGCGATATCCTGGGTGTCCATATAGGCGGTGGGAGAGCTTTCGCCGGTCATCCAGACGGATTGGTTTTCTAAAATGGGGATGGCGTATTGGCCGATTAACCCCTGCATAAAGCCCGCGAGTTGGAAAATTGTATAGTTCAAATCAACCTGAGTCAAATATTTTTCAGTACAAGACTTGATCTCCATCAACGGCACCTGGGGATAATCCTCGGCGCCGAGAATGGAGAAGAAAAGATAACGCTCGACTCCGGCGGTTTTAGCCGCTTGGATTAAATTCACCTTGCCCTGCCAATCCACCTGCCGGATAGAAAGGGAATCTGTAGCCCGAGCCGTGGCCGCGTCGACGACCGCGTCAATGTCCGCTAGCGCCGGGGGGAGGGTTTCCGGGCGGCAGAGGTTCCCCTGGATTACCTCGGCGCCCCATTCCTTGAGGAAAGCCCCCTTACGGGGGTTGCGCGCTAAGCAACGGACGCTGTGACCTTGCTCCAAAGCCCGCCGAGCGATCTGCCGTCCTAGGGTTCCCGTTCCCCCAACTACCAATAGACGCATTTTAAGTTTTGTAACATTTTTTAAAGTTTCCCTAAGATAGTATCAGACTCTCTTGCCTTTAGCTACCGTATACGCACATCTACCCGTCAGCCTCCTTTTGCCCCCCATCCCCCCAACTGTGGGGGCAGTTTGAAGCTTTTCTGAGTTCAAAGTCCCCCAGAATTTAGGGATTGTCCCGCTGAGCCTGCCGAAGCGCGGGGGGCGAGATAAGGTTAATGACCAAACCCAAGGCTTGTGTCTATACCATAGCCTTTCCAAGGGGGGTTAGGGGGGATCAAAACTCCCTAAAAAGAGAACTTAAACCCGCTCCTTCCCGAGGACAGGCTACTATACTGAAAAGACGCTTTCTATCCTGCTCGGAAAGCTCAAGGCGCCGGAGGAAGACCCTCGTATTATGTTAGACACCATCATTATTTTGCTCTTTGTCTTTGCCCTCGGGGGGGTCGGCTTCGACCTGGTGGATCTTCTGCCCCCCCTCGTTCAGGAGCAAATTTCTAACATGGAAGCCCTACGATGGCTGGCGGCGGGTTTTACCTCCATTATCGGTCTCGCCCTTGGACTGGTGGCTCAGACCACCTATCGGCGCTTGGAATCCCGGATTCGACAGACGCCCATCGAAGTGATTCTGACTCGGGCGGTGGGCTTGGTGATCGGCCTGTTGATCGCCAATTTAATGCTGGCGCCGATTTTTTTACTGCCCATTCCCCAGGAATTTTCTTTTCTCAAACCGACTATCGCCATCCTCGGTAGCGTCATGTTTTCTTTTCTGGGTATTAGCTTGGCGGACGCCCACGGGCGCACCTTTTTACGGCTGATTAACCCCCACAGCATCGAGTCCATGCTGGTGGCGGAGGGCACTCTCCTGCCGGTGGCGCCGAAAATCCTCGACACCAGCGCCATTATCGACGGGCGCATTGAGCAATTGTTGGGCACGGGTTTTATTGAGGGGCAAATGCTGGTGCCCCAATTCGTTTTGGCGGAACTCCAGCAACTGGCGGATCTAGGCAACGACCAAAAGCGCCAGCGGGGTCGCCGGGGTTTAGATATTTTGGGGCGAATTCAAAACGTTTTCCCGGAGCGCATTGTCATTCACTCCGCCGACTACGAGGAAATTCCCACGGTGGACGCCAAGTTGGTTCACCTCGCCCAGGAGATTAACGGCGTGCTGTTAACCAACGATTACAACCTCAGCAAAGTGGCCAATCTGCAAAAGGTGGCGATTTTAAACGTCAACGATTTAGCCCAGGCCATTCGCCCTATTTACCTCCCCGGCGACACGTTAGAGCTGAAAATCATCAAACAGGGGAAAGAGCCGGCCCAGGGCATCGGCTACCTCGACGACGGCACCATGGTGGTGGTGGACGACGGGCGGGAATACGTGGGGAATGAAGTGCGAGTCACTGTTACCTCGGCGCTCCAGACCTCCGCCGGGCGGATGATTTTCGCCCGTCCCCCCTCGGTTTTAGCCTCCTCCTAGGTAGGGGATGTTCGGTAAACACTTTTGTTGTCTATGGGTTAATTGACTCCGAGAGGCCCTTCTAGGGTTTGAGTTTTTGTAAAAGCGGGGCGATGTCCGGGTCGTAAACGCGGAGGTAGTTCCAATAATTGCCAAAAACCGACTCCACATAGCCCTTGGTTTCCGCAAAGGGAATCTGCTCCACAAACCAGTCTGGATCCTGGCCCTCAAATCGAGACAGCCATTTGGAGACGTTGCCGGGGCCGGCGTTGTAACTCGCCACCGCTAGGGCGGAGTTATTTTTATAGGTCTCGTGGGTGTGGTCAAAGTACCAGGTGCCCATATTGACGTTATCTTCCGGATCGGTGAGGGAATAGTCCTTGAGGTCAATTTGCGGCGCGATCCACTCCGCCGTGCTGGGCATCACCTGCATTAATCCCGTAGCGCCGACGGGGGAGCGGATCTCTTTTTCAAAGCGGGACTCCTGCCGGATCAGTGCCGTCACCAGAAAAGGGTTCAAATTGCGTTTTTTTGACCACTCAAAGATCAATTCCTGGTAGGGGAAAGGAAAAAGCGCCTGCCAATACTCTGGGGTCTGGCGGAGCGCCTGCCAGGCCTGTTTTTGTTTCGGGTCGCTAGTATTGCGGAGGTTTAAAACCTGGTTAATCCCCTGGAGGTATTCCCCGGCTTGTAGTTTCAGCAGAGCCTCCGTAAATTTTTGCTCCACAGTCAACTCTTCTTGAGCGCCGGTTTCAGCGGCGAAAACGGCCCGGGCTTCCGGGTCTTGCCCCAGACGGTAGAGTTCTTTAAATAAATCGGAACCGGCGGGGGGAACGGGGCGCTCTGGGGGCAGGGTGACCGGGGGATTCAGCGCCCGCACGGAGTTAAAGTCCCCCACGGGCCAACCGAGGAGAACGGCGGAGCGCCAAGCGTAGTAGGACTGGGGATAGCGGGCGATGACGTTTTTAAAGGCCGCGGCGGCGTCCTCTAGGCGGTTTAACTGTTGCGCCCATTTGCCGATCCAAAAAATCGCCTTCGGCGCCGGATCGCTGTTGGGGTTTTGGTTGGCGATCTCCTCGGCCCACTTCCAGGCTTCCGTCACCTTGCCGGCCTTGGCCGCTTGACTAGCCCGGCGCCAGCGCAGTTGGGCGGCTTCTTCGGAATCGGAGTATTTCTCTAGCAGAGTTTGACGGGCCGCCGTCGCTCCGCTGGGGTCGCTTCTTTCTAAAAGCTTAGCCTTTTGGGCCAGCGCCTCCGGAGCCTGAACGGGAAAACGGGCGACGATTTGGTCGAGGTAGCCGACGGCCTCCGCCGGGGGAACAAGGGCGGCTAACCGTTTCAGCGCCAGCGCCGTTTCCTCCGTTTTAGGGTAGGTTTCGATTAACTTACGGTAATTGGCCATAGCTTCCGGTTTAAGCTGGGCCAACTGTTGGGAGCGGGCTAATCGGTAAAGATTTTGGGGATTGGTCGGCGCCTGGGCGTAGGCTTGGGCCGCCTGGGGGAACTCATTGGCGTTCCAAAAACCGTCGCCGATGGCGGTCCAGACCTCGGGAGTAAAATTAGCCGGGGGATTGGCTAAAAGCTTCTCCCGCAGGGGCGCCGAGCGGGGGTCTGTCGGCGCTTTGACTAAAATTTGCCCCATTAACTCCGAGGACTCGGGGTCTCGCTCCAGCTTTTGATGGAGAATATCCAGCGCCCGGGGATGCTGGGGGTGTTTGGCCAGGGCCTGCTCCCAATACTGGCTCTCGGTCTTGCCCAGAAGATTCAGCGCCTCTGCGGCGGCGGCAGAGTCTGGATATTTTTGAATTAATTCTTCCCAGGTTTCCTTAGCCCGAATGTTTTCATTGGAGAGTTCGTAACCCCGACCCCGTTTCAGTAAAATATAGGGCGCCATCGTTGGGTAATCGACTTCCAGATTTTCTAACCACCGCACCGCCGGGCCGCCTTCAAATTGTTTAAGCAGATCCGTCGCCAGTAAATATCTCGCCCGACTCCGCTCTAGGCTGGGTTGAGTCTGGTCGGCGATGGCTTTCAGTCGCTCCGCCCGCTCTTTGGCCGGAGTATTCACCAGCTTTAACACCGCCGAGGGCTGATTTTGCTCCGCCTCATAGCGCCGATGTTGCTCTTGGGTCTGCCATTGCGTCCACCCTTGCCAGGCTAAGGGCGTTAACAGAGCGCCGCCCCCTAGCGCCAAGGCGACAACCAAAAACCACCGGGGCCATGACCGGCGCCGGGGTTTGGGTTCCGATTCCTCCGATTCTTCCGGCGCTGGCGGGGAGAGAAAGTCTTCCGCAACCGTCACCGGGGGAGTCGTTAACTGAGGGAGAGTCGGCAAACTGGGCTGGAGCGGCGCCGGCGACTCGGAAGTCTTAGCGTTGAGGAGATCGGGACGGTCTTGGCTCATGCTGGAGGAGGAGAAGAAGGGCGAAAAGCTCTTAGGTCTAGACGCTAGGGAGATCCCAGGAGTGCCGGGAAATCCAAGAATTCAGACGACAACGCCCAGATTTACTAGTAATAAAAAACCTAGCCGGAGCTAGGAGAAGAAATATAGCGGTATTCTTACGAATGAGGGACAGCCCTTCGGCTACGCTCAGGGCGCGAGGGCTGAGCGTAGCCGTGCCACACTGAGCTTGTCGAAGTGAAGCCAGTATCTCATCAATCTGCAAACCGTTATAGAACCCGTTGCCGGGGAAATTTAGACGGAAACGCCGGCGGCTTGCAAACGGGCCCGAGCCTTTTTCAGCGCCTGACCGGCTTGAATTTGCTTGGGCTTGTCGCCGCTCCGGTTAGCTTCTTCCAATTTGCTTTGAGCTTGGGCGTAGTCTTGACGGGCGGCGTCGGCGTTAATGGCGGAACCCAGTTCGGCGGAGTTCACCAGAACTTTGACTTCGTTGTTTTCCACCTCGGCGAAGCCCCCCATGATGGCGATATTTTGCCAATCCTTGCCGGGTCGCACCCGCATCACGCCGGTGTCCAGCGCCGTCAGAAGGGGAGCGTGGTTGCTGAGAATCCCGAGCTGACCGGTGGTGCTAGGGAGGATAACTTCCTGCGCTTGCTCGTCCCAAACCACTTTATCGGGCGTGATCACCCTTACCGTTAATGTCATAGTGTCCTTAAAATTCTGGGGGTCAATGTTCCTAGACAGTTGGGAGAAAGATGAGTTAAAGAGGTGTTCAGGCGGAGAGGAGACGGGCTTCGACTACGCTCAGTCCTCGATGCTGTCCTTTAACCGAAAGAACGCCACTATTGAAAGATCTTCTCCGGTAGCCGTTTCTGAAAGGGGGCTTTCTCCCTCAACAAGCTTTTAATCCCCCTAAATCCCCCTTTGTAAGGGGGACTTTGAAGGTCAGTTCCCCCCCTTTCCAAGGCGCCGTACTGAGCTTGTCGAAGTAGGGGCTAGGGGGGGATCGCCTCTGACTTAACCTTTCAGTTTTTCGGCTTTGGCTTTGGCTTCGTCGATGTTGCCCACCAGATAGAAGGCCTGCTCCGGCAGGGAATCCAGTTCCCCGGCTAGAATCATCTTGAAGCCCTTGATGGTGTCTTCCAGGGTGACGTATTTACCGGGAGAGCCGGTGAAGACTTCCGCCACGAAGAAGGGCTGGGACAAGAAGCGCTCGATTTTGCGGGCCCGGTCCACCGTCAGACGGTCTTCTTCGGAGAGTTCGTCCAGACCGAGAATGGCGATGATGTCCTGAAGCTCTTTGTAGCGCTGGAGGGTGGACTGCACAGCCCGGGCGGTGTTGTAGTGGTCTTCGCCGACGATGGAGGGCTGGAGCATGGTGCTAGTGGAATCCAGGGGATCCACCGCGGGGTAAATGCCTTTAGCGGCCAAGCCCCGGGAGAGCACGGTGGTGCCGTCCAAGTGAGCGAAGGTGGTGGCCGGCGCCGGGTCGGTGAGGTCGTCCGCGGGGACGTAAACGGCTTGGATGGAGGTAATCGACCCTTCTTTAGTAGAAGTAATGCGCTCTTGCAGATCCCCCACGTCGGTGCCGAGGGTCGGCTGATAACCCACCGCGGAGGGCATCCGACCGAGGAGCGCCGAAACTTCGGAACCGGCTTGAACGAAGCGGAAAATATTGTCGATGAAGAGCAGAACGTCTTGCTTATTGACGTCCCGGAAATATTCCGCCATGGTCAGCGCCGTTAAGCCTACCCGCATCCGCGCCCCGGGGGGTTCGTTCATCTGCCCGTAAACCAGAGCGATTTTGGAGTCTTCCGGGTTATCGGCGTTGATCACCTTAGACTCGATCATTTCGTTGTAGAGGTCGTTCCCTTCCCGGGTGCGTTCCCCCACGCCGCCGAAGACGGAGACGCCGCCGTGTTGGATGGCGATGTTGTTGATCAATTCCATCATGATCACGGTCTTGCCCACCCCGGCGCCGCCGAAGAGGCCGATTTTGCCGCCCTGACGGTAGGGGGTCAGCAGGTCGATCACCTTGATGCCGGTTTCAAAAACCTTGGGTTTGGTTTCCAGATCGGTCAGCTTGGGCGCCGGACGGTGAATGGGAAAGGTTTCGTTGACAGTGACGGGGCCCTTTTCGTCCACCGGCTCGCCGAGAACGTTGAAGATCCGACCTAGGGTAGTTTTCCCCACGGGGACGCTGATGGGGGAGCCGGTATCGACAATGTCCATGCCCCGCACCAGCCCGTCGGTGGTGCTCATAGCCACCGCCCGAACCTGGTTGTCCCCGAGAAGCTGTTGCACCTCGCAGGTCACCGAAACGTCCTGACCGGCGGAGTTTTTGCCCTGAACTTTGAGGGCGTTATAGATCCGGGGCAATTTACCGCTGGGGAAACGGGCGTCGACAACGGGGCCGATCACCTGGGTAATTTTGCCAACATTCGTTGCTTCTTGTACGGCTACCATGCTGAATCGTCTAGGAATTTTGTTTATAGAGAGACTCTAGTATTAGTCCGGTGGAGGACTAATGTTAAAGTTTAGTCAAATTTGCCACCCCTTAGAGTAGCGCCTTTGGGGACGCTCAGGGCGGGGATCGAGAAGCGCCGCCGGGATGGGACGGCGCCGGGGGATAGCGGGATGTTGGGCGGCCCAGAGATCGCTAGTCTATACTGGGTTAGGGAATTCTGATTAAACGATTTTAGCTATGGCGCAAGCTCAGGAACCGAACGACAAAAATCATGAACTGGAGCGACAATTAAGGAGTCTTAATCGGCGCGTGGAGCGTCTGGAAGATACTCAAGTAACGGCAAGAGAGCTAAACAGAGGTTTTGATCGGGTTTATGAAGAAATTGATCATCTTGAAGATAAAGTTGATCGGCTTCAATCAGACGTTGAAGGGTTTCGTGATGAAATGAATCAAAAATTAGATACGATTTTACGACATCTGACAGGCGTTAATTGAACAGCGATCACTCTTTTTTATCAACCCAGTTTAAAGCTGGGAACGCTTAAGAATCCCAAAGAAATTTACTGGGGAGAAAAGCTAGACCGAGTCCCAATAGCGCCAAGCCGCGGCCGCTAGGGTAACGACGCCGGTGTAAATGGCCCGCTCGTCCGCCTCAAATTGGGGATGGTGAAGGGGGGGATTAGTCCGGTCTTGAAAGCCGACCCCCAGACGAAACATGGCGCCGGGGGCGTGTTGAAGATACAGAGCGAAATCCTCGGCGCCGAGGGACGGTTCGGGAATAATTTCCACTCGCTCATTGCCCCAGGCCTCCCGACTGACTTCTTCCAATAATTTGGTCAATCGGGGATCGTTTTGCACCGAAGGCACTCCCCGACGGTAGTTGATCTCGTACTGAGCGCCGTAGGCGCCGCAGATGTGGGCCACAATCCCCTCGATCCACTGGGGCAGTCGGGCGTGGGTCTCCGGGTGGAGGGAGCGCACGGTGCCCGCTAGACGGGCCTGATCGGCGATGACGTTCGGCGCTCGACCGCCGCTAATTTGACCAATGGTGAGCACAAGGGGACGGAGGGGGTTTTGGGTGCGGCTGATGGCCTGCTGGAGCGCCGTAATCACTTGGGCCGCGATCCAAATGGCGTCCACCGCTTCGTGGGGGCGAGCGCCGTGACCCGATTCCCCCTGGATAAAAATTTCCAAATCGTCGGCGGCGGCGGTCAAGGCGCCGTAGCGAATCCCCACCGTTTCCGCCGGGATGGAGGGAAAAACATGGACGCCCAGAACGGCGCCGACGTCTCCCATGACGCCGTCTTGAATCATCCAACTGGCGCCCTGGGCGATTTCCTCCGCCGGTTGAAAAAGGAAACGAATTTTGCCCGCGGGGGGTTGGGGCAGTTGCGAGAGCACCATCGCCGTCCCCAAGCCTAGGGTGGTATGAATATCGTGGCCGCAAGCGTGCATCACCCCCGGATGGCGGGAGGCGAAATCCAAGGGCGCTTTTTCCGTGATGGGCAAAGCGTCCATATCGGTGCGAATGGCCAACAAACCGGACTTGTCGTTCTGACCGTCCAAATCGGCTAGAACTCCCGTTTTGCCCACCGATTCCCGCACGCGCAACCCGCAGGAAGACAACACCCCCGCCACATAGGCCGCGGTTTGATACTCCTGACCGCTTAATTCTGGGTGAGCGTGGAGATGGCGCCGAATTTCAATTAACCGGGGAGTCAGGGTTTGGGCAAGGGCTTTAATTTCGGCGAGCATTGAGTTAGGCGCGAAGGAGAATGATTTTTTTGATTCTGACTCAAAAAAACGGTTTAGAGGGCGACGCCGGCAGACGGCTTTCCGCGAGTTAATCGCCGGAGATCGCCAAATTTCAAGGATTCAGGCTCCCCAGACGCCCCGGATTAAAAATTCCCAGGGGATCGAACTGGCGCTTGAGACGCCCCATCAGCGCCGCGGCGTTACCGGTATAACCCCAGGGTTCCACCCGAGTTTTTAAATCTTCAGCGCCGTCTAGGAGCGTGAGAAAGCCCCCGGACGCCTCCGCGGAACGGCGAAGTTGGAGTAATTCCGGGGGGGAGGTTGTCGCTAACCGCAGGCGCCCCAAACCGGAGCCGAGGTGAATTTGTCCCCAATGACCAAAGTTTTCCAAATAGCGAACCGCCCCATTGACGGCGACCCCCGCCTTACACAGCGCCCCTTGGGCGTCCAAGGGCGCCGAAAAACCGTTATTGAGTCGGCTCCAGAGGGCTTGTTCCGCCTCGTCTTCCCAAACTTGGCAGGACAAAGATAACGTCCGGCTCCAGGCCCGTAGTAATTCCCCCTGAGCCGCGACGCTTTCCGGGACGGATTGGAACCGGGCCAACAATCCCAGCCCTTCCCCGCCCCATAGATCCGTCAAAGTCGCCGGCGCGAGTAGATCCAAAGCGGCGGGAGAGAGTCCCGAGGCCAGAACCTGAGGGATTAAGGTTTCCAGAGCCTTGGCGCCGCCCCAGACCAGCAGGGTTAGAGACCGGGGCGGCTGGGGATAGAGCCGTAGCGTCAGTTGGGTGATGACCCCTAGGGTGCCGTAGGCGCCGGTAAAGAGCTTCATCAGGTCGTAACCCGCCACATTTTTCACCACCTTGCTTCCCGCCTTGGCCACTTGCCCGTCCCAGCGAGCGAAGGAGAAACCGAGGACCAAATCCCGAACGCCGCCGTAACGGTGACGCCAACTGCCCGCGTCGGCGGTGGCCATAACGCCTCCGAGGGTGGCTTGGTCGGGATAAAGGGGATCGAGGGGAAGAAATTGCCGGGCCGGCGCTAGAAAAGCCTGTAAGTCCGCCAGTTTCATCCCAGCGCCGACGGTAATCGTCAAATCCGACCGAGCGTAGTCTAAGACTTGGTTCAATTTACCGGTTCCCAGGGCCAGATCGGCGGCAGTCCCCGGACTGCCCCACCGCGATTTAGAGCCGCTTCCCCAGATCCGGATCCGGCGCTGATGTTGGGCGCAATCCGCCGCGACTTCGGCTAATTCTTCCTCGGAACTGGGTAAATACAATCCAGGGGCGTTACTCATTGCCGCGCTCGGCGACCAGCTATCCGTCATCGTCTGCCTAGGGTTTTTCCCATTCAGTCTAGCAATTTCCCGCGCGAGCGCTCAAAGACTCCGGGGTCTGGGAGCGAGGGGCGTTCTCTGACTCGCACCGAAGGCAAGAGGACGGGCCTAAGGAGAGAGGACGTCTCTATGCTATGCTGTTGGCGAGACAACGCCTATTATTGTTAACGAGTCGGTTATTGTCTCCCCATGACGACTTTTGTCTGATAAGCCTCTGATTTACGGCATGGCGTCCCCCAATAAGCGTCTCTGTCGCTTCCCTGACAATAAAAATCAGACGCGAATTTTGAGTCAAGGGGGGTTGGGCGTTGGCTCGCTATAAAACGCTCCCGCCCGGCCTCGCGCTAGAACCAGCGCCCGACAAGAGAAATACCCCGGGGCTACCCCATTCCGTCCCTTCTGGCTCAGGCGCCTCCTCGACCCATGGCTGAAACGCGACTTCTGGAAATATATAACCCGCACCCTCAGGCTTTACTTCTGGATTTAGAGGTTTCTCCCCCAGAGGAAAGCGGCGAGGAAGGATTTCCTTTACTGTTGAGCCTCAGCGCTCAGGAAGGAAAATTGTCTCTCCTGGAGGGTAGCCTTAAATTTGGCCTGAAAACGGGGCGAATCAGTCTAAGTCTTCAGCGCGGGCGCTTTCAGCCCCAGGGGGCGGAGTTGGCGGTTCAGCCCCAAGGAACCGAGGGGGCGTGGCTTTATCCCCTTCCTCAGGATCTGAGGCTCTGGAAGGGTTTTTTTCGGCGCTGGCGTCTCGGTTCTATCGCGCCCCAGCCCTTGCCCGCGCAGGCCGCCGTCAGTTTTCGCGTCAATCCCGAAGAACTCTCCATTCTCGACGGCCAACATCTCTGGCGCCCGGATCTAAGCCCTAATCAGTTGGCTGTGGTCGAGCGCCTTCTGGCCCATTTCCTTTGGCGTCATAGTTTGCCAGATCCTCTGAGCGGGGTTCAAGTGGCGGTGGGAGACCTGCCGCTCTGGCAAGACGCGTTCAGCGCCCCTCTCCCGACGCCGAGTTTAGCCGCCTTGACTCAACTGCGACAGAGCATCGACGCCGTCAGCCAATCCGACCAAACGGATTTACCGACCCTAGCGGCGCTGGCCAATCTAGACTACCGGCGGGACTGCGCCGGGGGGCGCTTCCTCGGCGCCGATTTGGCCGGGATTGAATGGCAGGAAAGCGTTCTGCGACACGGTAACTTTCGGGGGGCGCTGTTAACCGACGCGGACTTGAGCGGCGCCGATCTGCGCTATTCCCTCCTCAGCGGCGCGGATTTAAGCGGCGCCTATTTGGAAGGAGCCAACCTCCAGAGCGCCAATTTCCAGAAAAGCAGTCTGGCGTTGGCCAATCTCATCGGCGCCGACCTCCGGGGCGCCAATTTAGTCGGAGCGGCGCTCCAACAGGCTAACCTCAGCGGCGCTCGGGTCGAGGGGGCCCGACTGGGGGAAAATTCCGGTTTGACCGCGGAGGCGGCCCAAAATTTGCGGGAGCGCGGCGCCGTTTGGACGACGGAGAGTTAGGCTCCCAGCCGCCCGGAGGGATGGTAAGATCGGGGACTAACTCCTAAACTTAGCGTTTTCCATGACCACCCATTTTATTACCGCCGAAATTCCCCTGCAGGAAACGCCGAAGGCGCTTCAGGACGCTGTCGCCGAGGTCTTAAACCAAGAAGGAGAACCCCTGCGTTGGGCCATCGCGGAACTGGATTTGGAGAAACAAACGGCGACCTTAGAAGCGGTGGTCACCCGAGTCTAGATGAACGCCTCGCCCTATACCGTCGCCCTCATTATCCCCACGGGCATCGGCGCCGCCATTGGGGGCTACGCCGGGGACGCCCTGCCGGTGGCCCGGGCTATGAGTTCTATCTGCGATCACCTCATTACTCACCCCAACGTCCTCAACGGCGCTCAACTTTATTGGCCCATTCCTAACGCCCTCTACGTGGAGGGTTACGCCCTCGACCAGTTCGCCCAAGGGAATTGGGGGCTAGCGCCGGTTCAAAATAATAGAATTGGTCTGATTTTAGACCGGGGTATTGAGGAAGATTTAAGAATACGGCAACTGCAAGCGGCGGAGGCCACCCGGGCCACCCTGGGATTAACTCTCACGGACTACGTCCTCACCGACGCTCCCCTGGAAGTGGAATTACGACTGACGGACTCCGGCAGTAGTTGGGGCGCCCTCGCCAATCCCGATAGTTTATTGCGAGCGGCGGAGCGCCTGATCACTCAAGCCAAAGCCACCGCCATCGCCGTGGTGGCCCGCTTCCCCGACGACGTGGATCAATTAACCCTCCAGCACTACCGCCAGGGCAAAGGCGTCGATCCTCTCTCCGGCGCCGAGGCGGTCATTTCCCACCTCATCGTCCGCCAGTTTCAAATTCCCTGCGCCCACGCTCCGGCGCTGTCCCCCCTCCCCTTAGATCCCAGTATTTCCCCCCGCTCCAGCGCCGAGGAAATTGGCTATACCTTCCTCCCCTGCGCTCTGGTGGGTCTGAGCCGGGCGCCCCAGTTGACCCCAACGCCCTCCCCCCGGAGTCTCTGGTCGGAAGACGTCAAGGCGCTGGTGATTCCCGCCAGCGCCTGCGGCGGGAGCGCCATCCTCAGTTGGGCCCAGACCGACACTTTAATCATCGCCGTGGAAAATAATCGCACGCAACTACAAGTCCGCCCGGAACCCTTGGGAATCAAAGCTCTGCGGGTTTCCTCTTACCTAGAGGCGCTGGGCGTCCTCGTCGCCCACCGTCAGGGGGTGAATTTAGCCTGTTTCGACCCCCAATTTCCGACCCTACCCCGCCTCAGCGAATCCCTGTGACCCAGTCTCCCCCCTCCGACCTCGAACCCCTCAGCCGCGTCCAAGTCCTGAGCGTTATGGCTTTTACGGCGGTTTTGCTCCTGACCATTGCCAAGGTCTGGCAATATTGGGGACAAATTCGTCTTCTGCCGCTCCGGTTCGTCGCCGTCGATTTCCTCTGGAGCCTCGGGTTAGCCCTCCTCATTGTCCTGGCCAGCGGCGTCATTTATCGACTCTGGCCCGCCTATCGTCAGAGCGCCGACCGTTACCTGGAATTGGTGTTGACCCCCTTAACTTGGCCGGATTTACTCTGGTTAGGCTTACTGCCCGGTTTAAGCGAAGAACTCCTCTTTCGGGGGGTGATGCTCCCGGCGCTGGGTCTTAACCTGGCGGCCGTCCTACTGGCGGGGCTGGTCTTCGGCGTCCTCCACCTCAGTTCTCCTAACCAATGGCCCTACGTGGTGTGGGCCACGGTGGTGGGCGTCGCCCTGGGCTACGGCGCTCTAGCTAGCGGTAATTTACTAGTTCCTGTGGTCGCTCATATTTGCACCAATTGGATCTCCAGCGCCCTCTGGAAATCCCAGCGCCGAGCCTAGGCTCCCCGGCGCTCTAGCGTCCAATGGTATTCCGAGGATTGATAAACCCGCAGACCGGGAAGATTGAGGCTTTGGGCTAACGCTTCGATTTCGGATAAACTGAGCGCCGCCCGCAGAGAATCCCGAAACAGTCGAGTTTGATGGGGACTGTAGTCGGCGCCGACGCCCTCGACCCAGCGCTCTAGGGTCGCCTCGTCTTCGGGCCGGAGGAGATCCCGCGCTAAGATAAACCCTTCCGGTTTTAAGACCCGGGCCAGTTCCCCCAAAAACTGCCCCGGATTGGGGAGATGGTGGATCAGACTATTAGAAACCACCCCGTCAAAACAACAGTCGGCGTAGGGGAGATATTTAGCGTCCGCAAAATCTAAAGTAATTTGCGCTTCGCATTGGGCCTGAGCGATATTTTGGGCCGCCAGCGCCAACATGGAGCGGGCCAGATCCACCCCCACAATGCGCCAGTGAGGACGTAATTGGGCCATTAAGATGGGGATGCGGGCCGTGCCCGTGCCAGCGTCTAAAACACTTGCTCGCAAAGGCCCCAGTTCCACCGCCCGCTGGGCAAAGGCGCCGTTGACCGCGCTAAAATCCATCTGGTCATATTCCCAGGCTTCTACTTCCGTATCCATTACTTCCGGTTCCAGAATCCGTTCCATGGGACTGTTCCGCCTCTGAGTTTTCCTATTTCCTTAGCATAACCATGATTCTTGTTAAATTTGAGCGTTCCGCGGCGGTCTTAGCCGCCATAGCTCTAGGCTTCGGCGCCGGTCTTCCCCTAGAGGCCAGAACCCCCATCGGCAGTCTGGCGAATACTCAAGGGGTAACCCTTGTCGGCGCTGTCGGCAATGTTGTCGGCAACGATTTTATCCTCAAAGACGAGAGCGGCGCCATTATCGTCGACGCCGGCCCCCGCTGGTGGCGCCCCCTCAATCTCACCCCAGGGGAGCGGGTCACCGTCATTGGCGAGTACGACCAGGGCGAGTTTGACGCCTTTACCATTATTCGCGCCAACGGCGAAGCGATCCAGATCCGCCCGGCCCAAGGGAAACCGCCCTGGGCTGGCAAGGACAAAGATTAAACCCGTTGAGCGCCGATTTCTCCCCACCCAAAAAAATCCTACTGCGCGCACAGATCGGAATCCCCCCTAACCCCTACTTCGACAAGCTCAGTACGGCGCCTTGGCAAGGGGGGAACGGCTTAAGCGGGTCTTTCGCGGAGAGAGACACGCACCGAAGCCAGTCTTAATGGAGTTGGATGGTTTTGGGTTGCTCAAACAGGTGGATGGTGTCCACAAAGCGAGCGGTTTGGGACTGGGTGGAGATCACCAAACTTTGAGTGCGAGCGCCGCCGTGGAAGAAACGAACGCCCTCCATCAGGGTGCCGGGGGTGATGCCGCAGGCCGCGAAGAGGACGGTTTGACCGCTGGCTAGTTCGTGGGTGTCGTAAACGGCGTCGGGATTGTTAATCCCCATGGATTTCAGGCGCTCGATGTTGCCTTCCCGACTTTCGCCGATTAAACCGGTTTTGACCACTTCGGGATCGTAGATTAGCTGTCCCTGGAAGTGACCCCCCAGACAACGCATGGCGGCGGCGGAAATAACCCCCTCCGGCGCGGCGCCGATGCCCATAAGGGCGTGGATATTGGTTCCCGAAAAGGCGCAGGAAATGGCGGCGGAGACGTCGCCGTCGCTGATCAATCGCACCCGAGCGCCGGCTTGGCGAATTTCCTGGATTAACTCTTTGTGACGGGGCCGGTCCATCACCACGACAACCAATTCTTCAATATTGCGGTTCAGACATTCAGAAATAATCTTCAAGTTTTCCGTTGCGGATTTATTGATATCCACATGACCCTTGGCGGCGGGGGGCGCGGCTAGTTTTTTCATATAAAAGTCCGGCGCCGCGAAGAGGCCGCCCTTTTCGGAAATGGCCAGCACGGCCATGGAGCCGTTTTGCCCATAGGCCACGAGGTTGGTGCCTTCGCAGGGATCGACGGCGATATCGATTTCCACTAGTTCGTCAGGATTACAGAAGGCACTGGCGTTTTCTTGGGTGCAAATACCCACTTCTTCGCCGATGTAGAGCATGGGAGCTTCATCCCGTTCCCCTTCCCCGATCACAATCCGGCCCCGCATGTGGATTTTGTTCATCCGCTCCCGCATGGCTTCGACGGCCACGTGGTCCGCGGTGTTTTTTTCGCCTTTCCCCATCCACTTGGCGGAGGCGATGGCCGCTTGTTCAACGACTTCGATGATTTCTAAGCCCAGGGTGCTTTCCACGAGATGATTCCTCCCAACTGCTGGTTAATAAAACGCCTAGGTTGCCCTAGCCCGGTCTGTTTTGGTTGTCAGTCAAAAGTCTATCAGAGTCGGGGATCACCTTAACGGTTGTCTGTCGTCATCGGCTCCAAAGCCCGAAAAAGACGAGGGACGAAGCGGCGCCGACCAATTGATCCAGATATCTCGCTCTTGCTCTAAACAGGTGTGTGGAGCCTTATTGCCTAGTTTTTCCCGCAGATAGGCTAGGCTCCGGCCCGACAACCAGGCGACGTTGGCTAAACCTAACCCGCCTCGACCGTAGAATTTAGCGAAGTAGCGAGTGCGGGACTCGTAGAGAAAGGCTTTCGGGCGCCGGCGGGCCGCCAGATCTTTTTTCGTGGAGCCGCTACCGCCCCGGAGATGAACCACCCTGGCTTCGGGAAAATTGAGGATTTGCCAACCGGCTTGGGCGGCCCGGCGACAGAAATCCACGTCTTCATAGTACATAAAATAGCCGTCGTCCAGGAGTCCGATTTCCTCAAAGACCTCTTGGCGAATCATAACGCTAGCAAAACTAGTCCATTGGGGGAAACTGGGTTCCGGTTGAACCGCTAGGGGCACGTCGGCGGATTGAAACAGTCGGGTGACCACGCTAGTGGCGGCGCCGTTAATCAGTTCGCTGGCGGGGCTGGGAAAGCGAAAACAACTAATTTGGGGCGTCTCGTCGGGCCATTCTAGGCGGGGACTGACTAAACCGATCCGGGGTTGAGAGTACAGCGCCGTTAGGAGTCGAGTTAAAGCCTGGGGTCGGATGAGGGTGTCGCTGTTGAGGAGCCAGTAGGCCCGGGCCGGGGTTGACTGAATCCCGAGGTTATTGCCCGCGGCGAAACCGCCGTTAACGGGGGCAACTAAAAGGCTGGCCCAATCCTGCCATTTTTCCTGAGTTATCGCGGTTTCAATCACTTCCGGCGAGCCGTCCCCGGAGGCGTTGTCCACCACCGTCACCCGATGGGTTTGGGGGTTAATTTCCGGCGCTAGGGAGCGGAGACAGTCAATCGTGAGTTGAGGCGTGCGGTAATTGAGGATAATCACCGCCAATTCTTTTACTTCCATGTCAAGACTTGGTTGGTTACTTGGGCTTTAAAGTTTTGACAATTGAGTTCAATCCCGAGCCAGTTTCCCAAAATGGCTAAATCGGGATCAAAAATAGTTTCTAACTTCGCTAAAGATGCCGGCGAAAGGCGGGGTTTTTCCTTCATCGTCCAGAGGCTTCTGACCCAAGTGCGAAAGGATTTGGGAATCAACGCTTGCCGCAATTGTTTTAACCCCGGCGTCTCCACCAGGGCGTCCCGCCAGGCGCTTTTCCGTAGGCGCTGGCTGGAGATATTTTGGGCGTCTAGCTCCTCCCGCCACTGGGGAGCGCCGTTGTAGTTTAAAAAAGCGCAGACCCGTTCCAATTCCGGCTGGGGATATTTCAAGAGGCGCTCGAAGAAGACCGGCAAAATCCGCTCCCTAGGCAGGCGCTCAAAGTACGGCGCTAGTTGGTAGGCGTAACGGCTGTAGGCGATCAGTTCGGGAAAGGTTTCTAAGGCGGCGTTAATCTCGGTATTTTGAATCACTAACTGAGACCATTCGTGGACATATTGGGAGACTAAACGGTCGATGGGATGGCGCAGGACATAAATTAATTTAACCTCGGGAAACGCGTTCAAAAGACGGTTAACGGTTTCAGGATAGGTGGGCAATTTACTATAGTGGGTGCTGGATTCCCCCCGCAGATCCCCCGGTTCGGCGCCGTCGAAGAGAGATACATACCAGTCCATCCCCTGGGCGAAAATTTCGTCGTTACTAAAAAAATTCGGCTCCTTGGGTTCGCTCATCCAAAACCCCGGTTGGAGCGCCAGTTGTTCGTGGAGGGTGCTGGTGGCGCATTTCATGCCCCCGATAATGATGAAGTCCGGCCCTAACGCCATCGCTTAACCTCTCGCTCTAAACGGCTTCGCTATTATGGCACGGGGTCAACCCCAGTTATAACCCGTCATAATTTTAGAAAGCGCCGCCGATTTTTCCGCAAGCCGAGGGATTTCGGTGGGATAATTGGGGACAAACGCTTGGGTTTTTCGCTATGACCTCTTCTCTAATGGACAGCACCCTGACCGTCGATTCGTCTCTGCCCGGTCCCCTCAACGGCGCTAGCTATGAGGACGCGATTACCACGGTCATCGGCAGTATGGCCCAGGAGGACACCGCCCTGGTCAACGACGCGCCGGAAGGCACCATCTGGAAATTTCGCTACGCCACCGTCGAAGTCTATGTCCAACTGACGGGACAAACGGACGAGGACTTTCTCCTAGTCTGGGCGCCGGTGTTGAGCTTGCCGGTGGCTCGCCAAACAGAGTTGATGGAAAAACTCCTGCGCCTCAACTGGTCGGGCACCTTGGAAACCTGCTTCGCGCTTTTTAACGATCAGGTGGTGGTGATGCTCCAGCGGACGGTGGCGGATCTCTCCGCTGGGGAAATTTCCCGGGCCATTACTCTGGTGGCGACCCTAGCGGATGAAAACAACGACTCCCTCCGGGCGGAATTCAGCGCCGCAAGTTAATGGGATCTCTCCGGTCTAAGCCCCTCCAGCGCCTCTATCGGCAGAAACTCCGGCGCCGTTGGCTTTTCGTGGGCCTCTGCTGGTTCTGCTTGGCGCCTTGGGCGCTGTGGCAGTTTCGGGAGGATTTTCTTCTGCTGGAAGATCATTTTACCTTTACCGCTGTTCGCTACGGGCTGGCTTTTCGCCTCGTTCCCGCCTTTAGTCTCTTTTTCTGCGTCGGCATTACTGGCTCTACTCTCTTCTGGCAGAGTTGTCATCTACTCTGGGGGCTTTCTCCCCAGGAGCGCCGGCGCTGGCGACTTCAGGCGCGAAAACTACGGGACATTCGGCGCTAGGGGATGGGCGGCCCCGCCCTCCCACAAAGCCTTTACCCTTACCTCTATTTTCTCCATTCTTGGGTCAACTTCGGTATTGGCGAACGCTTCTAACCCCGGCGCTCGATCTCGGATCTATAATGGCTTAACTGCCAAGCGTTCATAGGAAGACTCCCCTTGTCCATCCCTCGCGATAAAAGTTACGACCGTCGTTGTCAATTAGGCGCTTCTCGGCGCCGATTAGAAGACGCCGAGGCGCTTTGTCAACATAGCCGCTGGTCTGGCTCTATTTACTTAGGAGGATATGCGATAGAATGTTCTCTTAAATCCTTGATTTGTCACCAAGAACACAAAGACAATTTTCAAGAAACATCTATGTTTAAAAAAGGAGTTGGAGGAGCGCGCTTACATCAACTTCAAAATTTAATGACTCAGGCTCCACGTTTATATAAAGATATTAATCTAGATCGAACTGGAAAATACAAAAATAGCTGGACAACGATTACTTCACTTTGGAAACACGATCAACTCAGATATTCTGACAAAGTTGGCGAAGAGGTTGAAACTAAAAAATTTATCGAGGCGGTCAAGCAAATACACAACTTGATTCTGCGTCAACAAGGAGAGGCTTCATGAAGAATTTATCAAAGGAAATAATTCAAGAGCATCTATTAACTGAGTTGCAATCTCAAGCTCAAGACTCGAAAGTCTTTGTCCAAGAAAATTCTTTTGGCGGTCTTATTCTCCAGATTGTCACCTCCATCTTTGAAAATCGGGCGTGGACAGAGCGGGAAGCCCTTATTGATAATTTACTTGAACCGTTAAATTTAGATCTCGGTCAATCCCCCATTTTTGATTACACTCTATTAACTCCCTCAGAGAAAGCCCAGGAACCTCCGCCGACGATTCAATTACCTTTATGGTCTGATGTTTTAGAAGCACCGGATTTAGATCCTTCTTTTTCACCGGACGGCGTCAGTTTTGATCGGGATGATGAAAATTCTGGGGCTTCTATTGTCGCTTTTTACTCCTTTAAGGGGGGCGTTGGACGCTCTACGGCGTTAGGCCTTGTCGGCATATCCCTAGCTAGCCGCAATCGGAGAGTGGTGATGATTGATTTTGACCTAGAAGCGCCGGGTTTAAGTATTCTTTTTCAACCGAATCTCTGGCAAGACAATGGTAAAAATCAGGTCGGCGTTATCGATTATCTTCACCAACGATACCTGAATCCTGATGAAAATATTCCTAGTATTGAGGATTGTATTCAGTCAATTAATATTTCAGGTCGCGGAGAGCTATTTTTGATTCCCGCAGGGGAATATACGGAAAATTATGTGCATCGATTAGCGCAATTAGATCGAATCGCTTGGCAATCTTTCTATAAAGGAACGAAAAATCCAATCCATCAACTCATTGAGGATATTAAACAACACCTAAACCCCGATGTGATCCTGATTGACGCCCGCCCTGGTTTTAACGATACCGGAGCCATCGCCTTACTGGATTTAGCCGATACGGGAATTATTTGTTTTTCTCCAAGCGATCAAAGCTTTAATGGACTACGCTGGGTTATTCAAGCCGCCCGCAAACAACATAGTTATAAAAACAAGCCAGATCTCCGTTTTCTGCTTACTCCAATGCCTGTGGTTGAAGAAGACCAACTCAATATTTGGTTAGCGAAGGTGGAAAACTGGATTGAAGAAAATTGGGGTTTACCTGATGATATTACTGTTAAGGAAATTTATTATAAAATTTCTTATAATCCCAAGATTACCACACTATCAAACTTGGTGGAAGTGTCGAAAACATTACTAAATGATTCATTAATAAATGATTATTGGCCCATCGTTGATACTATCGATGCTGGCTTGCCGGATCTCAAACCAATTCTTCCCATTACTTATAACCGAAGTCCTATACTTAACGAACTCCATTTTGAATCTGCTACGGCGCAGGAATTAAGTCCTGAAGCCATTCCTGATATTTTTCAAAAGACAGAAGATTTTGTTCAATTAATTCGACTGCGAACTTGGCTGATTCAAGGCGCCAAAGGAACAGGAAAAAGTATTTTATTTAGGCTTTTTGTTGAACAGCCAGAGCCAGCGAAGGCGTTAGCAAGTTTAGATCAAGATTTGTCTCGTTGTCAGTTTATTCCCGCCCACGGAAAATCCAGCTTGAAACCATCAATTCTCGGCCCTGAAAGTCTGACAAGCTACGAGCAACAAGTCGGAGAGAATCACTGGGGAGACTTTTGGATTAATTACGCAATTTTACAGTTATGGGCAAGCCTAGAGGAAGTCAAGAATTTTCTCCCCATCGCTTCTGACTTACCTTCTCTATCCTCCCACTCCGCCATCGTTAATTGGTTGGTTAAGCAAGCTCAATCTCCCCACTCCGCTCCCCAAGCGATTGATGGGTTAAGTCAAATTGATCAATGGTTACGCTCGCAAAATCGAAGCGTTTGGCTTTTATATGATGAACTCGACACGGGTTTTGGTTTTGGAGAGGAGAGCTACGCCCGTAGAAAAAGAGCTTTAGAGGCGCTTTTAGCTTGGTGGTTAGAGAGTGGCGCAAGTTTAGGGAGCATCACGCCTAAAATATTTTTACGGGAAGATATTTGGCGCCGGCTCAATTTTGAAAACAAGGGACACTATTCTAGTAAAACCTTGCTACTTAAGTGGGAAGAGGCCGATTTATGGAGACTCATTTTGCGTCAAAGCTTGAACAAATCCCTGACTTTTAAAAATCTTCTACAAGAACGAGTTAATGTGACGATAGACCGGCTAGAAATATTAGAATTAAGCCAACTGCGTAAAAGTCTTTATCCTCTTTGGGGCGAACGTATGGGGAGGGGGAAAAAAGCATTCACCTATAATTGGGTGCGAACCCGAATTAGTGATAGTAATGGCAATTCTTTTCCCAGAAGTCTAGTTCTGCTTTTGGAGCAGGCGGTGGAACAGGAAAGAAAATTCGATACGGAATACAGCGCCGACATTATCTTACGATCAAAAGCATTAACCACCGCCTTTCCTCGGGTTTCGGAGCAGAGAGTGGATGAAGTCGGTAACGAATATCCCGAGCTAACAGAGCTTTTGAGCCGTCTTGAGGGACAACGATCCCCCATTGATGAAGACAGGCTCGCTCAGCTTTGGTCCGCAGACAAGAGCGAAGTATCTGGTTATGTGAAAGATTTTGTAGAAGCAGGGATTTTCCAGAAGCGTCCTCGTTCGGGGGAAGATTCCCAGGCTTATAGCGTGGCTGAACTCTATCTCTACGGTTTAGGAATGACTCGTAAAGGACAAAGATAAGTCCTTTACTGCTGAGGAGAATTAAGACTTTGATAACGGGCGATTTTAAAGGAGAGAAGGAGACTTTCTCATTTCCTTTAGCGACCAGAAAGAACCTGTTACGCTGTTTAAGGCCCTCAAAGAGCGCCGGAAATTGCGGGGCATTCAGCCCTAGACCTCCACTAAATCGGAGCCAACAAGAGGCGTTAACCCTTCAGCGCCGCCCTGATACTTCAGCGCCGCGGCCATCAGTCCGAAGAAAAGGGGATGGGCTTGGTTCGGGCGGGAGCGAAATTCCGGGTGAAACTGACAGGCGATAAAGAAAGGATGCTCTGGGTATTCGATAATTTCCACTAAACGACCGTCGGGAGAAGCGCCGCTCACCCGAAAACCGCTCTCTTGAAACTGGGCCCGGTAGGCGTTATTAAATTCGTAGCGGTGACGGTGGCGCTCGTAAACCACCTCTTGTTGGTAGAGAGAAAACGCCAAAGTGCCCGGCTCCAGCCGACAGGCGTACAACCCCAAGCGCATCGTCCCCCCCAAATCCACCACGTCCTGTTGCTCCGGCAAAAGATTAATCACTGGGTTCGGGGTTTCCGGGTCAAACTCGGCGCTGTTGGCCTGGGGTAAATGGGCGTCGTGACGGGCCCACTCAATCACTGCGCACTGCATCCCCAGACACAAGCCCAGAAAAGGAATCTGGCGCCGGCGCGCGAACTCAATCGCTTGCACTTTGCCGTCCACCCCCCGCACCCCAAAACCGCCGGGGACAATGACGGCGCTGACGCCCTCCAGGTAAGCCTCGGCGCTCTCCTCCTCGATTTCTTCGGCGCTGACCCAGCGCAGTTTCAGCTTGCTATTGACGGCGATGGCGCCGTGGCCCAGGGCTTCCACCACGGATAAATAGGCGTCGCTGAGTTGAACGTATTTCCCCACCAGCGCCACTTCGATTTCCTGCTGGGGAGAGCGCATTTTCTCCACCAGGGATTGCCACTGGCTCAGTTGGGGGGGGCGGGGTTCCAGTTTCAGCAATTCTAAGGTTTGTTGAGCCAGACCCTCCTGCTCCAAAATCAGGGGCACCTCGTAAATACTGCTGGCGTCCTGACAGGTAATCACCGACTCCACCGCCACGTCGCAAAATTCCGACAACTTCTCCTTCATACCGGGGTGGAGGGGACGGTCGCACCGACAGACCAAAACATCCGGTTGGATGCCGATGGAGCGCAATTCCTTGACCGAATGCTGGGTCGGTTTAGTCTTCATTTCCTTGGCCGCCGGAATCCAAGGAATCAAGGTGACGTGCATATAGAGGGCGTTATGGCGCCCCACCTCTTTACGAAACTGACGAATGGCTTCCAAAAACGGCAAGGATTCGATATCCCCCACCGTGCCGCCAATTTCCGTGATCACGAGGTCGGGACTGGTATTCTGGGCCACCCGCCAGATCCGGTCTTTAATTTCATTGGTGATATGGGGAATCACCTGCACTGTGCCCCCCTGATAGGCGCCGCGGCGCTCTTTATTAATCACCGCTTGGTAAATGGAGCCGGTGGTGACGCTATTGAGGCGGGACATGGAGGTGTCCGTAAAGCGCTCGTAATGCCCCAGATCCAAGTCCGTCTCGGCGCCGTCTTCGGTGACAAAGACCTCCCCGTGCTGGTAAGGACTCATGGTGCCGGGATCGACGTTGATGTAGGGGTCGAGTTTGAGAATCGAGACCGAATAATCCCGAGATTTAAGTAGGCGCCCCAGGCTGGCGGCCACAATCCCCTTACCGATACTGGAGACCACCCCGCCGGTGACGAAGACAAATTTGGTCATAGCAACGCTCTCCCCCGTAATGCCTAGGTTATTCTAGGGCATAGCGCCGACCTACGGGCCGCGGTGAATATCAAGATAACTCTCTCGGTTAATCCGCCTCGTCAGTTTCTTCATCAGCGCCGCTGGCGCTTCCTAAAATTCGTTGGCGGTCTGCTGGCTCAGTGATGCCGTAGAGATCTAAGACTTTGTTGTCAATTTCGGCGTCGATGCGGGCGACCTCATCCAGTAAGGTCTGAATTTCCCGGCGCCGTTCTTGTTCGACGGCAAAAAAGAGGGTTAGGTCTTCGGCTTCGTAGGGTAAAACGGCTTGATTTTTGATTTCGTCCCAGGTTTTGCCTTGCCATTGAGGCAGTTTTAAATACCCGAGAAGATAGCGCCGAATTTCTTCATTTTCGACCACAAGCCAGAGTTTGTTATTTTTGAGGACAATACTGGTGGGATAGCGCTCGGGGATATAGATATTTTTGCCAAGGGAGACCGCTAGGTTACAGCGTCCGGGGATGGTTAATAACCCGGCGGCTTTGGCGTCAAAGAGGTTTAAGGTGGACAGGTTGGGGTTCCGGCGCTGAACTTCCGTCAGGAGTTGGTCGTAGGGAATATCGATTAAAACGGCGCCGTTCCGTTGTTGACGAATGGTGTAACCTTGTTCTCGAAAGGCGTTAAGTTCAGCGTTTTTGGCTAGAATCTGATCAACTTTTTCCACCAGCGCCGCTTGGGTTTGCGCATTGGCGGGGTAGATGGGAAGTTGCCGAAAAGTTGCGGGGTTAATATTAACGTTGTCAAATTTTCTAGAATACCAGTAATTGAGAAGATATGAATTGAAAAGAGCTAAAATATATTTTATGTTGTAGCTGGTTTTATTTTTGGAGATAATGTTGTTAAAGTTATCTCGATTATAGAATCCTGATTCATCAAAGGTTGCAACTAATCTTCGAAAAAGGGACTTATTTCTTAACCTTACAAGAATAATTTTAGGAGAATCAAAGTATTTGGCTTCTCGCGGGCACCAAAGCCAAGTTCCATATTTTAAGTAGGGTTGAGATTTTCCCCATCTTAAGTCATACCGACCAATAAAAGCACTTCCATCCAGAAGGGGTTTCCATTCCGGTTCGTTGACTGGGAGATCCCGCCGACTTTTAATGTAAAGATTCGCATTGCCGTCCGCTTTAGTTTTATAAGGAATAATTCCCTGGGCACTTTCCGTTACATCCCCCAACCGCAAAATTTCTTTTCGAGCGCCGTTACCGTTAACCGGCACTAAACAGGCTTGTTCAATTTTTTCAATCAGGTCGTCATAGCGAATATTGATCTCGTAGCTGGCATTATGGAGCCAGAAAGACTGTTTTTGATGACTGGTCTCGCTCCAGATTCTTTGAGTCAGTTTATCGAGACTATCCCGAAGTCCTAGAATCTTAATTTGAGTGTCTTGGTTTTGACGCTGACTTTCATCCGCTTCTTGGGTTAAAAATAGCAATACACAATCCACGGTGGCGTCGGGCCAAATGCCCTGGGGTAAATCCACAATTTGCTCAATTTTTCCCCCTTCTAAAAGCGCCTGCCGCAGGGTGGCGGTATTTTTCCCCATGAGATAGGTATTGGGCGTGATAAAACCAAATTTACCGCCCTTGGCCAATAGTTCAAGACCTAGTTTCATAAAAAAGACATAGGTATCCGGTTGGCCATAAAACACATCAGCGTAGTCATTACGAAGAATATCTTTATAACTATCGCTCAAACCGGCGCCGTAGGGCGGATTAGCGACGACAAAGGCGAAACCATTGGCGTAGGGCGTATTCGGGGAACGGCTTTTAATTTGATCCACCTGATCGTTTTCGTGAGCGATCAAGGTGTTGAACAGGAGGGAACGATAGGCGCCAGTGGGTCGGGCTAGGGCGTCTACATTATAAATATGAAAACGTTGAATTGTCGGGCGTTGCCCTCGATCATGGGCCAGTTTGACCAGATCTAAAACCTGCATCAGCACATTAACTTCCGACAAATAACAGGCGAAAGGATTGAGGTCAAAGCCATACAGATTACTCTGCACCCGCTCCAAAACCGAGACCGGATCATCAATTTGCTCCGCCTTATCCTTATAGGTCGCCACTAACCGCTTTGTCGCCTCCACTAAAAAGGAACCGCTACCGCAAGCCGGATCAATCAGACGTTTATTGGCGCCGATAATGCCGGCGCCGGTTTGATAACCCACCTCATCCAGAATATAATTAACAATTTCCGGGGGCGTATAATATTGTCCCTTATCCTTCTTCTCCTTGCGGTCAACATAGGTGCTATAAACCGTTCCCACAATATCGGAATCCACCCCGGCAAAATTAAAACGGCTCAGTTGATGTAACGTCATTACCAACTGGTGGCGGTCTAACAAAAACCAGTTAAATAACTCCCGTCCCGTAAAAAAATGGGCGTAGATATTTTGGGCGTTATTATAGGCCATATCTAGCAGGGGATCATACGGATTACCCGTGGCAAAAATCCAATACCGCTCAATCACCGCTTGCCAATTTTTGAGACCGCCGTCGGAGACAAAACGGTGGGGAAAAACGCCCTTATCCTCGCAGACCCGAATCAACAATAAACGAATAAAAACCACATAGGCCGCTTGCAAGGCAAACTCGTCTTGTCTTTGCGCCTCCTCTAATCCCCCTAACATGGTTTCCTGCAATAGCGCCGCCCAAACCGTGTAGTCGTCGTAAACTTGAATATCCTGACGATAATCCTGCCGTAGGGTCGCCTGCCGTTGATGCCAAGCAAACACTTTTTCAATATAAGATTTCAGCAAATCGTCTAGGGGAGCGTAACCTTTTTCTATCGTCGAGGGCGTTCTCGGTTTTTTAACGCTGTTGGCATGTTTGCGCTCAAAAGCTTGGGTTAAAATTGCCAGAACATCGGCAAAGACTTCCTTGACGCTAATATAGGCTTTCGGGTCTTGCTCTAGGCGCTGAAAAATGGCGTCAATGGCTTCTTGATCATCTTTATTGAAATCCACCAAGGTTTGAATTTGATTAGCGAGGTAACCTAAAACCCGCTCCCGTAGTTTTTGAATTTCCTGAAGCGCCGTCTCTGGAGCGTCATCGGTAATACGATTTCTCCGATTTTGATAGTCTTGATAACGGGTCAAATGATTAGCCAGTAAGCGCCGAGCATGGCGCTGAAGTTCTAGGACTAAAGACTGTAACGCCTCGACTAAAACACTCTCATTACTACCGCCATTCCCCAACGGTAACGCCTGCTCCCGCCAAGCTTGTTCATCCAGGGCCAGATCCGCCTCTAAGCGTTGCAGACTGGTGAAGGTTTCCTTACGAAATAAATCAAAAAGATCCTGAAGCGCCTGTCGAGTTTCTGTCGAAAGCGCCGAAGCGCCGCCCTGATTCCATTCCTGAATAGCGGCGGGAATATCTAGGTCAATCAATCGGTTGGGCGTGTTTTGGTTGTCAAATTGCCAGGCGGTTAACTGCTTGCCATTGGTTAACCAACCTAAACTCACCCCCTTTAAGTAGCTCCGCAGTTGGAAGAGATGACTATTCGTATTTCCTAAATCGAAAGTTAAGGACAGAGACGTGCTCTTATCCTCCACAATGAAACAGGTTCCATAGACCGAATCCCTCGGCGCAAAATCAGGACGGCTTAGGTCTTGCTTCTGTTGGTTATAAACCCGATCTCCCGCCTCAAATCCTAATAACCCTAGCAGGGGACTGGTGATCGCCATATCCACAATGGCGGCCTCATCTCCGCTTCGTTCCCCGTCCGGGCGAGCCAGATAGTTTAAAAAATCGGCGCCGGCAAAGGTCTTTTGGGTAAACAGACCAAAAAAGGCGCTTAAAAATTCGTCAAAGTTTGTCGGATCGGTCATAGCCCTTCGGCTCTGTACTTAGAGGATTACCGGGGGTGGCGTCGCCTAGTCGCTGATACACTATAGCAGGCCCGCCGCCTTGCGTCTAAACCGAATAATCTCCACAATTCCAAAATAGTTATCGCAACTCTTTTGTCTTACTTTTTGTACGCTACAGCCCCGCATCGAGAAACCCAGGGTTAAGCTCTCTCCATGATTAGCGTGATTATTCCCGTTTACAACGAAGCGCCCCAGGCGGACTTTTATCTCAAGCGGTTAGCCGACTCAGTCCAATCGCTCCCCGCCGAAGTCCTAGAAATTCTCCTCGTGGACGGCGGCAGCGCCGATCAAACCTGGGAGATTTGTCGAGCCTATCCCTTTCCCCTTTATCGCTCCCCCCGGCCCGGCCGGGCTTGTCAAATGAACTTCGGCGCCGAGCAGGCCCAGGGAGATATTTTCTTATTTCTACACCTAGATAGCCAACTCCCCCCGCAGTTTACCCAAGGGATTCAACAGGTTCTCGCCCAGCCGGGGATCAGCGCCGGCGCTTTTCGTTTTCGAGTGGATCTGCCAGGGCGGCGCTATCGCCTCTTGGAGAATCTAGTCAATCTGCGCGGTCAGATCTGCCGTTTACCCTACGGGGATCAGGGATTGTTTATGACCAGGGAAACCTTCGCGGCGCTGGGGGGCTTCGCGGATCTGCCGATTATGGAGGACTACGACCTGGTTCGGCGCTTGCAAAAGCGGGGGCGCGTCGCCCTAGCTCCCCTAGCTCTGGTCACCTCCGGGCGGCGCTGGCGGAAATTAGGCTTCTGGAAAACCGGCGCGATTAATCAACTCATTGTCCTGGGCTACCATTGCGGCGTTGACCCGGCCCGTCTAGCCCAGTGGTATCGGGGGTTTGCTTAGGCGGTTCCTTTAAACAAGCCCTGGGGACGAATCAGCAAGATAACGATCATCAACAACAGCGCCACCCCCATCTTATAGTTCGGCCCAACTAAAGGAACGCTCAACTCCTGAGCCACGCCAATAATCAAGCCTCCCGCGATAGCGCCGTAGGGATTGCCAATGCCGCCCAAAATGACGGCGGAAAACATAGGCAAAACTAAAAACCAGCCCATATTGGGTTTGAGGGTGGTAATCAATCCGTACATGGAACCGCCCAGCGCGGCTAGGACGGCGGTTAAAACCCAGGTGTAGATAACCACGGTTTCCACGTTAATCCCGGAAACTTTAGCCAGATCGATATTGTCCGCCACCGCCCGCATGGCTTTACCGATCTTGGTGTTTTGCAAAATAAAGTGCAGGGCCGCCATGGCCGCCAGCGCCAACCCCAAAATTAAGAGACGGTTATATTCCAGCTTGATACCGCCGATATCCTGGGCCGGCAGAATCGGAACATCGTAATTGAGATTACTTCCGCCCCAGAGGAGCAAAATACCGTTGCGCACAAACAGCGCCAAACCGATGGAGATAATGATTAAGGTGGTGGAGGTTGTCCGGCGCTCCCGCATAGGCTTCCACAAGAGCCACTCCGAGAGGAGACACGCCGCTAGAGTGCCCACTGCGCCCGCGCCCATGGAGAGCCAGAGATTAATCCCCAAACTATTAACAAACCAAGTTAAATAGGCGCCGAGGGTCATAAAATCCCCGTGGGCGAAATTAGAAAGCCGGAGAATGCCGTAGGTTAGGGTCAGCCCCACGGCGCCGAGGGCGATAACGCTACCGACGGCGAGACCGTTAAACAATAATTGAACGTCCATCGAGGGGACAAATCGCTCCTATTAGAGGTAGAAGTGGGCCGTTAGGGTAACGAGAGGGCTTGATTCCTAACGCCTTCTCCCTTGGGTCTAAGATAGTATAGCCCTTGAACCGCCTTTTCCCTCGGGATTGTCCATGCCCTCCTCCCCCGGCCCCTACCAAAGTCGTCTCTTTAATTTCCTCAATCGCCAGTCCCTACGTCTCCGAGACCGTCTGGGGGAGACGTTTCGCCATTTGCAATCCGCGGCTCAACTGGGCGCTCAGGCGCTCCTTTATCCCTTCTATTGGCTCCTTCATCCCCACCGCTGGACGGGGCCGCTCCTGACTCCCGGCTACTCCGAACCGCAACTCCCCCCTCAGACCGGCCCCTCCCTGAGCGACGAACCCCTGAGACAGGTTTTAGAGCAAATTAGACCGTGGTTTAACGAGGAGAATTCCCCGGAACTTGAGACTCGCGCCCGAATATCCCCCGCGCCTTTTCAACCGCCTTCAAAGCCCTTGGACGCCCTTGAACTTCGCTCAAGACAAAACACTCCCCTAGACTTCACTCAGGGCAAAACGCTCCCTGAGCGGAGTCGAAGGGCGCGTCTCTCTCTGGCTCCCCCTCGCCCCGTGGTCATTTCCGGCGCCGTTTTAGCCCGTTTTGAACAGCGGTTTTCTCCTCCGGCCCTAGCCCCCGCTCCCGGCCTTTGGCCCTTTCGGCGCCGCGCGCTTCCGGCGGATTTGGTGATTTGCGGCGTCGCTAGTCGTCTGTCAGACCGCCAGTTGATTTTAACCACCGACGATAATCAAACCTTAGACCTCCTCTCTTCAGAGCAAAGCCAAGCCCTAGCCCAAAGCATCCGGCTCGGTTTAGCGGATTTTTATTACCAGCGCCGTCTCTCCTGGGCGCTACAACAACAGACCTGGGGCGCCATTTCTTTAGTAAATCCAGAGACGGATGAATTAACTCCGCCCCTGCGTTGGCTCTGGGGCGGTCTCCACTGGTGGGAACGGGGCCCTTTGACTTTACCTCCCGCGTTCTCCAAACCCGAAGCGCCGGTTTTAGCGCCGCTAACAGACCTGGCCCAAACTCTCCGGCGCCGTTTGCCAAACCTAACCCAGCCCGCCTTAGTCCATTTACCCCAGTCTTTGCCTCCCCTTCCCGCCCTAGGGGAAATGATGGGCGCCCCAGGGCCGGTTCTAGAGCGGGTCGCCTCGGCGCTGGCCCCCGTAAAAACGGCGCTAACGGAAAAATTGTCCCCTCCATTGGACGGGTCTGATCCCTTCCAAATTCAGGTTTTAATCCAAGCCGCCATCGCCTACTTCTTCGGATCGGGGACAACCCCTGCCTTGGGCGCGTCTTCTCCGGCGCTGTCGGAGTCGGAACCTGATTCTCTTTGGCTGTCTTGGCAAGACTTAGTCAGCCCGTCTGCCTTACCCTTAACGCCCGGAGAGTCGGCGCCGGTTCTGCCGCCCTCCCAGACGTTAGCTCCCGCCGCGCTCCGGCGCCGAAAACGCCCTCCCGTTTCCCCCGGCGCCGTCGTCCTTTCTAAGCCCGACCCCGCCGCCCCGGCGCCGGCTGTCCATCCTCGGCCCTCAGATCCCATTCCCGATTTTTGGCTAGAACCCGGCGCTCTCCCCTCCGTCTCGACCTTGGCTTCTAGGGAGAAACCAGACTTAGACGCCGCCTTTGATTGGATTGAAATCGCCGCTCAGCCCGTTGGTTACCATAAACATCCCCTGGAACTGATTCTAGAAGCCTTAGATCGTCTAGTATTGGCGCTAGAAGACGGGTTACGCTGGCTATGGCGTCGGGTCTCCCCTTTGTTTTCCCCGCGTTCTAAAAAGCTTTCCTAACGTTTCTCTCTCCTCCAAGGCGACAACCTATGAACCCGAACCCTCCTAAACCGGATAAAGACGACTTGCTTTACCCCCGCAGTCGCTATTACGGGGAATTTAAGCCCGAAAATCTCGTGTTTAACGCCAATCTTCAGGAGTTCGCTCAACGAGTTAGTTATATTTGCAACTTGGAAACCGCCGGAAAAATTAGCACTCTGGCGGCCTATGACCAAATCAAGGCGCTTTGGAAGCAACTTAGAGATAGTAAAACAGAATTAGGTATCGGCGGAACTGAAACGAGAGACGAAGAAGACTGAACAAGACGACTCTCTTTCGGCGACCCTATGCGGTTCAAATTCTCCCAGGATATTGAAGCGCTTCTGCGCAAGCTCTCCTAAACCTCCCTGACCCTTCAAGACTTGCTCTCCGTCACCGCGGAGCGGGGCTTTTCCTTTCTGATCGCCCTGTCTGATCGCCCTGCTGGCCCTACCCTTCATTTTTCCCATTCCCCCCGGTTTAAGGGGAGTCGGGCCGCAGTCTCTAGTCCCTTTTACACTGACTTTTCAGAGGCGGAGCGCCCTTTTGCGGACTTTGACAGATTTTTTCTCTAGGCTCGGAATAAGACATGAGAACTTAAATCCAACAGGAGTCTTGACTCTGGTTGACGTTATTCATGAATTTGTATTGGATGTTTAACGGGTTTTACCCGGCGGAATAAAGCGAATTTCAATCCGGCGCCGGGATTGATCGGGTTGGCGATTCAGCGCCGCGATTTTTCCCTGAGGATCATAAAGTTGACCGGCGGAATAGGCTCGAAAGTCAATATTTTTAAACTGTCCTCCCTGACGGAGTTGCTGAATGACCGCTAGCGCTCGCATCAGTCCGAGATCGGCGTTAGAGCCTGGGGTTAAGGTTGTCACAGATAGTTTATTTTGGGCGACTGGCTCTAGCTTTTGGTCAAGATTACTTAAGCGACTGTTGGCTTGCCCATCGGTATGGCCGATAACTTGAATAAAATCAATAGCGCCTTCTTTTTCTTGAATGATTTTTTCTAGAGTGGGTACAACTTGATCGTTGAGATAGCCTTTCAATTGGGGCGTTAATTCGGCGCTACCAGAAGGAAATTTAAAATTTCCCGATTTTTCATCAATGACGATAGGAGCGGCGCTTTGTAGTTTGCGGTTGAGTTCAGTGGCTTGCAGGAGCGCCAGAAGCAAAAATAGACTCAGAATCATAAAGGCGTTAGCCATTAAGTCTGTAAAAGCGGGGAAAACATTCAGAACTTCAGATTTTTTCCGGTAGCGTTTAGAATGAAACATGATCAGCAGTCTTTTGATCTAAATAGAGCGTTATCGAGGATTTTGGGGCAAGTTTAAATCTTGAATTAAGCTGGTCAACTTGGACAGTTTTAAGCTGATATCTTCAAGATGAGAGAGGCTGACGTTAAGCGAGTGGCTAAGATTAGCTGTCTCCTGCTTATTTTTGCGACTTTCCAGCGCCATTAACTCTCCGATCTCTTGAGTCTGCTTTTGGGAGTCTTGGGATAGGGTTAAAGCAAGCCGCTGGCTTAAGTCAATCAGGTCTTGTTTGAGATTTAAGCTATCTTGATACTGCTTAAAGACGTTAACTAAGGCGCTCAAACTTCCCTGAACGGCTTCGAGCTGACGAGCACCGGACTGTCCCTGATCATTGATCTGCTCTAGACCCTGGGAAAAGTTTCCGGTTAACTTAACTAGTTCTCCTTGGATTTGCTCTGTCCTTTGGGTTTGGGTTTTCATGCCTTGATAGAGGTCTTGTAATTTCTGGGCGTTGATTTCCATCTCTTGGGAAAAAGTTGTGATTAGAGCGTTAACATTATCCTGAAGAGTTGACAGAGATTGAGCTTGGGATTCCTTCATTAGCTCGATCAGCGCCGCCAGTTTCCCTTGAATCGCCGCCAGTTCTTTCTCTTCCTGAATTAACCGTTGTTGATTGAGGGTGATAATTTTCCCCGATTGTTGATTGAGGCGCTGGGCGGATTCTCCAAGGGTTTGGAGCGTGGGGATAGTGGTTTGAAAATCCTGAATAATCTGGGCAAAGGATTTATTTGTTTCGCTTAAACTGGCGGTAAACTGGCTAAATCGGTCTAGATTTTCGGACGCTTCTTTCAGGCACTCTGGAAATTGACTCACCGCTAGGGATTCCGCTGTGTTTAGATAATTTTGAGAGCTTTTCTCAAATCTTTCTCCCGATTGTTGAAGTTGAGCACTAAGAATAGTAATTGCGTTGCTTGCATTACTATTGCTGTTGATAAGCTCTTGAATTTTTGTAGTAAAGTCGTTGATTTTAACTTGCCCACTGTTAATAAGTTCCTTGATGGTTTCGGCAAACTGAGCTTGAGTGCTGTGCAATTCGTTCGCCCAATTAAAGAGAGCCTCTTGATTATTCTTAATCGATGCAGCCGCACCCTTGATTTCGACTGCAGAACCGCTAAAGGATTCAGCACCACCACTAAAGGATTTAGCTACAGCCTCTAACTTACCAAAGGATTTCTCAATAGACTCGGCGCTGGTTTTCATAATTCCAACTTGCGTTTCAAAGGTATTAACGGCGCTGGTAAAACTTTTAATACTGGTTGTCAGGGAAGGGACGAAGTTCTTTAAAACAGTGGTTAGAACAGATTCGAGAGAGTGCTCGTTGTCTGACTTTTGACCATAAAGAATTGTGTTGAGTAGGCTTTTTGCCTTGGCTTCAATATGACTTTCTACTGGTGAGAAATCAATTTCTAAATGCTTTTCTAAGTTGATAAACAAATTATATTTTGCCGTCTCCGTGTTCCAGAATAAGTTGAGAATCGTTAGCAGAGAACTTAAGGAAATGGCTACCAAGCTGGTGATAAAAGCGATTCCCATACTCTGGAGCGGCGCTTTTAGATTCGCCACCACCAGACTAGCGCCGTCTGCGTCTTGGTTGAGAATGGCGCTAATATCGCCCAGGTTAAAGGTAATGCCTAAAAAAGTTCCCAACAGACCAAAAGCAATGAGCAGGTTCGGCAATAACTGACAAAAGTTATCCCAATAGTCATAGCTCAAACCGAACAGTTTTTCTTGACTATAAAATTTTTCCAGAATATCCGTCGTGTTGGTAAAATCTAGTCGGGCGGCGGATCTTTTAAACTCCTGCTTGATCTCCTCGATTTTCCCAGTATCTAAATGTTTTAAGTTCTGACTCAGCGCCTTAAGGGTATGGTACAAAGAAAAACGAACCCAAATGGCGACGGCGCTGGGGACAATCATCAGCGCCGCTATAAAAATAAGGATAGGAGTAGGGAGGAGTTGTAGCCAGGCGGTCATGGTCATCACCTCAGAAAGAAGTACAAAAATTTTGATCTTTAGAGAAAGCTAATTCTTTCTCCCTATAGCGGTCGTAGATGATTCATTCGTAAATCAAGATCCTTATGCTCAAAGAGAGATTCACCACCCCGCCCCTTCGGGGCGCCCCTCCACAGGAGGGGAATCATCAAATTAACGTGTTAGAGCTTAATTCCCCTCCCCCGGAGGGGTGGCAGGCGTAGCCTGACGGGGTGGTCAAACTTTGGGATGGGCACAAGATTCATAAACGATTTGCGATGACTATATTGTATGTAAACATCTCGAAAGTATTCAAGTTATTTTAAGATATTTTCATACTCTGACAACGACCTCCCGCAAGACCAGCGCCGGTGAAAACAGCCCCTAGCGCCAACGCTGAATGTAGAGCTGGGGCAAAAATGCTACAGTCTCAGAGGAAAGCCGACTCTCTTTCAGCGCCCCTATGCAGTTCAAATTCTCCCAGGATATTGAAACGCTTCTGCACAAGGTCTCCCAAACCTCCCTGACCCTTCAGGACTTGCTCTCCGTCACCGCGGAGCGGGGCTTTTCCTTTCTGATCGCCCTGCTGGCCCTGCCCTTTATTTTCCCCATTCCCCCCGGTTTAACCGGCGTCGCCGGCGCCGTCATCGCCCTCTTGGCCGTCCAGATGATGCTGGGTCGAAAGCGCCCCTGGTTGCCGTCCCGTTTCGCCCGCGTCGCCTTTCCCCCGGCGCTGGCGGCCAAACTCCTGACCCAAATCCGGGGGCTGACCCGAATATTAGAGCGCCTCTGTCGTCCCCGACTCCTACCCCTCGCCACCAATCCCCAGATCTGGCGCTTGAACGGTTTAGTGATCGCCTGGCTTACCTTTTTACTGGTGCTCCCCATTCCCTTCACCAATCCCCTACCGGCGCTGGGCATCCTCCTGCTGGCGGTGGCCATGCTAGAAGCCGACGGCTTTTTAATGTGCCTGGTTTACGGCTGGACAGCCAGCATTAGTTTAGGGTTATACCTAGCGGGGCGGCACCTTTGGAGCCTAGTGTTTTAGTTAACGATAGAAAGGGTATATTGTCCCCACAATTCCGCCGCCAGGGCGCTACTGCCCTCCGTGGGACGGTTATCGTCGTTGCCGAGCCAGATGCCCGTCACCCGTTCCCGGCTGGGCGCCAGACCGATAAACAGTAAATCCACCCCTTTATTCGTCGTTCCCGTTTTCCCCGCGGCGCCGTAACCAATACTGGCGGCCTTGCCGGTGCCGTTTTCCACCGCCTCCCGCAGGAGCATGACCATCGTTTTAGCGGTTCCCGGAGAGACCGCCCGGCGCTGTTGACTGGGGTCGCTCTCAAAACTATAAATTTCTCGACAGGTCTGCCAGCGGTCTGTTTGCTCGCAATCGCTCCCGTCCCGGATTCGGCGAATGGCGTGGGGTTTTTGCCAAACGCCCCCGTTGCCGATGGCGCCGTAGGCGCCGGTCATCTCCAAAAGTCGGGTTTCGCTTTGCCCCAAGACCAGACCCGGCACGGTTTCCAAGCGGGAGCGGACGCCCATTTTCTCCGCTAAAGCCGCCACTTTGGGCAGTCCCGCCTGACGGGCCACCCGGAGCGCCACCGCGTTTTCCGACTGGGCGAAGGCTTGCGTAAAAGAGGCGTCTCCTTCGGTGCGCTCGCAACCGCGGTAATTTTGACCCTGCCAACTCAGGGGCGCGCAGGAATAGGAACTGTAGGCGGGAATGCCGGCCTCCAGCGCCGCGGCGTAGGCGAAGAGCTTAAAGGTGGACCCCGGTTGCCGCAGGGCTTGGGTGGCTCGGTTATACTGACTTTTTTGGTAATCGGCGCCGCCCACCAGGGCTAGAATTTCCCCAGTGCGGCTGTTGAGGGTCACTAGGGCGCCCTGGCTGTATTTAAATTCTTTACCTTTGGTCTGGATATTTTTTTTGAGTAAGGCTTCGGCTTTCTGTTGGGTTTTTAAATCCAGGGTGCTCTCGACAATGAAATTGCCTTCGTTGGCCACGTCTTCTCCCAAAAGCTCTTGTAGTTCCGTGAAAATATGGCTGTAAAAATAGGGCGCCTGCAATTTAGCCAGCGCCTGGGTGGCCTTGGGGCTAACGATCACGCGAGAGCGCCGGGCCCGGTTGGCCTCGGTTTCGTCGATCATGCCCAGTTGGGCCATCCGCTCGATAATGCGATTCCGCAGAGCCACGGAGGTTTCGTAATCCTGCACCGGGTTGTATAAATTCGGCGCCGGGAGCATGGCCACCAGGGTCGCCGCTTCGCTAATGTCCAACTCCCGCGCGGATTTATCAAAATAAAACTGGGCCGCGTCTTCAAAGCCGTAATTACCGGCGCCGAGATAGACCCGATTGAGGTAGGTTTTTAAAATTTCGTCCTTGCTATAGACCATCTCCAACTTAAGCGCCACCAACATTTCCCGAATCTTGCGGCCGGCGCTGTTTTCCCGCCCCACTTCGCTAAATAAACTGCGGGCCAACTGTTGGGTAACGGTGCTAGCGCCCTGTTTGACGCCCTTTTCCTTGCGGTTGACCATAATGGCCCGGGCGACGCCGTAGGGATCGACGCCGGGGTGCCAATAAAAGCGGGTGTCCTCAGAAGCGATCACCGCCTGGGGGAGGTAGGGCGAAAACTCTTCCAGGCGGTCAAACTCCCGGTGAATTTCCTGTTTGACGGGATTTAAGGGCGTTTTCCCGTCCCCGGAATAGACCACCACCGGCCCCGTAATCCCCAAGGGCCAAGGTTTAACGGGGATTTTGCGCCATTCCCAAGCCAGCGCCGCCGCGGCGAGGGTCGAGACTAATCCGAGGCCGAGTAACCCTAAACGAGCGAAACGTAGTCCCCAGGGCAAAGGGGAAATAAAGGTTAACTGAGGCGCGTCCGCTAAATCCGGGGGCCCCAAGCTAATGACGTCGCCGTGTTGTAGGTAGGCGCTTTTAAACCGGGCGGCGCCGCGGTAAATGCCGTTGGTGGAGCCTTCGTCTTGAATCCAAAAGCGCCGTTTGCAGTCGGGGTCTCGGTAAAGGACGCAGTGGGCTTGGCTGACGATGGGATTTTGCAAGAGGATATCGCTGAGGCGGGAACTGCGACCAATCACATAGCGCTCCGCCACCAGGGGATAGGTTTTCCTGGGTTGGTTCATCTCGTCCCGAATCCGCAAACGGGGAACTTTCGCCCCTTTTTTAACGGCGCTTTTGCCGGATTCTAGGGGTTTAAGCCGTTGCGCCGCTTGGGTGGGCGCTTGACTAACGGGGCGTTTCCGAGAAGAGCGGGCCATGGCGGACAAAAACAGAGGAGAAAGGGGGCGATTTCAAGCCGTAGAGACTGGATTGCCGGAAGTGTAACTGATTGTATCGGATCGACGCCCAAGGAACGACTCCCATTCAGCGCCGTCTCTATTTTTTGTTAGGGCGAAATGTCTTGCTTTCAATGATCCTTACCACTGGAAAAAGACGATGACAGTAACAGACGCGGTGACGCGACTCCTCGGTTCCGGCCTCCAAAACAGCTACCTGATGACCTATATCGGCGCCGTCCGGGAGCAACTGGCCCAAGAGGGTTTAGCCATGACCCCGGAAGCGACGGCCCAAATGGCCGCCTTTATCCAAGATCCCGGCGCGGTGGCGCCCGATAGCGAAGGCGCGGCGTTGGCCCGAAAGCTGGAGGACCCGGAATTTCAAACCCGCCTCCAGGCGGCCTATAAGGCGAAGATGATCGACGTTCTTCAAACCCTGGAGATTGAGCTAACCCCCGAGATTATCAGCGCCTTTAAAGCGGAGGCGGAGCGCCACCCCGAAAATTTCGCCCGCATGTTCGCCTCGACGCTTTAGACCTTTTTTTGAACTATGGGAGATAAAATCCGACGTTTGCGGCGCTTTTTGCGCTGGTTCTGGCAATTGAGCCAGGGCTATTTCCGCTCGAAGGAACGCTGGGGCGCCCTAGGCTTGTTGGCGCTGTTAATCGCCATGACCGCCGGAGTCCAACCCCTGGGCCTCCAGACGAATATCTACGCCGCCCAGGTGACCACGGCGCTGAGCGAGAAGGATTTTTCGGCCTACCAGCGGGCGCTTTTAACGTCCACCGGCTTGACCGCGGCGCTGATTCTCTCGGCGCTGGCCAAATCCTTTGTCCAGCAAAAATTTACCCTCTACTGGCGCCAATGGCTGACGGATAGTTTTTTGGGGCGCTATTTCGCCAACCGGTCGTTTTATCATATCAACGGCGACAAAGAGATTGACAACCCCGATCAACGGATTTCCCAGGATATTAATAGCTTTATCGACAAAACCCTAGATTATTTCCTGGGTTTGGGGAGCAATCTGCTGGGGGGATTTCTCTATATTGGAACGCTCTGGGGGATTAACCGCTCCCTCGTTTTGATCGCCATCGGCACCGCCCTCCTGCAAACCCTAGTGGCCTACTTCATCGGCCGGATTTTAACTCCCCTCAATTTTCAATCCCTGGAATACGAAGCGGATTTCCGCTACGGGCTGGTTCACGTCCGCAACCATAGCGAAGCCATCGCTTTTTATGAAGGGGAGGCCCAGGAGCGGGCCGAAGTCGGCGCTCGCTTTAACCGTCTGTTAAAGGTTCTCCACGCCAAAATTCTCCCCAGCAGCGCCCTCAGTAGTATTCAATTGGCTCTCAGCATTACCACCCGCCTGATTTGCACCCTACTGTTAGCGCCGAGTTATTTCAACGGGCAGGTCTCCCTCGGAGATTTTCAACTTTCCATCGCCGCCTTTAGCGCCGTGGTGGGGGTCTTTAACTGGTTTTCTAGCAACTTCAATAGTTTGACCCAGTACGCCGCCGTCCTTAAGCGCCTCGGCTCCCTAGCGGATTATTTCGACGCCCAGGCTAAACCGGCGCCGGTTTCCGCCCAAATTCAAACCATTGTCGAACCTCGACTGTCCTGGAGCCGCCTGACGGTTAAAACGCCCGACCAAGCCCGAACCCTGATCCAAGACCTGAGCGCCGAAGTTCCCCCCGGGGAGGGTTTGTTGATTATGGGCCCCTCCGGCGCCGGTAAAAGCTCCCTCCTGCGGGCCGTGGCCGGTCTTTGGGAAAACGGCGCCGGCTATCTCTACCGTCCTCCCATTGACGCCATTCTCTTTATTCCCCAGCGCCCCTATTTAGTCCTTGGCTCCCTCCGCCGCCAAATTCTTTATCCCCACCGTCAAGGAGATTACAGCGAAGCCTCTTTGCAAGCGGTTCTAGAAGCGGTGAATTTAGGGGATCTGATTGAACGGGTCGGAGGCTTAGACGCGGAGTTGGACTGGGCCGACGTCCTCTCCCTCGGAGAGCAACAGCGCCTGGCCTTCGCCCGGCTCTTTCTCCAAAGTCCCCGTTACGCCGTCCTCGACGAAGCCACCAGCGCTCTGGATGTGGCCAACGAGCGCCTGCTCTACCAAAAATTGCAAGAGAGCGAGATCACCTACCTCAGCGTCGGCCACCGACCGACCTTGATTCCCTTCCATGAACAGGTGTTGGATATCCTCGGCGGGGGTCAATGGCGTCTCCGACCGGCCCAATCCTCCTAGAGCGGATCTCAAGAGGCCAAACCGGGCGGTTTAAGGCTCCTACCTTAGGGGAGTCAGACCCGCTTGTTCGATTAACTGTTGCCCCTGCTCCGTCAGCGCCAACTCGGCGAAGGCCCGTCCGGCCTCTTCGTCGGCCTGGCCGTTTTCTTTAATAATCACAAACAAGCGCCGGGTAAAGGGATAGTCCCCGGAGCGGATGGCGGTTTGATTGACTTGATTTCGGCGCCGGGGGCAATCCTGGGGAGGAACCAAAGGAGCGATGTAGGGCGCGACCAAGGACTGGGGCCCCCGACCCAGCGCCAGGGGTTTAACGGTGCATTGCCCGATAATGGCGGCGCCGGAGCCATAGTAAACGCCGCCGGGGTTTTGGGCGATTAAACGCAGGGCTTGGGTGGTGTCCCGCGCGATTTGGACGTTCGGGGCAAACTCGGCCCCCTGGAGGATTTCTCGCTGAAACTGCTCCGCGGCGCCGCCGGTGGAGAGCGCCCTGGAGTAGGGAATGACGGGCAGATCGGGGCCGCCAATTTGGCGCCAGTTGTTAATTTTACCGCTATAAATACTGCGGAGTTGGAGCAAGGTTAACCCCTCCAGGGGGAGGTCGGGATGAGCCGCGACCACCAAGGCGTCCAGCGCCGTCGGCGCTTGGCGTAAGGTTAACCCCCGTCGCCGGGCCTGTTCAAATTCCGCTTCCGTTAACCCCCGATCCGATTGGACGAAGGCCAGCTCGTCCTTGAGCAACATTTGAATCGCCGGGGTAGAGCCGGGAGAGCCGAGGGGCGGTTGAGTGTAGCGTAGTTGAAATTCCGGCCAGGCGGACTGCAAAGCCGGGGTCATTTCCCGTCGAATCGGCGCCCAGGCGGCGCCGCCGCCATAGTTAAAGAGACCCCTGGGGACATTGGCCGCCTGGGCGAAGGTCTGGGGCGAAGGATTCGGCGCCGGTTCTCCGGTCAGAGTCGGATCTAAATCCTCCCGTTGTCCCAAAGGCAGGGTCGGCGAAGGAACGCCGCCCAACAGTTGTAGCGTCGCCCAGGCGCCGCCCCCGAGGACGCCGAGGGCCAGCATCACGCGGGAGAGAACGTTAAAGGTATAGCGGTTTTGTTTCATCGTGACGAATTCACCCTTAACTGCCCAGGAGAAAGAGACTCAAAAGCGTGCCGCTGTTCCATAAGCCATGGGTCAGCATCGACGCCAGCAGGTTGCGGGAGCGGCTATAAACTGTGCCTAGGATAACCCCTAACATAGCGAGGGGCAAAATTTCCGAAAGGTTCAGGTGGGCGACGGCGAATCCTAAACTACTCAGCGCCACGGCGGCCGGAAGGGGTAAATAACGGGTGAGGGAGGGGAGCAGAAAGCCCCGAAATAAAGTTTCCTCGAAAATCGGCGCCAACACCGCGGCGGTTAACCAAAAGAGCGCCAGGGCGCCCCAATCCCGGGCCTCCAGCGCCAAGGAAAGCAAGGGATTACTCCCCCCCTGACCGCCCCAAAGGGTCTCATTGACCAGGGATACCAACACCACTAGGGGCAGAGCCGCGCAATAACCCCCCAGACCCCAACCAAGGGCGGGAAACGTGAGTTTGAGTCGAAACCAGTCCGGGGGCAGGGGAAAGTAGGGTTTCAGCGAAAAGAAGAGAACTCCCAAACCGGCGCCGGCCAGGAGCAGATAACTGGCGAAAACATAGAGCGCCTTGCCCTGGAGTCCCAGTTGAGTCAGATTCAGGGGTAAGAGGCTAATCACTAAGGGGAGCAAAACTTGCCCGAGGAAGAGAAAGCCGAGGATCAAGACCTGCCAAATGATTTCCCCGTCCCAGGGCGTCCGCCAGGGTTCGCGATGGGGCTGGGTCAACAAAGAGTCCTCCCGCTTCAGGAACCATTGGACTAAAAGCCCCAGGAGCAAGAGCGTCCCGATAATACCGCCGATGACCGGCAATCCCCCCAGGAGGGCCAACTTAATCAGCGCCTGGCGGGCTTGGCTTTGCTCTTTTTCTGTTAGAACTTGTAACTTCTCCGTTTCTCCCCGCAAGTTGTAAAACCGCTGGAGCGCCTGATTCTGGAACCAGCCCTTCAAATTCCGCTCTAAAATCGCCTCCGTCTCCGGCGCCGTCCGGGGCGGGTCTTCCCAAAGGCCGATTAAGCTCCGGGCGGTTTGGGCGAGGGACGGGTCAAGATTGTCTTGGGTTAACAGTCCCCGCCAACGCTCTAGGGCGTTCGCGACGGCGCTTTGCTGAACCTCTAGCAGGCCTAGGTTAAGGATTAACTGGTCTAAATTGGCTTGGTTTTGACGCAAAACTTTGGTTAAGGGCTGGGCCTCTTCCGCCGCGGGAAGGGTCTGGAGGCGCCCCTGAATTTTGCCCTGATAGGTTTCTAGACTGTCCAACGCGCTTTGGTACTGTTGCCGGGCGCTGAGATAGGGGGTTTCTCCAAGGAGACTCCCCCGCCAACCGGAGTCGGATTCCTCCGGCGCCGCTAGGAGCAGTAAATTAGTCTGATAAAGTTGCAATTCCGACTGCACCTGCAATTCCCCTAAACTACTCCAAAGGGAAAGACAAAAGGGAATTAGGGAAACTAGGGTTAAAACCGAGAGCAGGGCGCGTTTCATGGATTAGGCGCAGTCCGTAGGAGGGTAAAGTCCCCCGCCTGACCCAGAATTTCGGCGCCGGGACGGGAGAAGCGGGGTAAGGCGTCGGGGTCTAACAATAAATAATCCCCCCTTTGGGCCCTTTCCTGAAGTGCCTCTTCCCCCGCGGCTAGGACTAAGCGCCGACTGTAGAAGTCTAAACTGGGTCGGCTGTAGGGGATAGACGCGTAAATTTTTGTCCCCGCGGGCGTTTTGTCCCGGATCAAGGCTCCCACCGGTTTAACGGCGAAGGCTTCGTTCACTTCCCAATTCCAGTCCGGGGAAATCATCAGCCAACCTAGACTCAGGTACAGCCCCGCCAAAAGAGGAAGGATAAATTCCCGTCGGCGCCGAAGAAGGAGCAGACCGGCGGCTCCTAAGCCCAAAAATAACGTTAAGCCTAGGGGCAAAATCCAGAGTTTGTTTTCCCGCAAACCGAGATACAGTCCGGCGCCGAAAACGCCCAGTCCTAAAATTATTAAAACAATTCCCAAGCGCCGGGGATAGGGTCGGCGGTAGCTCCAGAGCGCCTCCAACTGAGCGCCGACGAGCAGGGCGTAGAAGGGATAAACCGGCAAAATATACCAGGGCAATTTGGTGCCCATGAGGGAGATCAGCAGGAAAAAACCGCCCCCAAGGGTGATAGCCAAATGGCTCCAGGTTTGCTTTCTTTGCCGCCAGACCCAAATTAAAGCGCCGGGTAAAAACAAGAGCCAGGGCGCCGTGTATTTGACCATCTCCAACAAGTAAAACCAGGGCGGCCCTTGATTGCCCTCCACCGCCGAGGTTAACCGAGCCACCCCCTGACTCTGGAAATGCACCGCGCCAAAGGCGGCGCCGTAGCGCTGGAATTGCGACCCGTACCAGCCGAAGACGGGCGCGAAACCCAATCCCAACCCGAGCCAGAGTTGCCAACGGGTTAAAATCGCCAGTTTCCCTTCCCAAGCCAACCAGAGAAAAATTAAACCGCCAAAAGCTAGAGCCAAAACGCCTTTACACAGCGCGATGGCGCCCAACCCCAGCCCCGCGCCCAACCACCAGCGGGGAGAGACGAAACCCCGGAGCAGGCAGAGCAGGGTCAGGATTAAAAACGTATTGATCATGCCGTCGAACATCGCCAGGCGCCCCAACCGCGCCGCGGGCAGGAGGGTTAAATAGACGGCGGCGCTCCAAAAGGCCGGGCGGGGCGCTTGCCCCAACTGGCGCCCCAATAGATAGAGCAGGGGCGTTCCCAGCGCCGCGATTCCGGCCGGGGGCAGACGGCTCGTCCATTCGGAAATATCCCCCAGGCGGTAACTGATCAGCAATAACCAAAAGAGCAGGGGCGGTTTGAGAAAAAAGGGTTCCCCCTGATAGGTGGGGTAGAGCCAATCTCCCCGTTGGAACATATCCTGAGCCACGGTTCCGTAGTAGCCTTCGTCCCAGTCCCGCAGGGGCGTATTGCCTAAGCCCACCACGGCCAATAGCAACGCCCCCAGGGTTAATCCGCCGAGGAAAATCAGGTCTTGGGGTCGGGCTTCGGCGCCGCCGTTAACAGATTGAGTTATGGGGATGTCTCTCATGGAGGAATATCCTATGACCTTAGCGGCGGTTTAAAAAGGTTTCATCCCCCCTAACCCCCCTCCGAAAGGGGGGAATTTAGACTATACCCAAAGTCCCCCTGACAAAGGGCGATTTAGGGAACGAGATAAGCTTAATGACAAAACTAAAGACTTGCGCGTACACGGTAGCCCTAAAGGAGGGGTGGCAGGCGCCGTCTGACGGGGGGTCTCCCTCTCTGTCATAACCCAATTTTCAACCGCTATCCTCAGTCTCTCCTTTCCCCAAGTTAACCAGCCGAGAATCTAGCGCCGTTAACCATTGGCGTTGGTGATTAACCATGACGATGGTCAGTTGGGTTTGGGCGTTCAGCGCCAGCAGAAGATCGATTAAGGCTTGACAACGCTCCGGGTCGAGGGCGGAGGTGGGTTCGTCCAGCAGTAAAATGTCCGGCTCTAGCAGTAACCCCCGCAGGATCGTCACCCATTGCCTCTGCCCCAGGGACAGTTGCCACTCCCGGCGCTGGCGCCAACTCTCGGGAATGGCTCCGACTTGGTAGGCCCAATCCCGGCGCCGTTGGATCTCGGCGGAGGGTAATTTTTGCAACGTTAAAGGATAAATCAGGGTTTCCGCCACCGTCAGCCCCAAGAGTTTCGGCTCCTGGGGAACCAAGGCGATTCGGCGCCGCAGTTGGGCGATGGGATAGGCCTCTAGAGGTTGCCCTTGGTAAAGGATAGCGCCCTGACTTGGCTCCCCCAGTCGGTTTAAAAGTCTGAGTAAAGAGGTCTTACCCGACCCGGAGGGCCCGTAAATTCCTAGGCGCTCGCCCCGGTTAATCGCTAGGGAGAGGGGCGGTAAGAGGGTCTCCCCGGAGCGGGAGTCGGAGAGTCCCGCTTGCTCTAACTTCAAAATCGGATCTCGGGACTCGGACGTCACGGCTCTGCCAAGGATAAACGGCCAAAAGAAACGGTAGGATTTTAGGTCTCCTACCGCTTCGGGATCAATAGAATAGGGTTATTTCGGCAAGAAAGCGATAACCGACGGATTACACTTCGTCCCGGGCGCCGACATAGGGATCGCCGTCAAAGGGCTGAACCCCAACTTCGGGGTATTCATCCGTGGAAGGGCCAAAGATTCTGGCGAAGGCTTCCGTAAAATATTGCACTAAATCTTGGAAAGCTTGACCGATATTCATACGAACCTCCAATCCCTAGGGATTTAGATGGGTGGCTGAGGGCTGGGAAGGCGCCGGGGCGCCGCTCTTTTTTCCTCTACCTTGATTATGGCGGCAATCTTGGGACAAATTAGAGGGGACGCTCTCAACCGTAATATTTATTGAAAATTCCCGAAAATCATAGTCATTTTTCTTCATCCTGTGTGGTTATGTTAAGCTCCTGCGCTGGAGATTAACTTTTGTAACGAATGTAACGAAAAGTTAAAGATGGGCCGACTTGGCGGACGGAAGTAAATCTGAGAATCTGAGCGACTCATTGTAAACAAATGTAAAAAAGGCGGATTGCGTCCTCAATCCCGCGGATTATCCAAGTTGAAGACAAAAGCGGTTCCCCTTGGGGATCAAGGAAATCGCTATCAGAATCGAGTTATTCAGACCTGGAGCGGTTTTGAGCGGCTTAGGGCGGCGCTCGGAATCCCAAAAAGAACTTTCCCGAGGGTCTTGTCAAGTTCTATCAGCGCCGGCAATGTAAATTTATGTTACATTTTCCTCATTTTTCTCGAATATTGCTTATACTGAATGTTCACAGGGACTTGACCAGAGAATTTTCTCTAACGGCGGGAAACTGTAGCCAAACCCTTTAAATGTTGTTGTTGCGGGAGCAAATCTATGGAATTATCAGCCCAAGGAAATCTCGGCGGAATGCGGACCTTGACCGCCCTCAAAAGTTTTTCGGTCTGGACCGTGACCCTAGCGGTCTGCGGCTTAGTGGTGGGGTTTCCCCTCGTGGTCTTAATGGCGACCCTAGGAGTTTTAGCGACTCTAGTTCTTCAGTTTGTTTTGCCCCTAAGCGCCGTCGTTTTGGTGACGGGTTTGCTCCTCGGCGGCAACGTCTTGGCGGTTTTACTGGGGGCGGCGCTGTTAACGCTTAAGGGCGTGCGTCCCCAGGACGTCAGTTGGTTGAGTTGGCTTCAGGAAGACAACCGACCCTCCCATCAGTCGGTGTTCGCGGCCTGTCCCCTCACCTGCGAGTTGGTTCTCTAGGGACGTTTTTCAGCATGGTGGTTGCTCTGTTTTAGATTAAACCCGGTTTCGCCGGGTTTATTTTTTGGGCCGGGTTCCTATAATGGGGAGGAATTACCGAGAAATGGACTGTCATTCATGCTAGCCAGGGTCTGGAGCGCCGCTTTAATGGGGGTGAACGCCGTCCAGGTGGGGGTGGAGACGGACGTCTCCGGGGGGTTGCCGGCCATCGCCGTAGTGGGTCTGCCGGATACCGCCGTGCAGGAGTCTAAGGAACGGGTCAAGGCGGCGCTGAAAAATAGCGGTTTCGCGTTTCCGGTGCGGCGTATTGTCATTAACCTGACGCCCGCGGATTTACGGAAGGAGGGCCCCAGTTTTGACCTCCCCATCAGCGTCGGCATTTTAGCGGCCTCGGAACAAGTCGATCCCCAACTGCTGGGGTCTTTTTTGTTTGTGGGGGAAATGTCCCTGGACGGCAGTCTCCGGGCCGTGGCGGGGGTTTTGCCCATCGCGGCCGCGGCGAAAAAATTGGGCTTAAAGGGGATTGTCGTTCCCCAAGATAACGCTCAGGAAGCCGCTATTTTACCTGGGATCGAGGTCTATGGTTTCCGTCACCTAGCGGAAGTGGCCCGCTTTTTAGCGGCGCCGGGACAGTTTCAGCCCACTGTGGCCGGCGCCGATCCCCAACAAGCCGACAGCGCCCTACCGGGGTTAGATCTTAAGGATGTTAAAGGCCAAAACCACGCCCGCCGGGCTCTGGAAATCGCCGCGGCCGGAGGTCATAATCTCGTCTTTGTGGGGCCGCCGGGGAGCGGTAAAACGATGCTGGCTCGGCGCTTGCCGGGGATTCTGCCGCCCCTAGCCTTCGACGAGGCGCTGGAGGTCTCCCAAATTCACTCCGTGGCCGGTTTACTCAAGGAAAAAGGCAGTTTAATCCGGGAACGCCCCTTCCGCAGTCCCCACCACTCCGCCTCCGGGCCCTCCTTGGTGGGGGGCGGCAGTTTTCCTCGACCGGGGGAAATTTCCTTGGCTCATCGGGGGGTTTTATTTCTGGACGAACTGACGGAGTTTAAGCGCAATGTTTTGGAATTTCTGCGGCAACCCCTAGAGGACGGTTTCGTCACCATCTCTCGCACCCGCCAATCCGTTCTTTTTCCCGCCCAATTTACCCTGGTGGCCAGCACCAATCCCTGTCCCTGCGGCTACTACGGCGATTCCCTCCAGGCTTGCTCCTGCTCCCCCCGTCAGCGGGAAATGTACTGGGCGAAACTCTCCGGCCCTCTGATGGACAGGATTGATCTGCAAGTGGCGGTAAACCGATTGAAACCAGAGGAAATGACCCGCCAGAATCCCGGAGAACCCTCCCAACCGGTGCGGGAGCGGGTGCAACAGGCCCGAGACCTAGCCCGTCGGCGCTTTGCCTCCTTTCCCCAGGTGACTTGCAACGCCGAAATGCAGGCGGCCCAGATTCGTCAGTTTTGCGTCCTCGACGATCCCAGTCGCCAACTCCTAGAAGGCGCCATTAGAAAATTGGGTCTCTCCGCCCGAGCCATGGACCGGATTCTTAAGGTTTCCCGCACCATCGCCGATCTTGTCCAGGCGCCGCAGATTCAGGCGCCCCACATTGCCGAAGCGATTCAGTATCGCACCTTAGACCGCTTTAGTTAGGGGCTGTTTGGAAAGTCCTTAGCTCTCTCCGTGAATCCCTCTTAGTAAGAGGGACTTTGAGGATAGTTCCCCCCTTTCCAAGGGGGGCTAGAGAGGATAGAACTTGTTTACCAAACTGTTAGGATCTGTGCCTAGCTTGACCCACTTTTAACCACGCAAAGATTTGTTGTGGAGTCAGTGTCAACTGAACGCCTTCAAGCGCCCTTAACTGACGGTCTCCTCTGCAAACTTCCGGCTCTTGTTCGGGGGTAAACGTTAAAACAGAATAATCATCTGGATCAAGCATCCAGCCTAATTTACCGCCATGTTTTAAACAATGCAGGATGTTGTCAAGCACGCGGTTCACTTTCTGCCCTGGCGAAAGAATTTCGATTGTCCAATCCGGCGCTTCGGTAAAATCATCCTCTGGCTCGCCGGCTTCGTTCAATTTGATTCGATTCCATGCAATGACCGCAAGATTAAGAACAAGAGAACGACCGCCAAAAGTGGATCTCAACTCGGGCAACGCTGTGTAATCAGCGGTCCGGCTGTCAACTTCAGCCAGAAGACGTTTTTGGAGGATAGAGTGTCGAGTCTTCGGCATGGTTTTTTGGCTGACGACCCCATCCGCGTATTCCCAGGCTGGAGACTCCTCCAAATATGGCAATCGGAGGAAATCCTCAAGGGAAAGAACCTGAGCTAAAGAAATCGTCATGGGTTCAAGCCAAAGCCTTTAGTGCGCAGTCTCATGGTAGCGTTTGGCCCTCCTTAAACGGCGCCGGGGGGCGGATGGGGTCATTGACGAGTATTAGGGATCGACCCAGCGCCCGTCGGCTTTGATCAGGTTCAGCAATTCCTCAACCCCCCGGTCTTCCGGGACTTTCTTAATTTCTTCCCGACCCCGGTAGAGAGAAATATAACCGGGTTGTTTGCCCACATAGCCATAGTCGGCGTCGGCCATTTCGCCGGGGCCGTTGACAATACAGCCCATAACGGCGATGTCTAGCCCAGTCAGGTGTTTGGTCGCTTCCCGCACTCGGTGGAGAACTTCCTCTAGGTTAAATAAGGTGCGACCGCAGGAGGGACAGGCCACGTATTCCACCATGGTTTTCCGCAGACCTAGCGCCTGTAAGATGCTGTAGCAGACGGGGATTTCCTTTTCCGGCGCTTCGGTGAGGGACACCCGGATGGTGTCGCCGATGCCGTCCGCTAAAAGCGTGGCGATGCCGGCGGTGGATTTAATGCGGCCATACTCGCCATCCCCCGCTTCCGTAACCCCCAAATGTAAGGGGTAATCCATCCCCAACTCGTCCATGCGTTTGACCATCAAGCGGTAGGCCGCCAACATCACCGGCACCCGGGAGGCTTTGAGGGAAATAACGAGGTTACGGAAATCCAAGGATTCGCAAATTTTGATAAACTCCAGCGCCGACTGTGCCATCCCCTCCGGGGTGTCGCCGTAGGTAAAGAGCATCCGCTCGGAGAGTGAGCCGTGGTTAACGCCGATGCGCATGGATTTGCCCTGGTCTCGCAGGGAAACCACCAGGGGTTCGAGGGTGTCGCGGATTTTCTCGCCAATTTCCGTAAATTCCGCTTCGCTAAAGGATTCCCGCTGGGCGTTGGGTTTTTCAAAGACGTAGAGGCCGGGATTAATGCGCACCTTATCCACATGCTTAGCCACCTCTAGGGCGATCTTCATGCCGTTGTGGTGGACGTCCGCCACAATGGGCACCCGTTGGTAGGTCTTGAGCAACTGTTGGTTAATCTCCGCCAGCGCCTTAGCGTGGGCCAGACTGGGCACCGTCACCCGGACAATTTCGCAACCGATTTCATGGAGGCGCCGAATGCCGGCCACAGAGCCGGGAATATCCAGGGTGTCTTCGTTGATCATCGACTGCACCGCCACCGGGTGGCCGCCGCCAATGATGACGGGCCCCACGGGCACCGGCCGGGTTCGGCGGCGGTGAATGGTCGTTTCAAATTCCGCGGCGGGGGCGCTGGGGGGTCTGTCCAAGGTTTGCATAGGAGTAGCCTGGGCCGTTGAGCCGGTTAAAACATGTAACTCAGTGGCCTATTTTCGCAAACTTTGGCCAGCTTGGCCCTACTGGAGGATGTCCAGCGCCACTCGGGCGGTGCCCCGGTGATAGACGCCGATGGCTTTGGCGGCGCCGGCGGAGAGGTCGATGACCCGGCCGCCGATAAAGGGACCCCGGTCGTTGATGCGCACCACCACGGATTGGCCGGTGTAAAGATTAGTAACCCGCACTCGGGTGCCAAAGGGCAAACTGCGGTGGGCGGCGGTGAGGCCGTGTTGGTTGTAGCGCTCGCCGTTGGCGGTGCGGCGGCCGTGGAAGCCGGGGCCATACCAGGAGGCCATGCCGGTTTTCAAGCGCCGAAAATTAGGGCCGCCGGTTTGAAGTTGAGACGGGAGGGATTGGAGCGCCACTTGGGTCGGGGCGGGTTTGCCGGCGATGGCCGTTAAGGGCGGCGCGGAACCCAGCAAGCGCCGGAGACGATTGGCCATTTGCAGAGCGTTATGACCCGCTTTCGCTGTGGCGTCGGGAAGCACGGTATCGGCGTTGAGGGAGAGAAAGACTTCATCGCCGATGAGGATTTGATAAAGCTTAGCGGTCTTATCGTAGTTGGCTCTGATGGTTTCGGCGTTAAAGTCTGGGGTCTCGGCTAGAGCTTCTAACCGTTCCGCGGCGGTCTGAGCGCGACCGTAGGCGCTAGTCGGAGTGGTAATGGGGGTTAAATCTTGGGCGGCTTTGAGTTCCAGGGCGCTGCCGAGGAAAGTGGCGACGGGAATATTGTTAAAGCGTAGAGTCACGGCCAAACGCCCGTCTCGCCAAGTGTGGGGCAGAAGAGACGCGGGGCTGACAGTCGGCGCTTGGCGTTCGAGGATTCTCGGCGCCGGGGCGGCGGTGGCAACGGGGGACGTCGAGCCATTGCGATCGATGGCGGAGTCCGCTAGCGCCGAAGGCGCGGACAACCCGAAGGCAGTCGCGGTCAACAGAGCGCCGAAGGCGGGCAGGGTCAGGGTTCGCAAAGAGAGTTTGTTCATAGGAGATGGGAGAAAGGGGACTGGGGAGGCGGCGGTTCATCCAAAGGATTTCACGGCGCGGGGGTATCGGTCGCAGAAACCGTCTCCCCCCGACTAGGGCCGCAGTGTTTGGCGCCCTAGTCGGCTTCCCGGCGGGAGCGCCGGGCATAAATACCTAAAACAGTGATGTGACTGTCACACCCTACCACGGCTTTTTTAAGGATTTGGGGCTATCTCTTAATAAAATCCGGGGGAATTGATAATTTTTTTAAATTTCTCTTGCCTAATTGATGAAATTGTGAGATTGTAGGAGGATTTGCAAAAATCTTTTTAGGTCTTAGGAACTAGCTTGCGATTTTTCAGCGCCGATTCTTCCCCGGTTCACCGTTGCGAGAGAATAAGAAAATTGGCGGCCAGAGCCAAAGAGGTTAAGGTAAGCTCTTTCATAGAGGGATCTTGGGGGATTGACGCGTTCATCTGACCAAGATTCGGCGGCTAAGGGTTTGGCTGGAGGGGAGAAGACACTTCAGGCTCCCGATTCGTAAAAACTGATGTATACTCAGAACCCAAGGGCTAGGTGTTTTTACCGAAAGGCCCTGTATCCTTAAGAGACCCGTTAGCCCTGATTTAACGAAAAATCGAATCTTTTTGAGGAAAACGATAAATAAAAACAATATGGGTCTAATCGGCGCTGGAGCCTCCCTAGGATCCGCCCTCCCAGGCGCTAAGGGTATAATTGGGGGACGGCGCTCAAAGCCCACCAGCCAGACCCGCCGGTTTTCCGCCCCTTCCGAGTCATGAATTCAGCCGCCGTTCCCGCTAATCAGAATCCGCCCTCCCCCCCGGCGCCGGAGCCGATTCTCTGCCCCCACTGCCAGCGCACGGCTAGCAACGGCGTTAAATGTAAGGGGATTTGCGTCGCCGATAGCGATTATTAAATTTTCTGCACTCGCCCTCTGACCCTAAAAAAATAACCCCGCCGAGAACAGCGGGGTCGTCAAATCTTTTAAGCGGAGTCGGCGAAGGAGCGCTCTAAACCTAATAAGCGCCGTTATTGTTGGGAAAGAGCACCACCCCGAGGGTTTTGAGGATAATCCAGAGATCCATGAAGAAGGTGCGGTAGTTAACGTAATAGACGTCGATATAGACCCGTTGGGGATAGGGAATATCGTTGCGCCCGGAAACTTGCCACAGACCCGTTAGGCCCGGTTGGATGGTCAGGACTCGATTGATGCGGTTGCCGTACTTGTGGAGTTCCTCCGGCACCAAGGGACGGGGCCCCACCACGCTCATATCCCCCATGAGCACGTTCCAGAACTGGGGAAACTCGTCCAGACTGGTGAGGCGCAAAAATTTACCAATCCAAGTAATGCGGGGATCGTCCCGGAGCTTAAAGTCCCGCTCAAACTCTTCCCGGCTCTGGGGGCAGTTGGCCAAGAGTCGCTCCAGCGCCTCGTCGGCGTCGATCACCATGGTGCGGAACTTGATGCAGTTGAAGGGGCGATGGTTTTTGCCCACCCTCTGCTGGATATAGAAAATCGGCCCCGGCGAGCTAACCGCGACCAGCGCCGCTAAAGCTAGATAAAGGGGAGAAAAAAGGATGAGCGCCGATAGAGAAAAAACAATATCGAAACCCCGCTTAACTAGGGCGCCGTCTAGGGAGAGGGGATGGGCCTCTCGGTAACGCCGGGAAGTTAAGCCGCGCCGCATCAAGGCCTGTAGCGCCTTGACGGGAATAAATTGGCTATTGGCAGTCATCGTACTCCTTCACATCACACACACCACATAGTCCTTCATCATAGAGCCTAGATAGATAAATCTACCTATTCGGCGCCGAAAAATCCAGACTAACCGGGAACATTTCCCCCAAGGGAGAAAAAACGCTCAGTACATTGGTTCAGAAAATCACCATAGGACTGGGCAAAGACGGACGGGGCAAACCGGAGCGCCTGTTGATGGCAAGCTTCCGGGGAGAATTGGGACGATTTCTCCAGAAAGGCGTTCACGGTTTCGACTAACGCGTCCGGGGTTTGGGTCGGAAAAAAGAGACCCGTGCCCCGACCGGGAGAAGCGAGACCGTCGATGACCGTTTCCAGAGCGCCGCCTTTGCCGTAGGCAATGACGGGCGTCCCGCAGGCTTGGGCTTCCACGAGAGCGATGCCAAAATCCTCGCAGGCGGCGTAGACAAAGGCTTTCGCCCCGGCCATATACCGCTCCACAACGGCGTTGGGTTGGCTCCCCAATAATTGAACGTTTGGCCCGGCAAATTGTTTCAAGCTTTCTAGATCGGGGCCGTCGCCGATGACGACGAGGGGGAGTCCCAGTTGGTTAAAAGCCGAAACAATGAGCCTAATGTGTTTATAACTTACGAGGCGGGAAACTGTCAGAAAATAGTCTTCCTTCCGACTCTGGAGGGGAAAGCGCTCCACCGCCACCGGCGGGTAGATCACCTCCGCCTCCCGGCGGTAACAGCGCCAGATCCGTCGGGCCGTGTGGCGGGAGTTGGCGATGAAATAATCCACCCGGTTGGCGCTGACGACGTCCCATTGACGAAGACGGTGGAGAAGATAGCGGGTTAAAAGTCCGGGCAACCCCCGACCGGCGCCGCTGTGGTTGAGGTAATCGAAGGTTAAATCCCAGGCGTAGCGCATGGGGGTGTGGCAGTAGCAGATATGGAGTTGACCCGGCGCCGCCAGGACTCCCTTGGCCACGGCGTGGGAGGAGGAGAGGATTAAATCGTAGTCCCGCAAATCCAACTGCTCGATGGCCAGGGGTAGAAGGGGTAAATATTTCTGCACGCCATGGCGAGCGCCGGGGAAATGTTGGAGAAAGGTGGAGCCGATGGCGCGACCGTAAAGATAGCTGTCCGGGTTGACGGATTCAAAATCAATGAGCGCGTAAACCTCCGCCTCCACCTGCTCAAGGATGGCCCGCACCACCAGTTCGGAACCGCCGGTGGCCTCGGGGGTGAGCCATTCGTGCACTAGGGCCGTTTTCATTAACCCTAAAACTCGCTGGGGTAATCTCCAGTTTGAGCGTTGTCCCGCTTAGAGCCAAGGAGGTCTAATTTTTGCACCCGAATCACAGGCTTGGAGCGTTGGGCGCCGGTGTTGCGATCCGTCCAGTGGTCAAAGCGGAGGGAGCCTTGAATCCCCACTAAACTGCCTTTTTTGACGTAATTGGCGGCGACTTCGGCGGTTTTATCCCAAACTTCTAGGTCAAACCAATCCGGTTCGTCTTTATTTTTACTAATGCGATTGACGGCAAGGGTGAAATTGCAGACCACTTTGCCCGATTCAAAATACTTTACTTCCGGGTCGCGACCGGCCCGGCCCACCAGATGAACAGTATTAACAGTCATAAAGATTTACTCCTAGGGGAGGGGTTGAACAAGAAGCCACCGTCATCTTAGCCCAAGTCGGGGAACTCTAACGGCCCGAGCGAACCCCAGAGATAACCCAGACGCCCTAGGGACTAGCCATCGGTTCCGGGACAGTTTGCCAATCCTGGGGCGAGCGCCGAATCAGTTCTTCTAGACTGCGGGGAACTAAGCGAATGGTCATTTCTTCCGGCGGGGGATCGACGGGAGGATCGACGAGGGCGTAGAGAGAATCCCCTTTAAAGTCGGGGTTGCCTAGGAGTAAACGGTGGCTCTTGCCATTCACTAAACGGAGGATAATCTCCCCCTGGGGAGGCGCTAAACCGTATTCCCCCAGGCGCTCTCGGAGGACGGAAAAGTCCCGTTCCCCGGCGCTTTCTAGCAGAACATTGAGTAAAAACTCCACCGCCGGTTGGCTGACGGGGGTATTGGCTTGGGGGAGGTCGCTCCGCCAGGGCGATTTTTGCGCCTTAACTTCCGCTAGACGGTAAATCCTCAGTTCCCGCTCCCCTTGCCGAAGGGACACGCTCTGGACTTGATCCGGCGCAAAGTCGAAATAGGGAGAGCGGACGGCGGCGTTGGGCGAAGTTTCAGGATTGTCGCTCCGGCGCAGTTCCACCACCGCGGCGGTCAGCCCTAGAACCAAAGCCAATCCAACCCAGAGTAAGGTTTGTTTCGGAAAGAGCATGGTCAAGGCAGAAAAGCGCCGCAAATTAACCCCGTAATTTCTGGGCCCAAACCTTGGTGGGCAGACCCCAGATGTAGATAAAGCCCTCGGCGGCTTTGTGGTCGAACTGGTCTTCCATGCCGTAGGTGGCCAGGTCGGGATCGTAGATGGAATAGTCGGACTGGCGTCCCGCGGGTTTCGCCGTGCCTTTAAAGAACTTCATCCGCACCATCCCCGTGACCCGCTCCTGGGTTTTGAGGATAAAGGCGTCGAGGGATTCCTTGAGGGGACTGTACCAGAGACCGCGATAGATCAGTTGGCTGTAAATTTCTTCGACGGTGTTTTTGTAGTGGGTCACATCCGCCGTCAGGGTCAGGCTTTCCAGATCCCGGTGGGCGTCGATCAGCGCCAACAGCGCCGGCGCTTCGTAGATTTCCCGGGATTTAATCCCCACCACTCGGTTTTCGATCATGTCAATGCGGCCCACCCCGTGCTTGCCGGCGATGGCGTTGAGGCGTTCGATTAACTCCACCCCCTCTAGGATTTGGCCGTTGAGGCCGACCGGAATCCCCTGTTCAAAGTAAATATCCACATACTCCGGCTCGTCGGGGGTATTGGCGATGGCCTCGGTCAGGAGATAGACCTCCTCCGGCGCTTCCGTCATCGGATCTTCCAGGGGCCCCGCTTCGATACTGCGGCCCAAAAGGTTGCGGTCGATGCTGTAGGGGGAGGATTTTTTCACCGGCGACTCCACCCCGAACTTTTCCCCGTAGGCGATGGTTTCTTCCCGGCTCATTTTCCATTCCCGGGCCGGCGCTAAAACTTTCAACTCCGGGTTTAAGGCCATGATGGAAATGTCGAAGCGCACCTGGTCGTTGCCCTTGCCCGTGCACCCGTGGGCCACGGCGTCGGCGCCGTATTTTTCCGCCGCTTCCACCAGCATCTTAGCGATCAGGGGCCGGGCCAGCGCCGTGGAAAGGGGATAGCGATTTTCGTAGAGGGCGTTGGCTTGGATGGCCCGGAAGGCGTAGTCCCGCACAAATTCCGCTTGCCCGTCGATGACTAAAGATTCAACGGCGCCGCACCGGAGCGCCTTGGCTTGGATCGGCGCCAATTCGTCCCCCTGCCCTAAATCCGCGGCGAGGGTAATCACTTCCTTCACGCCCCACTCATGGATCAGGTAGGGAATGCAGACAGAGGTGTCTACTCCGCCGGAGTAGGCTAAGACGACTTTATTGGCGCGGCCCATAGCTGGTTAAACCTTGAAAAGTAATGATGGGAAGGACGAATCAAGAGGTCATTTTATCAGGGATCGCCGGGGCCGACGGCTGGCTTAATTAGGAAACCCTGACCATTCCCCAGAGGGTAAATAGCGCCCTTGATAGCGCCGGACGGTTGCCGGGGTCATGGTATAAACCCAAGCTAAGGCTAGAAACTGATGATTGGGCTGAAAAATTGGGCTTAACCGGCGCTGGTATTCGTTCTCCGACGGCGGTCGATTGGGTTGATAGTCTTCTAGGGAGTCTAAATCCCCCAAACCGCAGGGATCTTGGAAGGTTAACAGATAGCCCCAAACCAGTCCGCTTCCGGCGCTTAAACCGGGATAGCCTAGGCTTAGCTCGTAAAGACGGCCGCGACAGTAGGCTTTTTCGTAGGTCAGAACTTTGCCCTCGCAGTAAGCGCCGTAATTGCTTTCCCCCGGTTTGAGGGTGCCGTAGACAAAGACCCGACAGTGGCTCATGGGCGGGGCTTACTTTTTCACCAGGGGGTTAATCACTTCCAGTTCGTTAAGGTTAAAGGTCACGAGCTTATCCCAGTTGCCGTTTTCAAATAAAACCGCCACTTTGCCGTCGCTGACCCGTTGCGCCAATCCTTCAAAACGGTAGTAGGTGTCGTCGGCGTTGATCACGCGCACCGTGGAGCCGGGAAAAATCATCATGGGGTTAGTTTCCTAAATCTAGCTGGCAAGTATAACGGAAAAAGCCTGACCATGGGGAATACCGACCTTAAAGATGGTACTGGGAAGGCACGATCATGGAGCCGATGCCCATATCCGTGAAGACCTCCAGCAGAAGGGCGTGGGGAATACGCCCGTCGATAATGTGGGCGGCTCGGACGCCCTGGGCGAGGGAACGCACGCAACAATTGACCTTGGGAATCATGCCCCCGGCGACCACGCCCTCTTTAATGAGTTCCCGGGCCTGTTGAATATCCATCTGGTTAATCAGGGTGGCGGGATCTTTGTAGTCCCGCAAAATCCCTCGGGTATCCGTCAACAAAATCAACTTTTCGGCGCCGAGCGCCGCGGCGATTTCTCCGGCGAAGGTGTCGGCGTTAATATTGTGAGCCTGGCCCGACTCGTCGGCGGCGACGCTGGAGATGACGGGAATATAACCGCTTTGTCCGAGGGATTCCACCAAACGGGCGTCCACATTGCTCACCTCCCCCACGAATCCAATCTCTTTATTGTCCATCCCCCGGGCTGTGACTAAATTGGCGTCTTTGCCGCAGAGACCCACCGCCGAGCCGCCCGCCTGGTTAATCAAAGCGACCAACTCCTTATTGACCCGCCCCACCAGCACCATTTCCACAATATCCATCGTGGCCGCGTCCGTGACCCGGAGGCCGTCTTTAAATTGGGGGGCGATGCCCATTTTATCCAGCCAAATGTTGATCTCCGGGCCGCCGCCGTGGATGACCACCGGTCGCACGCCCACGGAGGCCATAAAAACGATATCCCGAATCACCTTATCCTTCAGACCTCCGTCCTTCATCGCAGCGCCGCCGTACTTCACCACAATCGTCCGCCCGGCAAAGTGCTGGATGTAGGGAAGGGCTTCGCTTAGGATTTTGACCCGAGCGGCGGCGTCATCCCCGATAAAGTGGCTAGTCTGGGTCATGCAAAACTCCGATTTTTTTAGTGATCAGCGATTCAGTGATCAGTTATCAGTCATCGGGGATTCACGAGACTGTTCATCTCTAACAGTTTAAGGGTTAATCCTTGGGGCTATGGCTCCAGGAGCGGGGATCTTCCAACGGTTCCAGGTGGGTCGTAATTTGGCTCTGGGGCAGGGCCTGGACAATTTCGCTTTCCAGCGCCTCGCAGAGATCGTGTCCTTCCTGAATCGTCCAGTGCCCCGGCGCTAAAACATGGAAGGAAATAAACCGCTGAGCGCCGGCCAGTCGGGCGCGGAGAAGATGAAAGCGCAGGCCCTGGGCTTCGTAGGGCGCGAAAAGCGTCAGGATGGTTTGCACTTCTTCCGGGGGAATAGATTGATCCAGCAAACCCGAGAGAGTCTCCCGCAGTAAGCCAAAGCCCACCCAGAGAATATTGGCCGCCACCGCCAGGGCGATGAGAGGATCTAAAATATTCCAACCCGTCGCCGCCACGAGACCCACCGCCGCGACGACCCCCACTGAAGTCCAAACATCCGTTAATAAATGATGGGCGTCCGCCCGGAGAGTAATGGAACGAAGTCTGCGGCCCGCCTTGAGGAGAAGCCAAGCCACTCCGCCGTTAATCGCCGCGGCCATTACAGCCAAAAGTAAACCGCCTTCCGGGTTTTCCAATGGCTGGGGATTCCCCAATCGTTGCAGAGCCGCAAAGCCAATGGTCAGCGCCGCCACCAGAATTAAGGCGCTTTCCAGTCCGCTGGAAAAATACTCCGCCTTGCCGTGGCCAAAGGGATGCTCGGCGTCCGGGGGTTTGGCCGCCAGGGACAACGCCCAAAAGGCCACCAGCGCCGAAATTAAATTGACCCCCGACTCCAGGGCGTCGGATAGCAGACCTACGGAGCCGGTTAGGCGATAGGCGCCGAACTTCAGGGCCATGGTAATCAAAGCCGCTCCAATGGAGAGGAGGGTATAAGGTCGGGCCGCTTTAGCGCTCATTGGGAATTAGGGATTAGGGGTTGGGAAAAAATCCAAACTTAACCGCGGCGACGGCAATCGCCCCAATAATGGCGACAATCAGCGCCCAAATTTGAGCCGACGCCCGGCCCTTCAGGTCTTTCACGTCTTCTCTGGTGAGCGTCAACTCTGTTTTGAGGTTGGCAATATCGCCCCTGATTTCAGCTTGGGAGACCTTGAGGATAGCTAAGTCGCTGTCAATTCTGTCTAGACGTTGCTCTAAACGGTCAAAACGCTGGTCAAACTTGACAAATATTTCCTTAAGGTCGGTCTCGATGGTAGTAGCCATGGGTATCCTGAAGGTCGTTTTTTGGAAAGGGAGGGCGGCGGCGCTTCCCTTTGTATTTTAGGTTTATTGCCTCGGATCGGAGGGTCGGCGCTTGAGCCAGCTTAGTTCTCAAGCTCAGAGTCACGCTCCGCCCCGCGTTAGATTTGTCCCTGTAATGACTCACTTTACAAAGTCCCCCTTGTCCTCCCTTTCTTCCCCATCCTCCCTTTCCCCCTCTAGAGTTAGGATGAAAATCTGAATTCCCGCTCGGCGGTTATAGTCGCGATGGTCACTAAAACCCAAATTACCTTTGAAACCGTGGAAGTGGACGCCCGGGGCGCCGTTCTGAAACGGGAAACGAGACAACGCCCCGGTCTGATTTTGCCCCTAGGGGAGGGAGTCGAGTTGACGCTCCTGTTGATTCCCGCCGGTCGGGGACTCCTCGGCGCGGCGCCGGAGGAGGAAGGGTTCCAAAAAAAACAAGGCCCCCAAACCCAGATTGCCGTCGGCGCCTTCGCTTTGGGTCAGCGCCCCGTCACCCAGCGCCAATGGCAAGCGGTCTGCGGCCTGCCGAAGGTTAAAGAGTCTTTAGATCCCGATTGCGCCAATTTTAGCGGCGCCGAGCGCCCTGTGGAGCAGGTCACCTGGGGACAAGCGCAGGAATTCTGCCGGCGCCTAGCCCGCCATCTCGGTTTACCCTTGCGTTTGCCCAGCGAAGGGGAGTGGGAATACGCCTGCCGGGGAGGAACCTCCACCCCCTTTCACTTTGGCCCGACCATTACCACCGATTTAGCCAACTATTCCGGCGTGGATTGGGAATATCAAGGACAAATCTGCAATCGCGGCGCCTACGGTCAAGGCCCCCTAGGGGTGGATCGCCGAGAAACAACCCCGGCGGACTATTTTCAAATCTGCAACCCCTTTGGCTTAGGAGATCTCCACGGCAACGTCCGGGAATGGTGCGCCGACCCCTGGCATCCCAACTATCTCCATCGTCCCCCCACCGGCGAAGTTTGGAACTCCGCGGACTCGGCGCCGGATCGGGTGGTGCGGGGCGGCTCCTGGAACCGCGGGCCGCAGTATTGCCGCTCGGCCTCCCGCAGTCATTTCCCGCCAGAGACGGCGCTCTACGATCTGGGTTTTCGGGTCGCGCTGGATCTCGGCGCCGAAATTTGAGAACTTAAGATGGACTAAGCGGAAAGACTCGCCTTAACTTCCTCTAGCAACTCCATGGAGATCGACTGCTCGGCGCCGGCGAAGTCGTTATCCGGGGTGAGAAAGAGCATACAGTGGCACTCTTTACGCTCCCGCATAGGCACGCAGGGGCAGTTCCAGAAGGTATTTTTGACTTCCGCTTCCTTATCTTCATAGTGGCGACAGGGGCAAAGGGGAGAGCCGAGGTCTTCTTTATGGCGGGCCAAGCCTTCGATCACTACCGCCGTGACGGAGAGGTCGCTACAAAAGTAGGTGTTAGTGCGTTTGGCGTATTGCTCGGCAAAGTGTTTCATTGCCTCAAGGGTTTTGGGTTTGTCGGCGCTGGGGCTAGTCATGGCGTCAGGGTTAACGGCGTTTAAAAGCTATCAGTCTATCTTGCCACAGTCGCGAACGGGGTTAAACCCCTAAATCTCTAGCCAAAATATCGTTCCCTTGGGTTGGTTGTCCATGAGACCTAGGCTCCCCTGGTGAGCTTCCACCGCCAGTTTGCAGAAAGCTAAGCCCAAGCCGGTCTGCGACTTGTGGGCTTTAAAAGCGCCGATTTCAAACTTATCAAAGATTTTTTCCCGGTCTTCCGGCTTGATCCCCGGCCCTTGGTCGGCGACGCTGAGACGAAAATGACGCTCTGATAGGGGTTCTAGTTTTAAGACAACCTTAGCGTCCGGCGGCGAAAACTTAATGGCGTTGGAGAGTAAATTGTCAATCACCCGGCGCAGAATCGGCGCGTCCACCTGAAAATACTGGGGCGTTTTCGGCGCGTCCACCTGTAAATGAAGGCGATTCTCTTTGGCGATTTCTTGAAAGCCTTGAAAACTCTCTAGGCAGAGCTTATAGAGATCGGTTTCGCCGAGGTTTAAACGCATTTTTCCCGATTCCAACTTAGCCATTAATAATAAATCTTCGACCATCTGTTGCACTTGGCGCCCGGAGCCGAGCACTTGATGGAGCTTTTTAATCACTTTCTTTTTCAGCGCCGAAAATTCCGACTGGTCGAATTGATCGAGATAACGCAAAGCCACCTCAACGCCCAAGAGCATACCCGCTAGGGGATTGCGCAGATCGTGGACGATCATTTTCGATAAATCTTCCCGTAATCGCAGGGCTTCTTCCCGCAGTTGAATCAGGTTTTGCAGTTGGTCGTATTGACGCTTCACCCGCAACAGGGAACGAACTCGGGCCTTTAACTCCACCCCTTCGATGGGTTTGCTCAGGTAATCGTCCGCGCCTTCTTCTAAACAACGAGCTAGATCTTCCTTGGTGTTCAGCGCCGTCACCATTAACACCGGAATATGTTGGGATTGGGGATTATTTTTGAGGCGCCGGCAGACCTCAATCCCGTCCATCTCCGGCATCATCACGTCCAGAATAATTAAATCGGGGTGAATATTCTCCATTAGGGAAAAAGCCCGGGGGCCGCTGGAGGAATAAAACAAGTCATACTCTTCGCGACTGAGGAGCATTTCAATGACATCAAAATTATCAATCTGATCGTCAATCACGAGGATTACCGGGGCGGTTTCAGGCATGGGGGGAGGCACTAGGGGGGACATCGCTTAAGGAGTATTTTCGCTCGGGGGGGGGGAGAAATAACTTTGTATGACTTCCGTCAGGCGCCGGAAGCGCACCGGTTTGGTCAAGTAGGCGTCGGCGCCGGCGGAGAGGCAACGTTCTTCGTCGCCGGGAAGCGCTAAGGCGGTGAGGGCGATAATGGGAATTTGGGCGGTTCGCGGATCGGCCCGGAGGGTGGCGGTGGCGGTCAGACCATCCATCCGGGGCATCTGCATATCCATCAAAATCAGATCCGGCGCCTGGGCTAGGGCCAATTCCACCGCTTCGAGACCATTGCGGGCGATGATCAGGGGGTAGCCCTTGCGGGAGAGATAATCGCTGAAGGTCTGGAGGTTAGCTTCGTTATCGTCCGCCAGCAGAATCCGGGGCAAAGCGCCGGTTATTCCCGGACTCTCGACCGGCGGAGGGTCTGGAGAGGATTCCCCTCGGTTCGTCGCGGGTTCGTAGGGCAATCTGACGGTAAAACAACTGCCTTGACCCAAGGCGCTCCGCAAACTGACCGCGCCGCCGTGGAGCGCCGTTAAGCGTTCCACTAAGTTCAAGCCCAGACCCGTGCCCGCGTATTGGCGGCTGAGACTGCTGTCGATTTGCATAAAGGGTTGGAATAATTTAGCTTGATTCTCGGGACTGATGCCGACGCCGGTGTCCGCCACGGCGAACAGAATCTGATTATCCTCGGAATCGACGCTAACGCTCAGGCTCACCTGGCCGCCGCCGGGGGTGAACTTAATGGCGTTGCTGAGGAGATTAATCAAGACCTGCCGGAGACGGCGCTCGTCGGCCTGGAGGTAGCCTAGATTGGGGAGAATCTCGCTTTGCAAATCAATATTTTTGTCCGCCGCCATTTGTCTAACCAGGAGCAGACTGTCCTCGCAGATTTTCTCCACCGACGCCGGAGCCAGTTGAAGCTCTAATTTCCCGGCGCCGATTTTGGCCAGATCTAAAATATCGGTGATTAAATCCAACAGATGCCGCCCGCTTTTGTCGATTAATTGCAACGCCCTAACTTGACTAGGTTCCACGGCGCCGAGGGTTTGATCCAACAGGGCTTCGGCGGAGCCGAGGATGGCGTTGAGGGGGGTGCGCAGTTCGTGGCTCATGTTGGCCAAAAACTCGTCCTTGGATTGGGTCGCTTTGGCCAGCGCCTGGTTGCGTTCTTGAAGCTCGGCGAAGAGGCGACTTTGTTGAATGGCGATGGAGAGATGATCGGCGATCCGTTGGAGCAGTCCGGCTTCCGTCTCTTGCCAGACCCGACGCTCTCGGCAGGCGTGGACGACTAAAACTCCCCAGAGTTTATCCCGGCTATTCGGCGCTAGCCAACGATGGGCCTCCTCCCCCGGCGCTTCCTGCAAAATCGGCGCCACCATTTTCGACTGAATCCCCCCCATTTGAGAATACTCCCGCAGGCAATCCGTCCAGCGGTCGTCCATCACGTCCGGCACAATGCGGGGTTGTCCTTGCCAATAGAGATCGAGAATCTCTTGATCCCAGGTTTCGTCTTCCCAATGAAGATCTTTTAACGCCGGGAAAGGGTCGTTTACGGCCTCGGCGATAATACGGCTAGTTCCGTCGGGATAGAGGCGGAAGACGATGACCCGGTCGGTTTGGAAACTGTCCAGCGCCTGCCGGGCGACCGTTGCCAAGATGGCGTCCAGATCCAGAGATTCCCGCAGAGCTTGGAGAACTTGGTTCATCAGAGTCTGACTCTGAAGTTCCTGGGCGAGGCGGGCTTCGTTAGCTTGGCGGGCTTGCAACTCTTGTTGGGCTTGGTCGTAGAGTTTGGCCTGTTGGATCGCGATGGCTAATTGGTTGGCGATTTGTTGAACGAGAGTAATCTCTTCCGTCCGCCAGACCCGAGGTCCGGCGCAGGCATGGATGCAGAGCAAACCCCAGAGATCTTGGCCCTCTAGCAGGGGCAAAACTAAATTGGCCCGGATCTGAAAGCGCCGCAAAATCTCGACGTGACAGGGTTGGAGGTTACTTTCCAGAACGTCCGCCACCGCCTGGTAATGCCCCTGTTGATACAGCTGGGCGTAGCCCTCTCCAAAACAATGGTCATGCACCCGCTCCGCCAAGACGGAACTGAACCCCGGAGCGAGGGACTCCGCCACAAACTGGCCGTCGTCGTAGCCCGAGTCGGGGTCAAAGCGGAAAATCGCCACCCGATCCACCGCCATAAAACTCTGAATTTCGGCGCAGGCGGTGTTAAACGTGCGTTCTAATTCTAGGGTTTCCCGGATGCGTTGACTAATCTGCCGCAGAAGCTTTTCTTTATCCGCCTGATGTTGGATCAGTTTTGCCGCCGCTTTGCGGGCCGTAATGTCCCGACAGACACAGATCAAAAGACCGTCCGCCATCAAGGTGAGGGAGAGGCCTTCGTCAAAAGCGCCGCCGTCCTTGCGGGTGGCCACCGCTTCCCCCTCCCAGCGCCGGTCTCGCCCCAAAATCGGGAAAACCTCTTGCTCAATCCGGGCGATTTCCGCTTCCGAGTAGAGGCGCCGCCAACTTTGTCCCAGCAGTTCCGCCGGACTCTCGTAACCAAAGAGATTCGCGTGGGCGGGGTTAAGGTAAATATATTTGTCGTCTCGCAGAAGGGCGACGCCGTCCACCGCCGCCTCAATGGCGGAGCGATAGATTTGGAGGCTGTTTTGAGTTTCGATTTCGGAGGTCAGGTCAAAATTAACCCCAATCATTTTTTGGGGCTGTCCCTGGTCGTCCCGCAAAACAGCGCCGTTGGCTTGGATATAACGAACGGCGCCGTCGGGTTGGAGAATCCGAAACTGCGTATTATATTCGCCTAGGCCTTGAACCGCTTGCCAGAGAAGGGTTTCCGTGGCTTCCCGGTCTCCGGGGTGGAGAGCCTCCGCCCAAATTTGGTAGGGCAACCGCGACTCCGTCTCTAAATCGACGCTATAAAGCTCGAACATCCGCTTGTCCCAGACGATGGCATTGTCAGTCAAATCCCATTCCCAGCAACCAATGGCGCCGGCTTCCAGCGCCAAACTGAGACGGTTTGATAACTGTTTAAGGTCTTCCTCGCTCTGTTTGCGGTCGGTAATATCGACGCCGGAGCCGATAAAGCCTAAAAATCCCCGCTCCGGGGACAGATAAGGAACGCCTTGCTCCAAAATCCAGCGATATTCCCCGTCGGCCCGCCGCAGACGGTACTCTGTTTGATAGCTTTGACGACGCGCGAAGGCTTGACGATAAACGACCAGATAAAACTCCAAATCGTCGGGATGAACGCCTTCTTCCCAGCCGCCCTCTAGCTCTTGCTCTAGACTCCGCCCCCGAAAATCTAACCACTTTTGGTTAAAGAAATAGCAATTTTCCTCGGCGTCGGACATCCACAATAAAACCGACGCCGAGTTGGCCAGGACGCGAAAGCGCCGGTTGGATTCGCTCAATTGTTCGCTTCGTTGTCGGATTTGGACTGCTAAGTTTTGGTTCAACTCCTGAAGTCGGCGCTCCGCCGCTAGGCGCTCTTCGGCGCCGATTAAAGTCTGCCCCAAAGTTTGCAGAAGACGAATGGAATCCTCCGACCAGGTTTGCGTCCGGCGCTCGCTAGAAACGCCGATAAACCGCAGGCGAGAAGCGGATTGACTCAGAGGAATCGCGAGAACCGACCTTAGCTGGAAGGCCGACCAATTGGCGACGTCCGTCGCGGCTTCGGGGGGCAGTCGGGCGATATCCGGCGCGTAACAGATTTCTCCCTGTTGTAAATAGCTCAGTAGCCAAGGAAAACGGTCAAGGGAAAGATTTTGAACGGCGGGCAAGTTGGGCAAGAGTTCCGACGGGCGCCATTCGTAGTCCATGCTCAATGTTCCGGCGCTCAGATCCGCGGAAAATATAGCGCAATCATCGACCTCGGTGAGCTGTCCCAAGCGCGCTAGGGTTTCCTGAATCTCATCTTTTAGGTTAGCCTGACCGCTGTTGCCCAAACGGCTCGCGGCTTCGGCGATAAAGCGGTTAAAGTCTTTCTGGCGAGTAAGATCCGCCAGCGCCGATTGCGCCTGACCCCATTGCCCGACCCAATTTAACAGCGCCGCGGGTTGAAGCGCCGATAACAGCTCCCCGGCGCCGATTTGCCCGACCAGTTCCCCCGCGGAGTTAATCGCGGCTAATTCCGCTCCGGCGCCGCCCTTCATCCAGTCTTGAGCGCGGTTTAAGGACTGTTCGAGATTGATTGACCAACCCGGCGCCGTTCCTAGCTCCGGCAGATCTTGAACCTTTGTTTCTCCGAGAGAATCCTGGCGTTCATAGACTCTTAACAAATCCTGTACCGTAATCTGAAGCGCCGCCTCTCCCGTGTTTTTACGCAGAAAGCCAGAGTTAACCCCTTTTTGACCGAACAAATTAGCCGCTTCCGCTAGGGTCATCTCCGGCGCTAGCCAAAGAACCGCCTTCCGAGCAAGCCATTGAACAGGCAATCCGCGCCAAATCTCCCAGTCCGCCAGGGCGGAGAGCAGACTCCCCGGCGTAACGGCGCCGGTTAAGTTCCCCTGGCGATCCACAATCCCCAGGGCACCGGCCGTCGCCAGCAATTGAACAACGGTAAATAGATCTTCAAGCGCGTCTTCCTCCGTGGTTTGAACCGCTTCCCCCGCTAAGGCGTCTAGGGGTTGAGATAAATCTTGACCGAGCAGAGTTCTCGCCGCCCGCCAGCGCCAATGGTTGTCCGCGTCTAAATACCAGAGTCCCCCGGCCCAGTCCGAGCCTTGCGCCAAAAGAGCCAACCCTTGGCCCGCAAGGATATCGGCAGGGACGACCCGCGGCGCTTTTAAGAGAGCTGGCATTAGGGGCGGATGACTCGGGAGGGTTCGCTGGGGGGCCATAGAAGAGGAAAGCAAGCTCGTCGATTCTCTAGGGTTTTGAGAAAAGCTAAGGTAAAGATTTGGTTAAGACGGACGCCCAGCGCCCAGGTATTCCCGAAGGAGGGGGGAAACTGGTCTTTACGCGTTTGGCGCGTTGGCAACTTATTCTAGCAAAGAGTCTTTTTTTTGGTGAATTTTTTTGAAATTATATAACACGTAAGTAGAAGGAAGTCGTTACGATTAAAGGGTTTCAAGCGTATTCCCTGACTTTTTTTCGGCGCCGGCGCTTTCTTCGCTGAGTATTTTTTGCGACGGCTGTCCGGCGCTTTAATCCGCATTTATACCCAATGATTTTAAGCGATCATTTATCCTCAAGTGTTTTAATGAAAGTCATAAAAAATATGTTTTTAAGTTAACAAGTTTTAGTATAGCGGTCTCAGATTGTTTATAAATCTCCACCCGCTGAGCTTGCCGAAGTGAGCCTGCCGGAGCGTAGGGGGCGAGATATAGCGGTTAATGACAAAACCAAAGACTTGTGCGCGCGCCGTAGCTTGCCAAGGGGGGTTGGGGGGATAATCCCTTTCTCCCCGCCATGGCCGTGGTTGCAAAACTCGCGCGAAGAAAGAGCGCGGTTTTACCGGGATGGCTCTCCGCCAGTTTTAAACACTCCGGGGAGAGTAAACAATGGAAATACCGGCGCCGAACGCCAACAAATTCGTGTCGCTCCCCGGCAAAGGAGCGGACAATGTCGCAAAATTTGGAGACGCTTAGTCCTTACGCCCTAAGCGTCCCCGAAGGCCGACCCTAAAGACTGTCCGGCGATTCTAACAGTAAAATTCACTCCGCTCTAAAATCGCTTGCCCATGGTCGGGAACCCAGACGACCCAGGTATTCGGAGAGGCTTGGCAGAGGAGTTTCGCTTCCGAAGACGCATAGGACGTTAGGGGCGCGAAGAGGTTGACCCAAGTGTCTCGGGTGTAGGTAATGTGGCAGACGGGGAACCGGCTCGCGGTTGCGGCGCGGGAAGCGAGTTGTAAAGACATCGTCGCGATCTCCTGATGTGGGTATAGCGCCGCCCCGTCCGCAAATTGGCAGGGAGAGCTAAATTTATTTCTGTATCCTATTTTACAGATAAGTCTGGTTTATGAAAGACTCTCCCCTGAAAGTTTACAAATCTTGATTTTTGTTCGCAGGGGAGACCCGGCGCCGCGTCACTGTCCTCAAGATTTGGCCAACTGAGGCGCGGCTTAGGGATAAACCGCCAATCAACGACAAAGCGCGACGGATCAGAACCGACGTTGGAACCCTTCGTTAAAGGCTACAATTTAAGGTCAGACTGGGGGCGACTTACGTAATTTCTTTTAAGTATCAATCCATTATTTATACTGTTGACCTTAACTCCCGACTTCGACAAGATCAAAAAGCGACTTTAGTCCAACACCAATGGCGTGTAGTTAAAATTACCCAAAAATTGAGACCGGAGACTTTTCCCGCCTTTTGGAAAATATCTCTGAGATCTCGGAGTTTACTCTCATGACAACGCCCCTGATCCTCATTGTCGAAGATGAATTGATTATCGCCCGGGACCTCTCCCAAAAACTTCGCCAGAGCGGCTACCAAGTCAGCGAAGTGGTTTCCTCCGGGGCGGCGGCGCTGGCGGCCATCGAGCGCCGAGCGCCGGATATTATCCTGATGGATATTGTGATCAAGGGGGAGCGGGACGGGATTGACGTCGCTCGGGAAATTTACGAACGCTTTGAGATTCCGGTTATTTACCTGACCGCCTACGCCGACGAAGACACCTTGAAACGAGCGGAACAATCCGGCGCCTACGGTTATCTGCTGAAACCCTGCAACGAGCGGGAAATGCGGGCGGCTCTGCAACTGGCGTTGCAAAAACATCAGCAATACCAAGCCCTCCAACGGCAGAGTCTGCGAGACGGGTTGACGGGCCTCCACAATCGGCGCTTTTTGGACGAAATTCTGCTCAAAGAAGCGGAAAAAGCGAAGCGGGGCGAGTATCCCCTCAGCGCCGCCATGATTGACATCGACCACTTCAAAAAG